>VBLP01000177.1:2850-18224 GCA_005887925.1 Deltaproteobacteria bacterium | reverse complement strand
TCGCCGAGGACACGGTGCTGGCGCGGCCGATCGCGATCAAGTTCATCGGTGCTGCACCCGAGCCGGCCGCGCGGCAGCGGTTCCTGATGGAGGCGCGGGCCGCGGCACGGATCCAGCATCCCAACGTGGTCAGCATTTATCGGGTCGGCGAGCTGGGTGACCGGCCGTACATCGTGAGCGAGCTGGTGCGAGGTACGGCGCTGTCCGACGTGCCGCGGCCGATGCCGTGGGCGAAGGCGCTGGCGATCGCGATCGACCTGGGGCGCGGGCTCGCGGCGGCGCATCGCTGCGGCGTGGTGCACTGCGACATCAAGCCGGGCAACGTGATGATGACCGAGGAGGGAGTCGCCAAGCTGGTCGACTTCGGGCTCGCGCGCGTGCTGCGCGAGGGCGTCGATGACACCGCGCCGGGCATGGCCGGCACGCCCGACTACATGGCCCCCGAGGTCTGGCGCGGCGATCCGCCGACGCGGCGATCCGATGTCTACTCGGTCGGCGCGGTGCTGTTCGAGCTGATCAGCGGCACGCCGCCGTTCGCCGGGGTCGGGCTCGCCGAGCTCGGCGACGTGATCGGCGAGCGCGATGCGCCTGCGCTCGACACCGAGCCGCGGGTGGCGGCGCTGGTCGCCCGCTGCCTCGCGCGCGATCCGGAGCAGCGGTTCGCCAGCGGCGAGGAGCTGCGCGAGGCGGTCGAGCGGCTGACCGCGGTCGGCGCCGCGGGCGCTCGGCTCGACGAGAATCCGTACCGCGGTCTCCGGCCGTTCGAGTCGTCGCACCGCAGCGTGTTCTTCGGCCGCGGGCTCGAGGTCGGCTCGATCATCGAGCGGCTGCGCACAGAGTCCGTCGTGGTGGTGGCCGGCGACTCCGGGGTCGGCAAGTCGTCGCTGTGCCGCGCCGGGGTGGTGCCGGCCGTGGTCGACGGGGCGCTCGGCGGGGGCCGCTCGTGGCGCGCGCTGACGCTGGTGCCCGGCCGCCGGCCGCTGGCCGCGCTGGCCGCGGCGCTCGAGGACCCTGCGCTCGCCGCGCGGATCGCCGCCGAGCCCGAGGCGCTGGGCCGCGAGCTGCATCACCGGGCGGGCCGCGACGGCCTGATCCTGTTCGTCGATCAGCTCGAGGAGCTCGTCACGGTGGGCGAGCCGGGGGAGGTCGCCGCGTTCGATGCCGCGCTGGCCCGGGTCAGCGAGGGAGTGACCGGCGTGCGGCTGATCGCGACGGTGCGCGCCGACTTCCTGTCGAAGCTGATCGCCCTGCCGCGGTTCGGCCAGGAGCTGGCGCGCGTGCTGTACTTCGTGCGGCCGCTGCCGCCCGAGCGGATCCGCGACGTGATCACCGGACCCGCGGCGGCGACCAACGTCAGCTTCGAGTCCGACGAGATGATCGGCGAGCTGGTCGACGCGACCGCCCAGGCCGGCGGCGGTGGACTGCCGCTGCTGTCGTTCGCGCTCGCCGAGCTGTGGGAGGCGCGCGATCGCGAGCGCGGGCTGATCACGCAGGCGACGCTCGATACGATGGGCGGCGTCGCGGGGGCGCTGGCGCGCCACGGCGACACGGTGATCGCCGGGATGCCGCCGGCCGATCGCGTGCACGCGCGGCGCGTGCTGCTCCGGCTGGTGACGTCGCTCGGTACCCGCGTGGCGCGCACCGAGGCCGAGCTCGCGGTCAGCGACGGGACCAAGGGCGCGGTGACCGCCCTGGTCGCCGGCCGGCTGGTGGTGGCGCACGACGGCGAGGCCGGTGCGACCTACGAGCTCGCGCACGAGGTGCTGGTGCGCGGCTGGGGCACGCTGCGCGGCTGGCTCGACGCCGACGCCGAGGACCGCGTGCGCCGCGAGCGCCTCGCGCAGGCCTGCGCCGAGTGGCACCGGCTGGGCCGGCGCGCCGACGCGACGTGGCGCGGGCCGCGGCTCGGCGAGGCGGTGGCGCTCGATCCGGCCAACCTCACGCCGCTCGAGCGCGCGTTCATCGTCGCGTCGCTGAGCGCGAGCCGGGCGCGGACCTGGCGGCTGCGCGGTGCCATGGCCGCGATGATCGGCCTCGCGGCCATGGTCTACGTCGACGGGGCGCGCGCGGCCGACCGGGCCGGCCGCCAGCTCGCGCACGATGCATTCGCGGCGTTCGACGGGGGCGATCGCGACGCCGGCGAGGCGCTGTGGGCGCGGACGCTGGCCCAGCGCGCGATCGCGTCGCGGACCTACCGCGCGGCATCGCGGGGCGTCGAGGCCGCGCTGGCCAAGGACCCGGCGCGCGGCGACGTGCGCGACCTCCTGGGCGACATCCTGCTCGAGCGTGCCGCGCTGGCCGATCTGGTGCGCGACGCCGATGCGCGCGACGAGCTGGTCGGCCGGCTCGTCGCCTACGACGCCGATGGCAGCCGCCGGGCGCACTCGGGCGCCTCGGGCCACATCAACGTGCGCGGCCCGGCCGGCGCCGCGATCGCGATCGACGGTCAGCCGGCCGGCGTCGGCAGCGCGAGCCGCGAGCTGGCGGCCGGTCCGCACGTCGTCGACATCATCGCGGCCGGCAGGGCCGCGGTCCACGAGCCGATGGTCATCGACGGCGAAGCGACCGCCGTGCTCGAGGTCGATCCGCCGGCGTCCGCCGCGGTGCCGGCTGGCTACGTCTACATCGCGCCGGGCTGGTTCGTCTACGGCAGCGCGGTCGACGAGGACACGCGGCGCGCGTTCCTGTCGACGGTCCCGATGCATCTCCGCCGCACCGACGGCTACCTGATCGCGCGCAACGAGGTGACATTCGGCGACTGGATCGACTATGTCGAGGCGCAGCCCGAGTCCGAGCGTGCCCAGCTGGTGCCCAGCCTGCCGATGCGGTTCAACGGCGGCGTCAAGCTCGAGCACCGCGGCGACGGCTGGTGGTTGACGCTCCTGCCCAGTTCGCGGACGTACACGGCGCGCTGGGGCGAACCGATCCGCTACGACGGCCGCAAGCGCCACGCGATCCAGGACTGGCGCAAGCTGCCGGTGCTCGGGATCTCGGCCACCGACGCGGTCGCGTACTCCGCGTGGCTCGACCGCAGCGGCGGCGTGCCGGGCGCACGGTTGTGCAGCGAGCTCGAGTGGGAGCGGGCCGAGCGGCCACGTGCTCGAAGGCGACGATGCCAACATCGATCAGACCTACGAGCGCGACCTGATGGGCCCCGACGAGGTCGGCAGCCACCCGGGCTCGATCAGCCCGTACGGACTGTACGACACCGCCGGCAACTCGTTCGAGTGGACCCGCGGAGAGCGGCCCGGCAGCTATGTCGCGCGAGGTGGTAGCTACTACCACGATCGCAAGACAGCAGATCTCTCAAATCGCAACGAATCGAGCGCGATCATCCACGAACCGACCGCAGGATTACGGATCTGTGCGACGCCGCGGCGATGACTACCCGATCATTACCTCGATCATCTGGGCCCTCGCCGATTCGCTCGATCGCAGGGCTCGCGCGAGTGCAACCGGCGCTAACCGATCGGCACTCCTCGGGACATTTGTGAATAGCTAGATAGTCCGAAGGCAGTAAAGGACCCTTGATGATGTTCAAACCTATCCTGACCGCAGCTCTGGCCTGTAGCGCGTGCGCATCTCCCAGCGACGACATGGTCGGCGAGATCACCCAGAACGGCATCAGCATGAACGGGATCTCGATGAACGGGATCTCGATGAACGGGATCTCGATGAACGGCACCAACCTGAGCGGTGCCACGATCACCGGCGTCGGTGTGAACGGCACCAGCTCGAGCGGCAAGGCGCTCCAGGCAGGCTCGGCCAGCGCGCCCCCGCTGTCGGGGGTCAGCCTGGTCGGCTCGACCTGGACCGCGACCGCGTCGAACGGCGCGATGGTCAAGCTACGGATCGACAGCGCGATGGCAGGGGCCACGCCCAACACCGATCTCTGGTTCTACGGCATGTCGTATCAGACCTCGACCGGATGGTCTCCGCTGTGCGGCCTCGACCTGCTGGCACAGCCGATCCAGGCGGTCTCGGTCGCCGGGGTGTGGAGCACGGTCGGATCGGACACCGCGAGCTACGGCCCGAGCACCGCCCAGTTCACGCTGGCGTGCCGCTACAGGACGATCGCGAAGTGCGTGGAGCTCGGCTACAAGACGTTCAAGGGGTACACCAACCAGCTAACCTCGTGCGTACGCCTGCTGCGCGCCGATTACTGCGGCACCGGCAAGGCGAACACGATCGACGGCACGATGCTGAACCTGTACGACAACGTCGGGGTTCAGGCTGATACTCAGGCGTGGTTCCCGGAAGCGGAATGGACTCCGAGCGGCGCGCGCTGCATCAACAGCACCAACAATGCGCGCTACGAGCTGGCGCAGAGCAATGATCCGACGTGCGCGCAGCGCATCGAGACCGACACCTGCGGCAAGAGCTTTGCCAGCGGCGCAGTGCTGATCGACGAGCTGCCGCTGGCCCTCCAGAACAACTAACCAGAGCCATGCCATGCCCGCGCTGATCCAGATCGACTCACAACGCCGCCACGAGCTCGGGGAGCGGCTCACGATCGGCCGGGGCATCGAGAACGACGTCCAGCTCGATGATCCGATGATCTCGCGCAACCACGCGGAGGTCGTCCGCCAGCCGGACGGCGGCTACCAGGTGCGCGACCTCGGCAGCCGGCGCGGAACGTTCGTCGGCGCGCGCAAGATCGACGCGGCCGCGCTGCGCGACGGGGACGAGCTGCTGATCGGCCCGCTGCGGCTGCGGTACGAGACCACGCGGCTGCCCCCGCTGGCGATCGGCGAGCCCGACGAGCTGCGCAAGCTGCGCGCGGTGGTCGAGCTCAGCCGCGCGATCGGCGTCGAGCACGATCTCGATCGCCTGCTCGAGCGCGTGCTCGAGACCTGCTTCCAGCTGCTGCGCGCGGACCGCGGCATGATCATCGTGTACGGACCGCAGTCCAAGACGCCGTGCGCGATGGTCGCGCGGACCCGCGGCGGCGCGCCGGTCGAGGCATCGCTGTCGACCAGCGTGCTGAGCCAGGTGATGGCGACCCGCGAGCCGTTCCTGCGCACCGCGATCGAGGGCGATCGCATGCTCGAGCGCTCGGAGAGCCTGTCGGCGCAGGGCGTGCGGTCGCTGGTCGCGGTGCCGCTGCTCTACGAGGCCGCGGTCACCGAGTGGCTCGGCGTGATCCACCTCGACTCGCAGGCCGTGAACAACGTGTTCGTGCAGCGCGACCTCGAGCTCCTGTGCGCGGTCGCCGGCCAGGCCGCGCTCGCGATCAAGAACGCGATGCTGGTGCGCCGGATCCAGGTGGTGCAGAACGACGAGTGGCAGCGGCTCGAGCGCGTGGTCAAGAACCTCCCGGTCGGCGTGGTCGTGCTCGACGATCAGCGCTCGTGCCTGCTGGTCAACGAGTGGGTGACCGCGCGCGCCGGCACGATCGGCGAGGTCCGCCCGCACGCGACGATCGAGCACATCGCCGACATCCCGTGCGATCGCATCGTGGGCGCGGAGCTGCGCGAGCAGGTCACGGTCGGCTCGCCGGAGTCGACCCTGATCCTCAACGCGCACACCTCCGGCGATGGTCGCGAGACCGTGATCGTGATCAGCGACATCACCGAGGAGCGCGCGCAGCAGGCCAAGGCCGCGCACCAGGATCGCCTGGCGATGATCGGCCAGCTCGCCGGGGGCATCGCCCACGACTTCAACAACCTGTTGTTCATCATCGTCAACTACGCGGGCATGCTCGAGGAGTCGCTGCCGGCGGCCGAGGCCCGCGACGACGCGCGGATGATCAGCCAGGCCGCGAGCAGCGCCACCGAGCTGGTCCGCCAGCTGCTCGCGTTCAGCCGCCGCGAGGCGGTCAAGCCCAAGGTGATCGACGTGGCGCGCCTGGTCGTCAGCATGAAGAAGATGCTGCAGCGCACCGTCGGGCCCGAGGTCGACCTCGTGGTCGATGTCACCGCGGGCGGCCACTACGTCCTGATCGACCCGTCGCAGCTCGAGCAGATCGTGATGAACCTCGTGGTCAACGCACGCGACGCGATCACCGGCCACGGCCGGATCGTGGTCCGCGCCGGCGCGAGCGATCGCCACGCGACGATCGAGGTCGTCGATAACGGCTGCGGCATGACGCCCGAGATCGCAGCGCGCGTGTTCGAGCCGTACTTCACCACCAAGGCACTCGGCAAGGGCACGGGCCTGGGGCTCGCGACCGTCCACGGCATCGTGCAGCACGTCGGCGGCGACATCACCGTCGCGTCCGAGGTCGGCCGGGGCACCACGTTCCGGATCGCGCTGCCCGAGACCGACCTCGCGCCCGAGCACACCCGCGAGCTCATGACCGGCCCGGTCGCGCGCGGCCGCGTGCTGCTGGTCGACGACGACGACCAGCTGCGCCGGCTCACCGAGCGGATGCTGCGCAAGGCCGGCTATCACGTCGTGCCGGCGGCGAACGGCCCCGAGGCGCTGGCCGCGGCGCGGTGCGAGCCCTTCGACATCGTGCTCACCGACATGGTGATGCCGGGGATGTCGGGCCGCGACCTGGCGCGCGAGCTGGTCGCCGAGCACCCGCAGATCCGCGTGGTCTTCATGTCAAGCGACACCCGGGTACGACACCAGCCGTTTGACGGCGCGATCCATATCCGAGATCGCGCTAGGGACGGCTCCTAGCCATTCACGGGCGGCAGCTTCTTCAATGTCGTCAGCACTTCGTCGATCAGGCCGTAGTCCTTCGCATCGCCCGGCGACATGAAGTTGTCGCGCTCGGTGTCGTGCTTGATCTTGTCGGCGGGCTGGCCGGTGTGCTTGGCGTACAGCTCGTTGAGCGTGTCGCGGGTCTTCAAGATCTCGCGGGCATGGATATCGATGTCGGTCGCCTGGCCCTGGAACCCGGCGAGCGGCTGGTGGATCATCACGCGCGAGTGCGGCAGCGCGTAGCGCTTGCCCTTGGTGCCGGAGGCGAGCAGGAAGCTGCCCATCGACGCCGCCTGCCCCATGCAGATCGTCGCGACGTCGCAGTGCAGGTACTGCATCGTGTCGTAGATCGCCAGGCCGGCCGAGACGTGGCCGCCCGGCGAGTTGATGTACAGCATGATGTCCTTCTCCGGCTCCTCGGAGTCGAGGAACAAGAGCTGCGCGATCACGACGTTGGCGACGTCGTCGTTGATCGGGGTCCCCAGGAAGATGATGCGGTCCTTGAGCAGGCGGGAGAAGATGTCCCAGCCACGCTCGCCGCGGTGAGTCTGCTCGATGACCGTCGGGACGAGGTAGTTCATCAGGGGCTTCATGGGCTAGCGTCAACTCTACGGGCGCTCGCCCGCCGGTGCAACGCGCACAGCAGCCGGGGCCGCCTCACGCAGCCCCGCCGATCGGGCAGGTGACGTCAGTTGCTCGCGACCTCGCCCCTGGCTCATCAGGTTGGCGTGCCGAACATGCCGTCGTGGTACTCGACTATCTTGCCGGTGACGGCGGAGGCGGCGACGGTGAGCGGGGAGGCGAGGTAGAGGCGGCCGGGGCCGGAGCGGCCCTTGTAGTTGCGGTTGATCGCGGAGACGGTGACCTGATCGGGGCGATCGCTGACGCCGGGGCCGCAGCCGATGCAGGCGCCGCAGCCGGGCTTGATGACCTGGACGCCGGTGCGCGCGAACAGGTCGGTGTAGCCGCGCTCGCGGGCGTAGGCCTCGACTTCCTGCGAGCCGAACTGGATGTAGAACCGGACGCCGTCGGCGACGCGCTTGCCGGCGCGCTCGGCCTCGGCCATGACCTGCGCGTACATGTCGATGTCGTCGCGCTTGCCGGCGGTGCACGAGCCGCCGTAGGCGATGTCGATCGCGACGTGGCCGATCTCGGGGATGAGGGCGCCGTTCTTGGGGTCGCTGGCGATGCCGCGGTCGGGGTCGCCGGGGGTGGCGACCATGGGGCGGATCTGGGCGAGGTCGATGCGGTGGACGCCGCCGTCGTGGTGCGCGCCGGGATCGGGGGTGACGACGGGCCGGGTCGCCGCCGCGCCGCTCGGCGATCCAGCGCAGCATGGTGTCGTCGACCTCCATCACGGCGCCCCGCGCCGAGCACTCGGTGGCCATGTTGGCCAGGGTGGCGCGCTCGTCGGGCGACAGCGCGAACAGGCCGTCGCCGCCGAACTCCATGACGCGGTTGAGGGTGTCCTCGCGCTTTGCGTAGGTGGCGAGGATGTGGAGCATGACGTCCTTGGCGCTGGTGCCGGGCGGCAGGCGGCCGGTGAGCTCGAACCGGATCGACTCGGGGACGGCGATCGGCGTTACGCCCCAGTAGATCAGCGCGGCGTACTCGGTGGCGCCGACGCCCCAGGCGAGCGCGCCGGAGGCGCCGCCCATGCAGGTGTGCGAGTCGGTGGCCTGGATGAAGTCGCCGGGGTCGATCAGCTGCTCGCGGGCGACCTGGTGGCAGATGCCGGGCGAGACGCCGTCGACGGCGGAGTAGTTGCGCACGCCGGTCGCGGCGGCGAACCGGCGCTGCAGCGCGCGCAGCTGCTCGATCTTGTCGGCGTATTTTGCCATCGCCGCGACGCCGGTGGCGTAGATCAGGTGATCCTCGAACACGGCGAACCGGGCGGGGTCGGCGAGCCGGTAGCCGGCGCCGTACTCGTCGACCAGGAACTTGTCGACCTGCGCGGTGGTGAACTCGTGCGAGTAGCCGGCGTCGACCTTGACGAGGACGGCGTCGCCGGGCTTGACGTGGCTGCCCTGGCCGGGGAGCAGCTTGGCGGCGAGGATCTTCTCGGTCAGGTTCATCGGCCGCGGCGCGGTGCCGGTCGGCGGCACGGCGATCTCCTTGCGCGCGAGCCGGGCGCAGAACGGCAACAGGCCGCCGCTCTCGATGATCAGCGCGGTGATCGCGTCGTGGCCGGCGGTGAACTCGGCCAGCGGGATCGACTCGCCGCGCTCGAGCCGGCGCAGCATGTCGTGATCGCCCATCAGCTGGCCGATGTTGATGTTGTTGCGCGCGTGGATCGGCGCGAACGACGACGCGATCGCGAGCCGGCTGCCCGAGAACACCTCGCACTGCGCGGCGGTCTCGCGGCTGGAGCCGACGCCCTTCTGCGCGCCGGCGACGATGACCTCGAAGCCGCCGTCGCGCAGCGCGCTGGGCGGGATCAGCCGCTGGCCGCCGACGATCAGGCCGGCGTAGGCGTTCTTGGCGATCTCGGCGGGGTCGTGGTCGAAGCACACCCAGGCCGGGGTCATGACGTCGGTGTTGATGTCATCGAGCAGATCGGCCGGCGCGACGTCGTTCATGGTCAGCGTCAGGCGGCCTGCGAGCTGCTGCCGGATCTTGTCGGGATCCTTGGTCAGGTACAGGACGCGCTTGCCGGGAGTCAGGGCGAAACTGCGAGCTGACATCACGGCGAACGTACCATGCGACCGCGCAGCCGCCGCGTGGCAACCGCTGTGCCGCCCGCAGCGCAAGAATCTGTGGAGAGCGGCGTCGCCGCGGTGGTGCGGCAGTGGCGCCCGCTGTCCCGGTCGTGCAGTTCCGGCTGTCCCTTCGCAGCGCGGATCGGCGACGCTACGAATGGGTATGTCCCGGATCCGCGGCGTGCCTGGCCGCGCTCGACGAGCTGATGCCCGACGGCGTGCGCTGGACCCACCCGGGCGGCGGGCCGACCCTGTGGCTCGAGCTGCCGCGCTCGGTCGACTACGCCGCGCTCGAGGCCCACCTCGCGCGCCGCGGCATCCACGTGTCCAACGCGTCGGCGGCCTACATCGACGAGCCTCACCTCCACGGCTTCCGCATCGCCTACGCCTACTTTCCCGAGGACCAGCTGCGCTCGGCGCTGACCATCCTGGGCGACGCGATCCGCGCGCTGATGCGGTGATCTGGCGCAACAGCCGGCCGAGCGCCCGGTCGGCTTGTGGATCGGGCCGGAGCGCGGCAAAAAGGAAGGGTGAGAGTCGCGCTCGCCCTGGTCGCCGCCACCGCGGCCGCGTGCGGCTCGTCGCGTCCGCTCAAGCCCGACTTCTTCGGACCGAACATCGAGCCGCCCTGCGGGCTGGCCAAGATCCAGCCGGGGATCAGCGTGGCCGAGGCCAAGCGCCGGCTCCCCGCGCTCAAGGAGGACCACAAGGGGGTGCGCGATCAGCTGGTGCTCGACTCCGGCGTCGCCGACGTCACGCTCGAGGTCCGCATCGATTCGGGGACGGTCGCCAGCATCTTCGCGGTGGTCCAGGGCCACGGCGCGCGCGAGCTCCTGACCCGGAGCTGGGGGCAGCCGCAGATCTCGCGCGATTCGCTGGGCCAGCCGGAGATCGCGTGGGCCAGCGAGAGCACCGGCTGGAAGGTCAAGCTCGACCGCCTCGAGCGCAACTGCTTCGTCGAGTTCGTGCCGTACCATGTCCTGACGTCGGAGTTCTTCGGGGCGCATGTCGTGCCGCCGGGAGAGCTCGCCAACCTGCGGATCGGCATGAAGATCGCGGATGCGCGCAAGCTGGCGGCCGGGCCGGTCGATGTGCGCGCGGGGATCGCGACCGGGGTCGACGGCGTGCGCGAGTTCGTCGGGATCGACGACAAGACCGGGACGATCAAGTCGATCTACCTGAACCTGCCGCAGCACGCCGAGGACCTGATCGCCGAGGCCTGGAGCGAGGGCTGGCAGGCGACCGAGCCGGTCGGCAAGACGGTGCTGGTGTGGCCGGACCCGACGACCACCTGGCGGGCGACCCTGCGCGACGCGCTCGGCTACAGCCACGACCTGGCCTACGACAACTACCTGCCGGCGGCCCAGCTGTTCGGCGATCAGCCGGACTCGCTCGACGGGCTGCCCGAGCCGGTGCTCGGCAAGACGGTCGACGAGGTCAAGAAGATCTACAAGGATGCGGTCGCGACATCCGGCCACGACCTGGTGCTGACGCTGCTGCCGACGGAGTGGGAGCGCGCGGCGACCAAGCTGACGCTGACGACCGCGGGCGGCGTGGTCCGGCGGATCGCGTTCGCCGTGCCGTGGCGCCCGCACCCCGAGGCGCGCGACACCCTGCTCGAGCTGTTCAAGCGCGAGTGGGGGGAGCCGCGGACCCGCGACGAGGACGGCAAGTCGACGCTGATCTTCCGCGACGAGGACCCGCGCGTCGAGATCACCGAGGACACCGAGCACGGCGCGTGGAAGGTCGAGATCAGATCGACCCGCGGTTGATCGCGGCGCGCGCCTGCTCCGACAGGATGCGAACGCCGGCGATCAGCGCGGCGAACCGCTGGTCGCTCGTGATGCCCTTGCGCCAGCGGTAGTAGATCTGCTGCAGCACGACCGCGGTCTTGAACAGGCCGAACGCGTAGTAGAACACGAGGTTGTCGGCGCGGCGGCCCGAGCGCTCGAGGTAGCGATCGGCGTACTCCCGGCGCGTCATCATGCCGGGCCTGGCGCTCGGTCCGAACGACAGCTGATAGAACGACTGCTGGTCGCCGGGCTCGACCCAGTACGACAGCGACATGCCGAGGTCCATCAGCGGATCGCCGACGGTGGCCATCTCCCAGTCGAGCACGCCGGTGATCCGCTCGAGCGACGGGTCGAAGATCACGTTGTCGAACTTGAAGTCGTTGTGGATCAGCGCCGGCGGGCCCTCGGGTGGGATGTGCGACTGAAGCCACGCGGCGGCCTCGTTGACCGACGGGATGTCATCGGTCTGCGAGTCGACGTAGCGCTTGCTCCAGCCGGTGACCTGGCGCTCGATGTAGCCGACGGGCTTGCCGAAGTCGGCGAGCCCGGCGGCGCTGTAGTCGACCGCGTGGAGATCGACGAGCGCATCGACCAGGTGCTCGCAGATCCGGCGGATCCGCGGCAGGTCGCCGGCGACCTCGGCGGGGACCTCGCGGCGCAGGATCACGCCGCGGCGGCGCTCCATCAGGTAGAACGGCGCGCCGAGGACCTCGCCGGTGGGCTCGTAGGCGTACGGCCGCGGCGCGCGGTCGTACACCGGCCACAGCCTGGTCAGCACGGTGAACTCGCGGCCCATGTCGTGCGCGGTCTTGACCTTGCTGCCGAACGGCGGCCGGCGCAGCACGAGCTCGCGCTCGCCGTGGCGCACCAGATAGGTCAGGTTGGAATGCCCGCCGGGGAACTGCGACACGGTCAGCGCGCCGGGGCCGAACTGCTGATCGAGGTACGCCGACAGCTTGGCGGCGTCGAGCTCCTCGCCGGGACGGATGCCCCGGGGTGCATCCTCCATCGTCGTCACGACGGCCTCGCGAAGTTCATGGCTGCCTGCCTTTCATCGAGTGGGTACGGATGCGACGGTCATCGGGCATCATCGGGCATCATCGGGCATCATCGGGCGTCATCGGGCGTCATCGTTCGGTGTGCAGCTCATCGGGCAGATGCGCGGTGACGTTGAACGTGACCAGCGACAGCTGATCGGGTTGCCAGTCGAAGCCCTGGCTGCGAAACCTGAGCTCGGTGATCGACGCGTTGCGGATCACGATGCTGGTGCGCACCATGCGCTCGGCGGGGATCCCGAACACCAGGCCGACCGCGACGCCGATCGGACCGGCGCTGGTGATGCACGCCAGCCGCGCGCCCGAGCCGGAGGCGCGCAGCACGCGGTCGAGCCCCGTGCGGATGCGATCGACGAACGCCTCGACGCGCTCGACGCCGTCGACCGTCCACTCGTTGCGCGACCACCGGGTCAGGATCGTGTGGAACGCCTGGTCGAGCAGGCGCGGCGTCGGCGCGCTGGTCAGCTCCGCGAACCTGGCGTCCTCCTCGATCAGCCGCGGCACGAGGTGCTGCAGCATCTCGTACGCGGGATACTCGGCGAGCTCGGCGAGCGTGTGCGGCGGGGGCAATCCGCCGCCGGCGCCCTGGTTGGCGGACTCGGCGGTCTGCTGCTGGCGCCGCAGCGGGCCGGCGTACAGCGCGTCGAGCCGGGCGCTCGCCGCCCACCGCCCGACCGCGAGCGCCTGCTCGATCCCGCGTGGCGACAGCCGATCGTAGTCGGCTTGCCCGTACGAGGCCTGGCCGTGGCGGATAAGGTACAGCGTACCCACGCGCGGCATGCTACCGCGGTCGGCCGACCGTGTCCGCGGTGTCGATCGGGTTGCCGCGATACCGCCAGCCGGAACGGTGTTCTGCATAGCAGTTATCCCGGTCAGGCCACCGGACGCGCTCGACGGGGCGATCATGACGCGTGACGTCGCGCGAGGCGGCGTGCGCCGGTGTCCGGACCGCGGCAGGTTGGTCGCACCGCGCGCGACAGCTGGCTCGATGTCGTGTATCGGTGGGACATGCGCGAGGTCGCCACGGTGGTGGTGCGCGGCGATGCCGAGCGCAGCGCCGTCCACCGGGCGCGTCCGGCGGGCCCGCTGCGGCTGTTGTGCCCGCGGCGGCCGGGGCGCGCGGCGTGGGTCGTCGCCGGCAACCTGGGCGGCGGGCTGGTCGATGGCGACGATCTCGCGCTCGAGGTCACCGTCGATCGCGGCGCGACCTGCGTGGTGACGACGCAGGCGTCGACCAAGGTGCGATCATCGTGCCCGATCCGGTCGTGCCGTTCCGCGGCGCGCGGTTCGCCCAGCTGACCTCGGTCGAGCTCGCGGCCGGCGCGTCGCTGGTGCTGGTCGACACGGTCACCGCGGGGCGAGTTGCCCATGGCGAGCGCTGGTCGGCCGCGCGGATCGACACCGCGCTCGACATCGCGATGGCCGGCGAGCTGCGGCTGTGCGATCGGCTCGTGCTCGACGGTGACGTCGCCGCCCGGATGCGCCGGTTCGACGCGCTGGCGACCTGCGTGCTGGTCGGCCCGCGCGCGGCCGATCTCGCCGCGGCCGAGCTGGCACGGCTCGAGCGCCCGGCGCCGGGGGCGGCGCTCGTCGTCGCGGGCAGCCGGTTCGCCGACGGTGCGGTGTTCCGGATCGCCGGCGAGCGGGTCGAGCAGGTCACCGCGGCGGCCCGCGCGCTGGTCGGCGAGGCGTGCCGGCGGCTCGGCGCGCTGCCCTGGCAGCGCCGGTGGTGATGCATCACGCCCCGGGCCCGCGCGCCACCTGGTCGGCGCAGCGGTGATAGCCTCTCGCCGTGCGGCTGGTTCCACGCGAGATCGACAAGCTATTGCTTCACCAGGCCGGCGTGCTCGCCCAGAAGCGGCTGGCGCGCGGCGTGCGGCTCAACTACCCCGAGGCGGTGGCGCTGATCGCGACCCAGCTGCAGGTCATGGACGGCGTGCCCGAGCTGGTCACCGAGGTCCAGGTCGAGGGCACGTTCCCCGACGGCACCAAGCTCGTGACCGTGCACCATCCGATCGTCGCCGATCACGGCGATCTCGCGCTCGCGCTGTACGGCAGCTTCCTGCCGGTGCCCGATCGCGCCCGGTTCTCCGAGGCGCCGCGCAGCCTCCCAGCCGGCGAGGTGATCGCCGGGGACGGCGAGGTCGTGCTCAACGCCGGGCGGCCGACCACCGAGCTGGTGGTGACCAACACCGGCGACCGGCCGATCCAGGTCGGCAGCCACTACCCGTTCGCCGAGACCAACCGCGCGCTCGCGTTCGACCGCGCGGCCGCGGCGGGGATGCGGCTCGACATCCCGGCGGGCGCGGCGGTCCGGTTCGAGCCCGGCGAGCAGCGCACGGTCCGTCTGGTCCCCGGCCGCGGCGGGCAGCCATGAGCCACACGCTGTCGCGCCGCGACTACGCCGAGCTCTACGGACCGACCACCGGCGACCGCGTCCGGCTCGGCGACACCGATCTGGTCGCCGAGGTCGAGCGCGATCACACCGTCTACGGCGACGAGTGCACGTTCGGCGGCGGCAAGGTGCTGCGCGACCGCATGGGCCAGTACGCCGGCGCCGAGGACAGCCAGGCCCTCGATCTCGTCATCACCAACGCGCTCGTCATCGACTGGACCGGCATCTACAAGGCCGACATCGGGATCAAGCACGGCCGGATCGCGGGGATCGGCAAGGCCGGCAACCCGGCGGTCATGGCCGGCGTCACGCCCGGGATGATCGTCGGGGTCACGACCGACGCGCTCGCCGGCGAGGGCCTGATCGTCACCGCCGGCGGGATCGACAGCCACATCCACTTCATCTGCCCGCAGCAGGCCGACGAGGCGCTCGCGAGCGGCATCACCACCTTCGTCGGCGGCGGCACCGGGCCGACCACCGGCTCCAACGCCACCACCTGCACGCCGGGCGTCCGCCACATCGAGCTGATGCTGCAGGCCACCGACGCGATCCCGCTCAACATCGGCCTGACCGGCAAGGGCAACACGTCGGCCGCCAACGGCCTCGTCGACCAGATCCGCGCCGGCGCGATCGGGCTCAAGCTGCACGAGGACTGGGGCACCACGCCGCCCGCGATCGACTGCTGCCTCGGCATCGCCGAGGCCGAGGACGTCCAGGTGACGATCCACACCGACACGCTCAACGAGTCGGGCTACGTCGACGACTCGATCGCCGCGTTCAA
>VBLP01000177.1:0-2755 GCA_005887925.1 Deltaproteobacteria bacterium | reverse complement strand
CGACGAACACCTCGACATGTTGATGGTGTGCCACCACCTCGATCACAACATTCCCGAAGACGTCGCGTTCGCGGAGAGCCGGATCCGCGGCGAGACGATCGCCGCCGAGGACGTGCTCCACGATCTCGGGGCGATCAGCATGATGTCGAGCGACAGCCAGGCGATGGGCCGGGTCGGCGAGGTCGTCGTGCGGACCTGGCAGACCGCGCACAAGATGAAGCAGCAGCGCGGTGCGCTCGGCGATCGCGCCGACAACCTCCGCATCCGCCGCTACATCGCCAAGTACACGATCAACCCCGCGATCGCGCACGGCTTCGCGCACGAGGTCGGCTCGATCGAGGTCGGCAAGCTCGCCGATCTCGTGCTGTGGAAGCCGGCGTTCTTCGGCGTCCGGCCCGAGATCGTGCTCAAGGGCGGCTTCATCGCCTGGGCGCAGATGGGCGACGCCAACGCGTCGATCCCGACGCCCGAGCCGCTGCGCATGCGGCCGATGTTCGGGGCGCTCGGCCGCGCCGTCGGCGCTCTCGGTCGTGCGCGGCTGCCGCGGCCTCGGCAAGCGCGACATGAAGCTCAACGATGCACTGCCGCGCCTCGAGGTCGATCCCGAGACCTACCAGGTCCGCGCCGACGGCGAGCTCCTGATCTGCGAGCCGGCCGCCGCGTTGCCGCTGACCCAGCGCTACCACCTGTTCTGACCCATGGTGCCCTGGATCGTCCTCCAGCTCGCCGACTCGGCGTTTCCGATCGGCGGCTTCGCCCACTCGGCCGGCCTCGAGGCGCTCGTCCAGGCGCGCGCGCTGGGCGAGCTCGAGCCGTTCTGCCGCGCGCTGATCGACCAGCAGGCCCACGGTGCGCTGCCGCTCGCCGCCGCGGCGTGGGACGCGCCCGACCGGCTCGCCGAGCTCGACGCGCGGGCGCGCGCGATCCTGTGGAGCCACGTCGCCGCCCGTGCCAGCCGCGCCCAGGGCCGCGCGCTGCTCGACGTCGCCGCGCGTGCGTTCGGCGGCGATGCCCTGGCCGACGCGCGCCAGCGCTGCGTGCGCGGCGAGCTCGACGGCCACCTCGCGCCCGCGTTCGGCTTCGTGACCCGCGTGCTCGGCGTCGCGCGCGACGACGCCCTCGCGAGCCTGCTCCACCTCACCGTGCGCGGCGCGCTGTCCGCCGCCGTGCGCCTCGGCGTGGTCGGCCCGACCGAGGCCCAGGCGATGCACCTGCGCCTGCACCCCGCGCTCGCCGCCGCCCTCGCCCGCGGCGCCGCGCTCGGCGTCGACGACATCGCGCAGACCGCCCCGCTGATCGAGCTGTTTCAGGCCACCCACGATCAGCTGTACTCGCGGCTGTTCCAGAGCTGAGCTGCGCAGTCACGGCGCCGTGGCGGACGCGTCCGCGACGACTCACGTCCACAGCGTCGCAACCCCATACGGTGCCAGCAAGTCATCGTGGGTCACCAGCGTGCAGCCCTCGAGCTGCGCCTGGGCAACCAGCATGCGGTCGAACGGATCGCCGTGATGCCGCGGTAGCGCGGCGGCGGCTTCGGCGTGCTCGAACGAGATTGCGAGACGGCGGAATCCACTCTTGTCGACACCGTGACTGAACGGTTCCGGAAGCTTCAAGCGCCCGAGCGCGATCTTGATCCCGGCCTCCCATGCCGACGCCGCGCTGATGAATACGACCGGTGTGGTCGCGATTGTCTCGCGGACGCCCGCGTTCAGCCGCGGGTCATTCATTCGCCACCAGAGAAACACGTGTGTGTCGAGAAGCAGCACGTATCACGCACCAAATGCGGCCAGCACATCCGGCGGCAGCGGTGCATCGAAGTCATCGGCGATCTCAACGCCGTGTTCCCATCCACCTGGTGTCCGGCGAACCGACTGCGTCTCCAGAGGCACCAGACGCGCCAGCGGCACGCCATTCTTGGCGATGATGATCTCTTCTCCGGCCGCTGCTCGATCCACGAGCTGAGACAGATTCGTCTTCGCTTCGTACAAGTTGGACACGACAGGAGGCATGCGGAAGGGTAGCCCTGGAGGACGAGTTGGTCAAGCTAGACCAACTGCTTCCCATGGTCCATACTCGGCCGGGTTTCATGGAGCACGAGCACGAGCACGGTCAGGACCACGACCATGACCACGACCATGACCACTGGGATCACCCGGGCACGTTCACGGATCGCGATCCGCCGCTCGCGCGCGACTTCACCCAGCGCGCGTTCACCATCGGGATCGGCGGGCCGGTCGGCAGCGGCAAGACCGCGCTCGTCCTCGCGCTGTGCCGCGCGCTGCGCGACTCGCTTCGCCTCGGCGTGGTCACCAACGACATCTTCACCCGCGAGGACGCCGAGTTCCTGACCCGCCACGCGGCGCTTCCGCCGCACCAGATCCGCGCGGTCGCGACTGGCGGCTGCCCGCACGCCGCGATCCGCGAGGACATCAGCCCCAACCTCCTCGCGCTCGAAGATCTCATGGCCCAGGTCCAGCCCGAGCTCCTGTTCGTCGAGAGCGGCGGCGACAACCTCGCCGCGCAGTACAGCCGCGAGCTGGTCGATTACACGATCTACGTGATCGACGTCGCCGGCGGCGACAAGGTGCCGCGCAAGGGCGGCCCGGGCATCACGCAGAGCGACCTGCTGGTGATCAACAAGATCGACCTGGCACCGCACGTCGGCGCCGACCTCGCGGTCATGGAGCGCGACGCCCGCCGGATGCGCGGCGCCGGCCCGACCGTGTTCGCGCAGGTCACCGCCGGCATCGCCGTC
>VBLP01000698.1 GCA_005887925.1 Deltaproteobacteria bacterium | reverse complement strand
GATCGCGACCAGCCGCGATCGCACGCCGGGCCAGTCAGCGTCGAAGTGAGCCGGCGGAATCGTCCTTGTGGGTGAGATGGCCCATCGCCTCCCACTCGAGCTGCGCGGCGCGGAGCAGCAGCGCCTTGGTGAGCCCGGGCTGCTGCTCGCCGGCGGCGAGGTAGGCCGCGCGCACCACCGCATTCTTGATGAACCCGCCGGTCATCTCGTAGCGCTGGGCGAGCTCGGAGAAGTCGATGTCGTCGGCCACCGGCACCTCGGGCGGCAGCATCGCCTGCCACAGGAGCTCGCGCTCGGCGGCGTCGGGCGCCGGGAACTCGATGCGGAAGCGCAGGCGGCGGCGGAACGCGTCGTCGATCGACGTCTGGTTGTTGGTGGTGAGCAGCACGACGCCCTCGAACGCCTCGAGCCGCTGCAGGAGGTAGTTGACCTCGAGGTTGGCGTAGCGGTCGTTCGATGACTTGACGTCGGTGCGCTTGGCGAACAGCGCATCGGCCTCGTCGAACAGGAGCACCGCCTGCGAGTTCTTGGCCTCGTCGAAGGCGCGGCCGAGGTTCTTCTCGGTCTCGCCGACCCACTTGGACACCACGCGCGACAGATCGACGCGGAACAGCTCGAGGCCGAGCTCCTTGGCGATCAGCGTCGCGACCATGGTCTTGCCGGTGCCGGGCGGCCCCGAGAACAGTGCGCTCACGGCGCGCCCCGAGGCGAGCTTCTTGCCGAAGCCCCAGCGCTCCATCACCTGGGCCTGGTAGCGGATCGACGCCAGGAGCTCGACGATGAGCGAGCCGACGTTCTCGGAGACCACGAGGTCGTCCCAGCCCAGTGGCGTGGTCATGAGCTCGGCGACGTCGCCCAGGCGGTGGCGGAGCCGGCCGCGGATCGCCTGCTCGATGTCGTCGAGCGAGACCCGTGCGGCGGGGCTGCGCAGGTCGGCGCGGCGCATCGCGTCGGCTCCGGCCTCGAGGATGTCGCCGGGCGTCAGGCGGTAGCGCGCGACGATGTTCTCGAGGACGACCTCGGGCTCGCGCGGCACGACCGGGGGCAGCGCGCGCTGCCACAGCGCGAGCTGCTCGGACTGCGCGGGCATGTCGATCTCGACGATCTGCGTGCCGGGGATGCGGCGCGCGTCGTCGCGCCACTCGCCACGCGTGGTGAGCGCGGTCCACAGCGTGCCGTCGGTGAGCAGGCTGGCCACGGCGCGGCGCAGCTCGACGCGCTTCTCGGCGAGCCCGTCGGCGCGACGGAGCAGCAGCACCGCGTCCTGCAGCACCGCCTCGCGCACGAGGTCGAGCAAGAGGTCGACCGGCTGCGCCGACGCCGCGACCACCTCGAGATCGACGTCGAGCACGGCGAGGCCGCGCGCCGCGGCGACGGCGTTGACCGCGGCCGCCTTGCCCGCGAGCGCGGGCCCGGCGACCACCAGCGGCAGGCGGCGATCGCCGTCGGTGCGAAACAGCGCGCGCGCCACCGCCGCGGGCGCCTCGCGCACCGACTCGGCGGCGGCCTGGGCCGGGTCGCGCAGCACCGCCGCGCGCTCGAACAGCTCGGGCTCGAATTCGACGTCGCCGCGCAGCCACTCGATGACGCGCTCGGGCACCATCACCGGGCGGTGGAGCAGCGGCGTCTCGGGCGACCAGCCGCGGCTCGTGCCCAGGCGGACCAGGCGCCAGCGCACGAGCGGCGCGGTCGGGCGCAGGGCGGCGAGCGCGCGCCGCTCCTCGATGAGATCGCGCGTGGTGGCCTCGACCAGGAAACCGGCGTCGGGCTGGGGCCGGCCGGCGAGGCTGTCGAGCCGGCGGGCCAGGCTCAGGTCGAGCGCGGGCGCGGCGGCGGCGAGCAGGAGGTGCAGCGCCGCCTCATCGAGCCCGAACCGCCGGCCCAGCCGCGTGACCGGCAGGTTCTCCTCGGGATAGCGCTCGGCGACGTAGGCATCGAGCACCGCGATCTCGCGGCCGATGCGGACCACCGGCTCCTCGCCGCCGGTCTCGGGTGACGGCGGCGCGCCGGCCTGGCGGGCGGCGAAGCGATCGAGGCAGAACGCGAAGCGCTGGAGCTGGAGATAGAGGTGCTCCTCCTCGCGCGACGGGAACCCCTGCAGCCCCTCGCTGTCCTCGGGCACCTCCGCCTCGGGGGCCGCGCTAGCGTCAGCGTCGGGCGCGTCCGCTTCCGGCAGCGGCTCCGCGGGGAGTCGCAGATCAGGAAGCGGCGTGGTGCCGAGCGCGGTCGCTTCGGGCGGAGTCGAGGTACGCACCATCGCGGGAGCGAAGCACGATCAGCGGCGACGGAGAAGCGCCGCGATCACTTCTTGTGGAGCCTGGCCTCGATGAGCTTCTTGATCGAACCGAACGACACGTGCCGGCCGTCGTGGGTCCAGTCGGTGACCTTGACCCGGGCGTTGGGATCCTGGCCGTGCGTGCTGGGGCCGCCGCTCGACGCGCCGATCGTCTGCGAGCCGCTGCCCTCGGCGATCGTGACGTGCGAGATGCCGCTGCTCCCCGCGTAGAACACCAGGTCGCCCTTCTCGGGGTGGCTGGTTGCCGCGGTGTACGGCGCGTGAGACAGGCCCGCGGCGTTGGTCCGCCCCGCCGAGGTCAGGTGCGTGTCGCTGTGCAGCACGTACCAGGAGAAGCCGGAGCAGTCGAACATGCTCGGCCCCTGCGCGCCCCACGAGTACCGCGCACCCATGTGGCTCTTGGCCTTCGCGAGCACCTCGTTGCGAACCGCGGCTTCGTCGCCGGCCGGCTTCTGGTCGTTGCCGCCACCGGGCTTGTGATCGTGGTCGGGCTTGTGATCGTTGCCGGGCTTGTCTTTGGGTTCGGGCTCGGCGAAGTGCTTGTGCAGGAAGATGCCGTCGTGGCCCGACGTCTCGGTGACCACCTGGTGGCCCGGCCGGTCGTTGTTCGAGCCGATCAGGTGCGAGGCGCCGTCGGATGCGACCAGCTCCGTGTGGCCGCGGATGGTGTTCATCCACACGTCGCCGGCCTTGGCGTTCGCCTTGGTGACGTACTTCCAGCCCTGCGCCTTGAGCGCGGTCTCGAACGCGTGGACACCGACGTAATGGCCGGTGATCCGGCCCGCGGTCTCGAGCACCGAGCTGACGAAGTCGGCGCAGTCGTTGGTCTCGCCGCCGGCGGCGGTGAAGTGCGGCAGCTTGCCCTTGAGCTTGATCGAAGGCGTCGGTGGGCTGGTCACGTACTTGCGCGCGATCGCGACCGGGTCGCTGCCGCTGGCCGCCGGTGGATCGTCGTGGTTGTTGCCGCCCGGCTTGGTCTTGCCGCCCGGCTGATGGTGGCCGTCGATCGCGGCCATCGTGTGCGGGCCGACGATGCCGTCGACTTCGAGCTGGTGAGCGGCCTGGAACTGCTTGACCGCCGCCTCGGTGTGCGGGCCGAACTCACCGTCGGCCGCGGCGTGCACCTTCTCCTGGACGAACTTGACCGACGGGCCTTCCATGCCCTTGCGGATCATCGCCTTGCCCGAGCGCGCGTCGGCCAGCGACGGCGCGGGCGTGTACCCCGCATGGTGCGGCATGGCCCCGCCACCGCCGCCGCCGCCGGCGTGATTCCCGGCGTGCTTGTTCTTATCGTTGTCGCCACCGCCGCCGTGGTGATCGTTATTGGCATTGTCATTACCGCCACCGCCACCCTCGACCAGGAACACCTCGCTGTGCTTCTCGCCCAGCGCGAACGCCTCGCTGAGCGGAACGGCACCGGCGAACACATCGATGTGCTTGCCCTTGATCTTGCCGCCGGTGTCCTTGGCGGTGAAGATGCCCTTGCTCTCGTACGCCTTGATGTCGAGGTGGCTGCCGAGCTTGATCACGCTCGGGTCGACCGCGACGGTCTTCCACGCCACCGGGGTTCCGGCGGCGCCACCCACGCCGTAGCCATAGGTGTTGTTGCCCGCGTAGTGAATATAGTGGCCGTCCTCCGCCAGGCCGGTCCCCTGCATCTTGATGCCGAGCGTCGAGCCGAGGAACGACTGCTTGTACTTCTTGTCCTTCGGCAGACCCGGAGCCGAGACCTTGGGCGAGTTCTTGTGCCTCGGATCCGACTCGAGCGCGAAGGTGTAGTGGGTCAGGAGGAAGTTGCCGAGATCTCGCCCCTTCTTGTCGGTGGCGTTGACCTTCTTCTCCGTGGCGCCGCCCGTGGGAACGTTGGCCGCGACGCGGGGAGTCGGCTCGGGGCCAAAATCGGGCGTGTCTTCATGCTGATGCTGCGCGGCCTCGTGCCTTCCGTGCTTCTCGTGCTCGTTGTCGTGAGATTGCATGGTGGCTCCCTGTGGCAGCCCGTTATACGGAGGCCAAAAGCCGAAATTGCCTGGTGGCAGCGCACTTTCCTCTCTCGAGGCGAGCTTGGTAATGGATGATACAATGACTCGACGCGTTGCATTGTCGAGCGCTCGTCGACGAACGTGACTCAGGCCTTCCCGCCGTCTCCGATCGTGCGTCGCACCGGGTCGATGTGGAGCCACCGCCGGCCCTGGGTTTGCGCCAGGGCGACTACCTCCGCCGTACCGCCGATGCCGCGGGCCGGTAGCCCGTTCCACACCGCGATCAGCAGGTCGCAATGCGAGGCGATCCACGCGCCGGCGGCGAGGAACGCCGGCTCGCTGGGCGCGTCGAACGGCAGGCGGTGGACGGTCGCGGCGCGAGCGACCAGGTGGTAGAACCGGATGCGTTCGACATCGTCGCGGAACGTCGCTTCATAGCCTGCACAGGGGATCACGGCCTCGAACTCGATGTGCGCCGATATCAGGATCTCGGCGAAGAGCTGATCGGCGCCGACGGCGAGGCTCGACAGTCCGCGGTGGATCGGGCGCTGGGCGATCTCGTCCGTGAGTGCGGCGCGAACCCAGGCCTCGGTCGCGGGGCCACCGAGGCTTCGGTGCCCGGTGATCCCGATGATCACAGAAGATCCTCCTTGGCGCGTCGCCAGTAGAACTGGCCGAGCGGCGTCAGCCGGCACGACTTGCTCCGGATCGCAGCGTAGAACATGTGGTCCTCGCCGACCGGAGTGACCAGTCGCGCGGCACGCAGCTTCTGGAGGTTGCTGAAGGTGCGTTCCTTGGCGGCGTCGGGGGTGGTACCGGGAGGATGCTGCGTGTGATCGGGTTCGTGCGCCGGATCGAGCTGGTACTCCGAGCGTGCTGAAGGAAAGTAATCGGTCAGCTCGCGCAGCGCGTCCGCCATGACCACGGGCCGGCATGTTCGCAGCGGCAACATCCGAGACACATTGGACTTGAACATCGGTCGCTGGTCGAGTGGGCCGAGCGCTTGCTCGGCGTAGGAATAGATGCCCGCCACGGTGACGTCCCCCATCACATCGGAGGCGCCGCCCTCGAGGGCGCCGCACACCAGCGACGTGAACACGCCGCGACCACTGCGCTCGATCGCGGTCTCTTGCGGTGAGCTCGCGGCGAGGATCGACACGCCTTCGTTGAGCACGGCATGGCCGTCCCGGATCGCCGACGCATTGCCCAGGCGCCCGCTGAAGCAGGCGTCGACGATGATGGTGATGTGCTCGATCTCGGACTGGTTGGCCGCGTCGACGATCTCTGCCATGGTGATGCCCTCGTCGCTGCGCGTGGTGTCCTGCGTGACCAGGACACCGCCGCGTGTGGTGACGGTGCCGTGGCCGGAGAAGTAGAACAGCGCCATGTCGACGTGCCTGGCGAAGATCTCGTGGACGTAGTCGCGCAGCGCCGAGCGCGTCACTGTCGGCTCCGACCGAGCGGCGGTCCGTGGAGCGACGAGTGTCGCACACTTGAAGTTGGGAGAGCGGTCCTCGTTGTGCGACAGCAGGATCGCGAGCGCATCCGCGTCGTTGACACAGCCATCGAGCGGCCGGCCGTGATAGTCGTCGATCCCTACGAGGAGAGCGGCCTTGCGCAGCATCACGTGCGGCTGCTTTCGCTCGACCGGGATGGCCGCCAGGTCGCGGGCGCCCGAGCGCGGCATCTGGTCATGACAGGGCCTTGCCGCCGTGCATGGCGATGAAGTGCTTGCGCGCGAGGATCTCGCGGGCGAACCAGGCGCCGAACTCGTTCGGGTCATTGCGAAGCTCCTCGCGGTAGACCATGCAGATCGCTCCCTTGATGTCGGCGGGCAGCCGCGCGAAGGTCTGCTCGTCGGCGAGCAGCAGGGTCGACTGCGCGTCCTTCTGGAGCATCATGCCCAGCTCGATCAGAACGCTGGCGCTGTTGCCGGAGATGTCGGCGACGAATCGCCGGCTGTTCTCGATGTGGTAGAGGACGCCCTCGAGCACCGAGGGCTCCCGGACGTCGAGATCCGCGCGGATGACGGTCCAGCCGTAGGGCGGCGCTTCGAGCACCTCACGGACCGCGGTCCACACGGGATCGAAGCTCGGCCGGTAGGGCAGCGCGACGAAGCATCTCGGCTGAGCGGTCGTCCGGGGGCAGGGGCGCGATCGCGAACAGCGCATCGGTGACCTCCGCCAGCGCCTCGTTGGTGAGCTGCGGCGCGATCGCTGCGAGCATCTCGACCACGGGGTGCGCCACGTTGAGCATCAGCGAATCGACTTGCACCCAGGTCTCGTTGGCGGGCCGATGCGCCGGTGATACTGTGGCGATCTCGAGCTCGGCGGGGCGCAGCAGCTCGCCGGGGAGGGAGAAGAACTTGACGGCGTCGACATGGTGACGGTGGAGCTCGGGCGCGAGGCGTGCCGCGAGGCCGCGGAACGCTTCTGGCACCTCGTCCTGCGCGTCCTTCATCAGGAGCCCGATATCGGCGATCTCGATGCCGTCGCTGCGCCCGAAGTCTTCGAGCAGGTCGCGATCGCCGTTGACGGCGCGCACCACCGGGTAGCCCCAGCGGGTCGCCATCGGCTGGGCCTGCAGA
>VBLP01000697.1 GCA_005887925.1 Deltaproteobacteria bacterium | reverse complement strand
GCCGGAGCAGGCCGGCTGCGCGCCGCGTGGCCGGCCAGCGCATGGTTGCCCGCCGCGATCGCCGCGTGCGCGGCGCGCTCCGCCCGCGATCGCCAGCGCGCGGGCGCGTTCGCCGGCGAGCTGGCCGCGCGCAGCCCGAACGCCGCGGCCGTCGTGCCGTACGGCAGCTCCTGCGGAACCTCCTCGCGACGCGTCGCGGGAGCGACCGCGCGGTGGTCGTCGACCGCGACGAACGCGGTGAACCGGGTCGCGATCTGGAACGCGAGCCCGGTGCGCTCGATCTCGGCGTCGCGGTCCTCGCCGGCGAACCGCCGCGCCTCGAGATCGGCGACGTGCTCGCGGGCGTAGAGCGCCAGGACCGCCGGATCGCCGTCGCCGACGTCCGGAAGCCGGACAGAGATCCGCCGCTCCCAGTCGCCCCCGCCGATCCGGCCGCGCACCACCAGCGTGCCCGGGCCGAGCCGGACCGCGGCGATCACCGGCGCCGCCGCGTACACGTCCGGCAGCCGGTCGGGCGCGTGCGCGATCACCGCGCCGTGGAGCGAGACGTCGGTGATCACCGGCGACCGCGTGTGATCGATCAGCCGCTTCGCCGCGCGCTCGGCGTCCTCGTCGAGGTCGCACGTCACCGCAGCGCCACGGCCGGCGCGCGCCATCGCGCTGGCCAGCCCGCGGTTGACCGACGAGCCGATCCCGAGGAAGTGCAACCGCGGCCCGGTCCGCTGGGCGTGGAGCCGGTCGAGGATCGCGGTGTCGCCGGCGACGTAGCCGTCGGTCGCGATCACGATCTGGGCCCGCGCCAGCGGGTCGAGCATGTTCAGGACCTCCTTGACCGCCTGCTCCATCTCGGTGCCGCCGCGTGCCGACAGCGCGCGCAGCCACCGGAGCGCGGACTGCTTCTCGCCCGGCGTCGCCGGCACCGGGGCCAGCTGGTAGCGGCACAGCGTCGACGAGAACGCGATCAGGTTGAAGCGATCGTCGTCGCCGAGCGACTCGATCACCAGGCCGAGGACCTGCTTGGCCTTGTCGAGCGGCGCGCCGGCCATCGAGCCGCTGATGTCGACCACGAGGACGAGGTCGCGGCGCACCGTGCCGGGCCGTGCGGTCGGCGCCGGCGGGACGATCGTCACCAGGCCGTAGCAGTCGGTGTCGCGTCCGGGCCGCACCACCGCGAGCGAGACGCCGATCGACGGTCCCGCGACCGGCCAGCGCACCACGATGTCGCGATCGAGCCGCGCGCCCACCGCGTCGCGCAGCTCGATCCGGCCGCGGTCACCGAAGGCCAGCGCGTGCGACGGCGAGCTCGGCGTGCACCCGGCCGTCACCGCATCGAGGATGTCGATCGCGATGTGGATCCGCGCCGGGACGCCGTCGGGCGTGGTCGTCACCCGCGCCGCGCGCGCGTCGGCCGCGCTGGCCTGCGACGAGGCGTAGCGCGGGCCGATCACGGTCGGGAACCGCAGCTCCCACTCGCCCTCGGGGAGCCACGCGAGCCTGACGTCGACCGTGATCTGCGCGATCAGCGCCTCGTTCGCCGGCAGGTTGGCGATCGACTGCGTGAAGACGTCGGCGCGCTCCTGTTCGAGCAGCGCCGCGGTGTGGCCCGCCGCGATCGCGCGCTCGAAGCGCTCGCGGGCGTCCGGCGTGCGCTCGACCCGGCCGGCGATCGTGCGATCGGCAACGACGAAGGTGTAACCGCTCACCGCACCGTCTGCCGGCAGCGGCATGCGGTACGTCACGTGCAGCGTCTCGTCGTGGGGATTCTCGAACCGCTGCTCGAGCACGAGCCGGGCGACTCCGCCGTGCGCGGTGCCGTGCAGCCGGGCGGACACCAGCGGCAGCGATCGGCCATCGCCGGTGACGAGCTCGGCGCCGCTCCGGATGACCTCGGGAACGGCGGGGAGAGGGGCAACCCCGCTGCCGACGGCCAGGGCGGCCGGCACGCCGTCGGTCGTCGACGGCTCGGGCACACCCTGCGGAATCGCCAGGTGCCCGAATCCCGATGTGGGCAGCGGAGGGAGCGGTGGGTTCGACATGCAGTTCGTCCGTGCAACGAGCAACGCACGAGGTCTCGTCCCGGTGACAGAAAAAGTCTCGGCCGCCGCCGGCAAAGCCTCGCACTGCCAAGACTTTGTGGTCTGCGATACGCTCGTGCGGCCGCCCGCCGCCGTCGATCGCGCCGCGGTGGAAATCACAGGCAAGGATGCATCGGCCGTGATGGGCGTCATGATCGACGCGCCGGCCGATGCGTCCAGCGTCATCGGCCGCGGGCGATCCGGGCGAGCACGGCGCGCGCGGCGGTCGATAGACCCTCGGGATCGAGCGCGGCCTCGAGCGCGCGCAGCTCCCCGCCGAGATCGAAGGCCCGTCTCCGGCCCTCGGCGTCGAGGTCATGCCACGCCGGGTGATAGCGCAGCTCGTCGCGCAGGACCGGCCGGTGGGCGCTCGCGACCTCCTCGATCAGGAGATCATCGTCGTCACGGTCGCTCATGACCGGATCTCCCGCCAGCCGGTGACCCCGCGCTCCTCCAGGCAGTCCGCGAGGAACTGGCGCGCCCGCCCGAAGTTCTGCAGGAATGTATTGAGCCGCATGCCGAGCTCCGCGGCGAGATCGTCATCGGCCCTGCCTCCCTGGCTGGTGAACCGCGCCTCGAGCGCCCTGCGCGGCTGCGGCGGCAGCTTGTCGCGGCACTCTGCGATCACGCGGCGCAGGATCGGATCGGGCGCGCTGATCGGCTGCGCCGTCGCGGCGTCGAGCAAGTATTCGATCTCGTCGCCCGCGATCAGCGTTGGATGGATGCGGCGGAGCTCCTGCAATGCCTGGTTGCGCCCGATCTTGTTGGCGTATCGCAGCAGGGCATTGGGCCCACCGTCGGGCACGACCCGCGGCGCGAACTGCCACACGCGCAGCATGGTCTCCTGCACCACCGACTCGAGGTCGACCGCGTGCGCGAACTCGCGCAGGTGGTTGCGCATGGCCTGCTCCGCCCCGGCGAGCCACTTGCCGAACGCGCTCGCATCGCGCTCGACGATCGCCTTCAGATGCACGTCGAGGTCGATCGTCATGACGCCTCGCCGGCTTCCGCTCGGAAGGCCACGCTCGCCGCCGTGCGAGCACCCACACAGCTCGCAACGCGGGACCGGGTGGGCACGTCGATCATCGGCTCCTCGCCGCTCGGTCGGGATCGAAGGGTTTCAGCGGGGCGGGGATCGGTTTGCTGCCGATCGAGTCCTCGAGCTGGATGATGCGCTTGCACTCCTTGTCGAGTGCCTGCTGTAGCCGGCCGTTGCTCTCTGTGGCTGCGCCGCTGGCGGTCACAGCCTCGGCCTCGGAGCGCCTGGCCCTGCGCTCCTGGTCCTCGGCGATGCGCCGCGCGTGCTCGGCGGCCGCTGTGGCGATGTTGGCGTGGTCGCGCTCGACGATCAGATCCTCCTTGGACCTGGCGAGCTCGCCGGAGAGCTCCTCCTTCTGCGCGGTGACGATCTGGGTCTTGTGCACCGCCTTCTTCGTTTCCGTCTCGGCCGCGCGCCGCGCGGCCTCGGCCCGCTCGATCGCGTCGAGCCGGTCGTCGGCAAGGCGCGTCTGCGCGATCGCCTGGGCCTCGTTGGCTCTCGCCGCAGTGCGCGAGGCGTCGAGGATCCCGAGCAGCGCGAGGGCCACGACCGCGGTCCCCGCCAGCGCGAGGAGTCCCAGGGCGATCGCCGCGCGGCGGTGCCGGACCTGCGCGGCCTCGTGGCGGACGACCGCCTCCAGGAAACCGCGCTCGAGCTCGGACAGCGGGCCCCGGTAGCGGGCGTGGAGCTTGCGGGCGTCGGCCGCCGCCTCACCGCGCCACAGAAGGCCGGTGTCGAACCTCTTGAGACCAGCTGCGCATCGTCGTGGTCCTCGTCGAGCCAGCGCCGCAAGGTCGGCCAGCCCCGGATCAGCGATTCGTGGATGATCTCGACGGCGGAGCTTCTTCCATCGTCGAGCGGCTGGACGACGAGCAGACGGGCGTCGACCAGCCGATCGATCACGTCCTGGACCGCGCCGGAGTCATGCGCCAGCGTGCGCAGCTCGGCGCGCGGGACGATCGCGCAGGTGCGCTGGGCGGTGACCAGGCGCAGCAGCAGGGCACGGACCAGCGGCGCGCGGTCGGCGCCGAGATCGGCGACGACCCGGTCGGCATGACCGGCGAGCGCACCGGCGACCCCGCCGATCGCGGCGTAGCTGCGCGCGGTGAGCAGGCGGCGCGCCACGTCGCGGGTCTCCCACAGCCGGGCGGCCGCGAACTGGAGCAGCGGCAGCGCGCCGGGCGTGGCGTCGAGGTGGTCGAGCATGTTCTCGACGACCGCCGACAGCTCGAAGCGGAAGCCCGCCAGCTCGGCGGGCCGGATGATCGCCTCGCGCAGGCCGTCGCGACCCGGCGGCGCGAGGAAGAACACGCCTTGCGCCAGCTCGCCGGCCAGCCGCTCGTCCTCGGCGACGCGGCCGAGGAAGTCGCTGCGGATCGACAGCACGACGCGCACCGGGCTGGTCGCGTCGTCGCCGGCGGCGGCCAGGCACGCGGTGAACGCGGCGCGCTCGCTGGCGTCGCGAACGAGCGTGTAGAGCTCCTCGAACTGATCGACGAACAGCAGGACGCGGCGGCCGTCGCGGCGGGCACAACCGCGCAGCACGCTGCCGAGGTAGCCGGGCTCGCGGCCGAGCCGGGCGACGCGCTCGTGCTGCTCCTCGACCTCGTCGGCGAGGCTGGCCGCCCGCGCCATCGGCGCGACGACGCCGGCGAGCGCCTCGAGCGGCTTGCAACCGGGCCGCACGATCAGGACGTCCCACGGCTCCCCCGAGCACAAGAGCGCCGGGACCAGGCCGGCGCGGACGAACGACGACTTGCCGACGCCCGAGGCGCCGACGACGGCCATCACAGGCCGGTCGCGGATCCGGCTGATCATCGCCGCGATCTCGCGGTTGCGGCCGAAGAACTTGCCGGCGTCGGCCTCCTGGAACGACGCCAGGCCGGCGTACGGATTGTCGTCGACCCGCTCCGCCGCGCGCTGGGGGCTCGGCAAGACGCGGTCGAGCGCGGCCAGCAGCTCGGCCGCCGATGGCCAGCGCTGGTCCTTGGGCTTGCGCAGGCAGCGGTCGACGATCTCGATCAGCGCGCGCGGCACGCCGGCCGGCGCGGTGCCCGCGAGCGACGGCATCGCCACGTCGAGCAACGCGGTGACCATCAGCTGATTGCCGTCGAGCGGATGCAGCGGGTGGCGGCCGCCGATCATCTGGTAGAGCAGCACGCCGCACGCCCAGAGGTCCGACAGGTGATCGATCGCGATGCCGATACCCCACTGCTCGGGCGACATGTACCTCGGTGTGGCCATCGCCGCGTCGTGCGGCGTGTCGCCGCCGAGCTCCGCTCGTGGCTGCAGCATCCGGGCGACGCCGAAGTCGAGCACCTTGATCGTGCCCGCGTCGGTGAGGAAGATGTTGTCGGGCTTGAGGTCGCAGTGGACGATGCCCTGGTCGTGCGCGCACGACAGCGCGCGCAGGATCGAGCGCATGATCTCGATCGCCCGCGCGTACGGCAGGCGCTTGCCGTCTTCGAGCAGGTCAGTCAGCGGCGTGCCGCTGAGGTGCTCGAGCACGAGGTACGGCGCCCCGTCGTGTTCGCCGACATCGTAGACCACGACGATGTTGTCGTGCTGGCAGCGCGCGGTGGTGCGCGCCTCGTCGAGGAAGCGCTGGGCCAGCGCGGGCTGGCGCGAGTGCAGGAACTTGATCGCGACGCGGCGGCCGAGCTGGAGGTCGCGGGCGAGGAACACGCTGCTCGTCCCGCCCTCGCCGATCAGCTTGATCAGCTCGTAGTGGTCGACCCGATTACCGGGGCGCGGTGCCGCACTTGCGGGCTGCACCGCGGTCGTGCCCCCGGTATCCACCCGGCGCGCCGATGCGAGCCGGTCCCACGACGGGTCCCTCGAGCGGCCGAGCGCACCCGGCGGTGTGCTCGACGGAAGCCTCGTGCGCTGCACCGGTGGCGCGGGCGGCAGCGCGCCGTGCAGCGGCAGATGTTGCGGCGTGCCGCGCGGTGGCATTCGACCGGACGCCGAGGCCGGCTTCGCGGCCGCCATCGCGATCGGTGGCTTCGCGGGCGTGGTCGTCTCGGCAACGGCGATGCCGGCCCGTGGTGCGCCGGTCGCCGTGGTGCGCTGCGTGCGCTGCGGCGGTACGTGCGCGATCACGCCAGAGGGTGCATCGCAGCGTTGCGCGGTCTGCGGACCGAGCTCGCCGCGCGGGGCGGCCGCGCGCACGCGGTTGTGTCCGGCCGCGCCGACCGTCGAGCCTGCAGCCGGGTCGAGGCCGAACGCGGCGGCGGTGGTGCCATACGGCAGCTCCTGCGGGACGATCACCGTCCTCGTCGCCGGCGCGATCGCGCGATCCTCGTCGATCGCGACGAGCGGCGTGCGCCGGGTCGCGATCTGGAACGCCAGGCCGGCGCGCTCGATCGCCGCGTCGTGGTCCTCGCCGCCGTGCGCGCGCGACTCGAGGTCGGCGACGTGCTCGCGGCCGTACAGCGCCGCGATCGCCGGGTTGCCCTCGCCGGGAGGCGGCAGCTCGACGCGGAGGCGGCGCTCCCAGTCGCCGGCGGGGGTCTGGCCGCGCACGATCAGCTGCCCGGCGCGGAGCTGGACCGCCGCGACCACCGGCGAGGCGGCGAACACGTCCGGCAGGTGCTCGGGCGCGCTCGCGATCACCGCGCTGCCTGCGAAGCGGAGGCCGGTGATCACCGGCGACCGGGTGCGATCGATCAGCCGCCTGGCCGCGCGCTCGGGATCGCCGTCGAGGTCGCACAGCACCTCGGCGCCGCGGCCGGCGCGCGCCATCGCGGTCGCGAGCGAGCGATTGACCGACGAGCCGATCCCGAGGAAGTGCAGCCGGCACGAGCGCGGCAGCCCGGCGTGGAGGTCCCGGACGATCGCGGCCTCGTTGGCGATGTAGCCGTCGGTCGCGATCACGACCTGGCGCTGGGCGCCCTCGCGCAGCGATCGCAGCGCGCGCTGGACGGCGGTCTGCATCTCGGTGCCGCCGCGCGCCGTCAGCGCGTGCAGCCAGGCGAGCGCGGCCTGCTTCGCCTCGCGTGTCGCCCGGACCGGCTGCGGCTGGAAGTGCAGCGGCTGCGACGAGAACGCGATCAGCTCGAGCTGATCGTCGCCGCCCAGCGCCTCGATCGCGAGCCCGAGGACCTGCTGAGCTCGCTCGAGCGGCCGTCCGGCCATCGAGCCGCTGGTGTCGATCAGCACGATCAGATCGCGGGGATATGACGGGCACGCGGCGTGCGGCGGGACGATCGTCACCAGGCCGTAGCCGTCCTCGCTCCGGCCGGGTCGCGCCACGGCGACCGAGATCCCGGTGGTCGGACCCGCCACGGGCCAGCGCAGCACGAGGTCGCGATCCAGCGGCGCGGTCTCGGCGCGGAGCTGCACGACGCGATCGGTGCCGATCGCGAGCGCGTGCGACGGCGAGCTCGGCTTGCGACCGCCGGCGACGTCGTCGTGGATCGCGATGGCGAGATCGAGCCGCGGCCGGCCGCCGCGCGCGATCGCGACGTTGGTGCCTCGCACGTCGGCGGGGCGGTCGGCCGCCGCGACGTAGCGCGGACCGATCACGGTCGGGAACCGCAGCTCCCACTCGCCCTCGGACAGCCAGGTCAGCCGCAGATCGATGACGATGCGCGCGGTCAGGGCCTCACCGGCCGGCAGGTTGGCGATCGACTGCGTGAAGATGTCGGCGCGCTCCTGCCCGAGCAACGCCGCGGGATTGCCCCGGGCGATCGCGCGCTCGAACGCATCGCGCGCGTCCTCGGCGCGCTGCACGCGCCCGGCGATCGTGCGGCCCCCCAGCGTGAAGCAATAGCCAGTGACCGCGCCGTCGGCCGGCAGCGGCATCCGGTAGATAGCGTGGAGCGTCTCGGCCGTCGGGTTCTCGAATCGCTGCTCGAGCTCGAGCCGGGCGATGCCGCCCTGCGCGACGCCCTGGAGCGTCACCGACACCAGCGGCAGCAGCCGGCCGTCGGCCGCGACGAGCTCCGGGCCCGCCGCCGGTGCACACACGCGATCGCCGGCGTCGCCGGGGATCTCGGCGTGGGCGCCTTCGGTGCGCTTGTGGCTGACCTGGCTCGCTTTCGCGAGCCGGTCGGTGCGCGGGTGGACGTCGCGGCTGCGCGTGCTGATGTTACTGCCCGCCGGGAACCGGGTCCCGCCGTCGGCGCGCGCGGGATCGCCGTCGTCGCCGCGCGGTGGGCGCGGGCCGCGGTCGCCGCGCGCGGCATCGCCATGGCCAACCTCGCTGTCCGGAGCTCCCCCGGGAAGACCGTCTCGATCGC
>VBLP01000011.1:3363-6272 GCA_005887925.1 Deltaproteobacteria bacterium | reverse complement strand
GTCGACGAGGGCGACCTGCTGTTCATGCCGACCACGCTGCCCGGGGTGCCGCCGGATCAGGCGGTCGGGATGCTGCGCCGCCAGGACCGCGCGATCCGCCAGTTCACCGAGGTCGCCAGCGTGTTCGGCAAGGTCGGCCGCGCCGACACCGCGACCGATCCGGCGCCGTACTCGATGGCCGAGACCACGATCCGGCTCAAGCCGCGCTCGCAGTGGCCGATCTACCGGCGAACGCGCTGGTACTCGAGCTGGGCTCCCGGACCGGTGCGCAGCGTGCTCGGCCTGCTGTGGCCCGAGGAGACCGCGCCGACCACCGCCGAGCTGGTCGCCGGCCTCGACCGCGCCACCCGCCTGCCGGGCTGGACCAACGCGTGGACCGCCCCTGCGCGCGGCCGCATCGACATGATGGCGACCGGCGTGCGCACTCCGGTCGGCATCCGCGTGTTCGCCGCCGATCCGAAGCGGCTCGAGGCGCTCGGCGCCGCCGTCCGCAGCCGCGCGCTCGCCATCCCCGGCACGCGCAGCGCGGTGTTCGAGTCGCTCGGCGGCGAGCCCAGCCTGACGTTCGTGCCCGACGCTGCCGCGGCCGCGCGCGCCGGCGTGCCGGCCGACCTCGTGCGATCGACCACCGATGTCCTCGACACCGGCGGCCAGATCGGCGACACGGTGATCGATGGCCGCAAGATGCGCGTGCGGATCATGCCCGATCACGCCGAGCGCGGCCCCGCCGATCTCGTGCGCGAGACCACGGTGCGCGGCGCTGCGGGACCGGTGCCGCTCGCGCTGCTCGGCGAGCCGGACTACGCGATCCGGCCCTCGACGATCCGCACCGAGCGCGGCGAGCTGTGCGGCTACATCTACGTCGATCTCGACGAGGGTACCGATCTGGCGGGCTACGTCGACCGCGCGCAAGCCGCGCTCACCGCCGGCGCGCTCGGCCTGACATCCGGCGAGCGCATCGAGTGGACCGGCCAGTACCAGCTGATCACCGCCGGCGAATCGCGCCTGCGCTGGATCGTGCCGCTCGTCGCGCTCACCATGCTCGGCCTCCTGCTGCTGCAGTTCCGCAGCCTGACCGAGTCGCTGATCGTGCTGGTCTCGGTGCCGTTCGCGCTGGTCGGCAGCGTGTGGACGCTGTACGCGCTGGGCTACCCGATGTCCGCGCCGGTCTGGGTCGGCCTCTTGTCGGTCGTCGGGCTCGCGATGCAGACCGGCGTCGTGATGGTGGTGTACATCGACGAGGCGTTCCATCGCCGGCTGCGCGACGGCCGGATCGCCACGCGCGACGACATCGTCGCCGCCCACGCCGAGGGCACCGTGCGCCGGCTGCGCCCCAAGCTGATGACGATCACGACGATGGCGCTCGCGCTGGTGCCGCTGTTGTGGGCGGACGGCGCCGGCGCCGAGATCATGCGGCGCGTGGCGGCGCCGATGATCGGCGGCCTGCTGACCAGCGCGTTCCTCACCCTCGAGGTCCTGCCGGTGCTCTACACGATCTGGCGCTACCGCCAGCTGCGCCGCGCGCAGCGCCTCGGCGTGTCGATCGAGGCCGTCGTCGGCCCGCCGCCGCGCTGGGCGCGGAGCGCCGCGTGACCTGGCGAGCCGCGGCAAACATCGCCCGCCGTGACCGAACGCCCGTCACCGCATCCGCGTTCGCTACCATCGCGGCATGCGACGTCTCGCGTTCCTGCTCGCCACGTGGATGATGAGCGGCCAGCTCGCCGCGGCCGAGCCACGACACAACCAGTGCGAGTTCACCGTGACCGGCGACGCCACCGCGTCGGTCACGGCCGATGTCGAGAGCACCACCGCCAACGGCAAGGTGATGGCAGCCAGCGATTACTGGAACAGCGAGGCCGAGCTGCGCAAGCAGATCGCCTTCGCGGTCGGCGGCGGCAAGCTCGGCGACGCCGAGAAACAGCGCAAGATCGACGAGTGGATGAAGCACGATCCGCGCCTGCTCGTGCTCGCGATCAACTGCCTCACCGACGACGGCGGCATCACTGTGCGCGCCTCCGTGCTGTCGAAGTACGCCGACGTGCCGCTGAGGCCGGGGAGCTATTCGATCGCCTCGGAGGGCACCGAAAGGGCGCGTGAGTTCAGCGCCAAGCTCCGGTTCACCGCCGGCGGCAAGCGCGAGAGCTACTGGGTGGATTCGGGCAAGCTCGTGCTGTCCCAGTTCGACAAGCGAGGCCTCGCCGGCACGTTCACGCTCAAGGCCCGCGACCGCATCAACGCCAAGCACGTCGAGGTCACCGGCCGCTTCAAGTACGCGTGCGCCGGCGAAGCCTGCGAGCGCTAGCTCTCGGCCCCGCATCGCGCCCCGAGCTGCCGCTGAATGACACACCCGCCGCGTACGCTCGGCGGGTGCAGCTGATCGTGGCGGAGAAGCCGGCCGTGGCGCGCGACCTGGCGCGCGTGCTCGGCGTGCGCGCGTCCGGCGAGCACTGCTTCGAGGGTGCGGACCGCGTGATCACCTGGTGCATCGGCCACCTGGTCGAGCTCGACGAGCCGGCCGCCTACGACACGCGCTGGAAGGCGTGGCGGCTCGACAGCCTGCCGATGCTGCCGGCCGAGTTCCGGCTGCGGCCGTCTCGTCACGCCGTGGCGCAGCTCCGCGCGGTGACCCGGCTGCTCGCCGACCGGCGGTTCACCCAGGTGGTCAACGCGTGCGACGCCGGGCGCGAGGGCGAGCTGATCTTTCGCTACCTCGTGCAGTTCGCCGGCCGCTGTCCGCCGGTGCAGCGGCTGTGGATCTCGTCGCTCACCGACGACGCGATCCGCCGGGGCTTCGCGGCGCTGCGGCCCGGCGCGCAGCTCGACCCGCTCGCGGACGCGGCGCGCTCGCGCTCGGAGGCGGACTGGCTGGTCGGGATGAACGCGACGCGGGCGATCACCGTGCGCGGCCG
>VBLP01000011.1:0-3266 GCA_005887925.1 Deltaproteobacteria bacterium | reverse complement strand
GACGTGGCGCCACGGCCAGATCGCGCGGCTGGGCAGCGCCGCGTTCGCCGACGCGATCGTCGCGCGCGACGCGGCCCACGCCGCCGCCGCCGATCCGATCGGGCCTCGCGTCGAGCGCGTGCGCGCGCGCACCGTGCGCGAGCCGCCGCCGCTGCTGTTCGACCTCACCGCGCTCCAGCGCACCGCGAACCGCCGCTTCGGGTTCAGCGCGGCGCGCACGCTCGAGATCGCGCAGGCGCTCTACGAGCGCCACAAGGTCATCACCTACCCGCGCACCGATTCGCGCCACCTGACGAGCGACGTCGTCCACGAGCTGCCGGGGATGTTCGCGGCGCTCGCCGGCGTGCCCGACTACGCCGCGTTCGCGCGCGAGCTCATCGCCCACCCGCCGCGGCCGGGCCGGCGCATCGTCGACGACGCCAAGGTCCACGACCACCACGCGATCATCCCGACCGGCAAGGCTGTGCAGCTCGCGGCGCTCGGCCGCGACGAGCACCGGATCTTCGATCTGATCGCGCGGCGGTTCCTCGCTGCGTTCTATCCCGACGCCGAGTTCGCGGTCACCGACGCGTGGATCCGGGTCGGCGCCGCGACCGGCGCGCCGCCCGATCTGCCGCCGGCGGATCCGGCGAAGCCGGCGGAGACCAGCGACGGCGAGGTCCCGATCCTCGACGCCCTGCCGCCGGGGCCCGATCGCTACCTCGCGCGCGGCCGGGTCCGCGTCGCCGCAGGCTGGCAGGCGGTCGCCGGCATCGGCGCGCCCGACGCGCCGCGCCGTCCCGGATCTGGAACGGGACACGCCGACACCGAGCCTGCCCAGGCGCAGCCGCTGCCGCCGCTCGCCGAGGGCCAGCCGCTCGACGGCAGCTTCGCGGCGATCGCGAAGCAGACCACGCCGCCCAGGCGCTATACCGAGGCCACGCTGCTCGGCGCGATGGAATCGGCCGGCAAGGCGATCGACGACGAGACGCTGCGGCTCGCGATGAAGGACCGCGGCCTCGGCACGCCGGCGACCCGCGCGGCGATCATCGAGACCCTGCTCACCCGCGGCTACGTCATCCGCGAGCGCAGCGACCTCGCGCCCACCGCGCGCGGCGTGGCGCTGATCGACGCGCTGCCGGTCGCGAGCCTCGCGTCGCCGGAGCTGACCGGCGCCTGGGAAGCCCGGCTGGCGCGGATCGCCCGCGGCGAGGACTCGCGCGCCGCGTTCATGGCCGACATCGCGCGCTACGTCGCCGACACCGTCGATGCGATCCGCGGCGCCAGCCCGCCCGCGGCGCCGCCCGACGGCTCACCGGCCGCACCGACGAGCTGGCAGGCCCAGCGCCGCTGGCGAGGCCGCGGCGACGCGCGCGGTGGCGGCGGTCGCGGCAGTCGCGGTGCGCGCGACGGTCGCGGCACGCGCAGCCCGCGCCGCGCACGTACCGGCACCGACCGATCCACCGGCGCATCGCGCGCGAGCAGCCGCCCGGTCGAGCTCGATCACACCGCGCGCCACCCGGATCTCGATCGCACCACGCGCCGACCGCGTCCTTCGAGCCCGCGGGGGAGATCCCCTGTCCCGCCCGCAGAGCCCTCGGGGTCCCCCTCTCCCGCGCTCGCCATTCACCGATCGAGCCCGCATGGAACGCACCCTGTCCCGCCGGCGGAGCCCTCGGGGTCCCCACTTCCCGGGCTCGCCATTCACCGATCGAGCCCACGTGGAACGCAGCCTGTCCCGCCGGCGAAGACTGGGTCCCCACCCCGCGCGCCCTCGCCTCGCTCGGAGAGCCCGCCGGGTATCCCCGAGCTTGCGTGTCCGCGGTGTCAGGTCGGCTACCTGATCACCGGCACGCGCGGCTGGGGCTGCGCGCGCTGGCGCGACGGCTGCCGCTTCGTGATCTGGTTCGAGACCGCGGGACGGCGGCTCACCGCCACGCAGCTCCGCGATCTGGTCGTTCGCGGCAAGACCCGGAAGGCGCGGTTCCGCTCCGAGCGCGGCGTCGAGCTCGACGGCCGCCTCGTGCTCGACCCGGCTGCTGACGGTGGCGCTCGTCTCGAGCCGGTGTGACGCGCCGCACCTGTGCGGGCGGCCGGCGATCGTAAGCTGGGTTCCGGAACTCACGTCCGGTGGTCGCCAGGCGGTGGTCCAACCACAGCGCCAGATTGTGGGGAGATTGGGAACTACGCGGTTCCTTTATACGCAGAACAGGGCACAATCACCGCCATTCACGCGTGTAAGGAGACGAACATGGAACGACACCGAGAGACGTTTTCGACGTGCGCCCGCATGCTCCTGATCGGGCTCCTCGCGAGCTGTGCCTCGCTCGACGAGGCGGACACGCAGTCCGCCGACACCGCCGGCGCAGCCGGCACCGCCGACGCCGCGCGCGCCGATCACACCGCGATCGCGGTCACCGAGACCGGCATCGTGCGCGGCGTCGAGACCGCCACGATGCGCATCTTCCGCGGCATTCCCTATGCGGCGGCGCCTGTCGGCGACCTGCGCTGGCAGCCGCCCCAGCGCGCCGCGCGGTGGCACGGTATCCGCGACGCCACCCAGCTCGCCAACCACTGCCCGCAGATCGCCGGGTCGTTCGGCCAGGGCAGCGTCACCGAGGACTGCCTGTTCCTCAACGTGTTCGCTCCGGCCCGGCGCCACGATCACGACCGCGACCGCGACGAGGGTGACGACCGCGACGACGGCGATGATCACGACGGCCTCGGCCTGCGCCCGGTGATGGTGTGGATCCACGGAGGCGCCCTGGTCACCGGCGAGAGCGATGACTACGACCCGACCCGGCTGGTCGAGCAGGGCGATGTCATCGTCGTCACGATCAACTACCGGCTCGGCGCGCTCGGCTTCCTGGCCCACCCCGCGCTCACCGCGGAGTCGCCCGATCACGCCTCCGGCAACTTCGGGCTCATGGACCAGCAGGCCGCCCTCGGCTGGGTCCGCCGCAACATCGTCTTGTTCGGCGGCGACCCGTTCAACGTGACGATCTTCGGCGAGTCCGCCGGCGGCCTCAGCGTCCACAGCCAGCTCGTGTCGCCCGGCGCGCGCGGGCTGTTCCAGCGCGCGATCGTCCACAGCGGCGCCTACCAGCTCACGCAGTCCACCCTCGCGGCCGGCGAGGCGGCAGGCACCGCGCTCGCGACGCGCGCCGGCTGCACCGATCAGACCGCCACCTGCCTGCGCGGCCTCACCGTCGCGCAGGTCCTCGGCGCGCAGCTCCCCGGAACCAACGCCGCGCGGCCCGTCATCGACAACAAGGTCCTGCCCCAGT
>VBLP01000696.1 GCA_005887925.1 Deltaproteobacteria bacterium | reverse complement strand
ATGAGCAACTACGAGCGGAAACGGCGGAAGGCCTCGAAATGATCCGGGCTTCTTCTTATCCGACTGGCATTGGGTCTAGCCCTGTCCCATCACGGTCCTGCAGGTCTTGGTGTAGAGATCGCGAAACTGATTCTCCGGATCGGTGATCGCCTTGACGGCATCGTAGTTGCGCTTGTTCCAGATCGACCAGAACTCGTCCTCGCCGTAGTAGTTGTGTGCGATCAGCGTCTTGATCCCGCCGATCTCGCGCAGCTTGTCCTCCATCAGGCGGTGATAGTTGGTCGCGCCGCGCTGACGCATGCCGTAGATCGCCAGATCGAGGAACAGCTGATCGGTCATGCCGGCATAGAACGACGGATCGAGCCACTCGTAGTCGCGGACCCGCCGGTACGGCACGCACCACAGGGGATAGAACCCGAACGTGCGCTCGTACCACGCCAGGAACCCGGGCACCTTCGAGAACGGCACGAACACGTCGAGCGTGATCGTCGGCTTCTCCGAGCGCAGCAGCCAGCGCAGCTTCTCGCCGAGCCGGAGCCACTGCGACGAGGCCAGGAACCGGCCGAGCACCAGCCGGCCGAGGAATGACCTGGGCCGCACGTTGGTCACGCCGCGGTCGTAGCGAAAGAAGTAGTCCGGGGTCGTGAGGTAGTCCTCCCGGCGCGTCCGCGTGCTCTGGTAGTAGATCTTCATCCAGCGGTAGTCGCTGGTGTAGGGCGCCGTGTCGACGAAGTCGCCGGTCGACAGGACGTAGCAGCTCGGCGAGTGGATGATGCCGTCCATGAAGTCGATGTCGCGGGCCTCGAAGTGGCGCAGGATCGCGGCCTGGTAGTCCGCGATCGTGGCGTGGGTCTCGTAGCGCAGCTTGACGTACGGCCGTGCCGTGATCAGCTTGAAGGTGAGCCTGGCGATGATGCCGAGCGTGCCGAACGCGCCGTGCATCATCTGGAACACCAGGCGGTGCTCGTTGTCGGGCGTGCAGGTCAGGACCTCGCCGGTCGCGGTGATCACCTCGTACTCGAGGCAGGTGTCGTGGAACCCATCGGGACGAGGCCGTGGCGGAGCGTCGCCGCGACGAGGTCGTAGAACATCACGCCGGACTCGGCGACGCAGATCCGGTTCACCGGATCGATCTCGAGGATCGAGGTCAGGTCGCCGACGTCGATCTTGTCGTCGCGGTGCCGCAGGTCGTTCGCCTTGGGGACCTGATGCGACACCGAGCCCTTGCGCAGCGAGACCGGCCGATCCCGGGGGTGCTCGCGCAGCTGGCGAGCGATGCGCGCGACCTTGCTGCGGTGCCGCTGTTCGAGTTCGTCCATCTGCTCTTAGGCGTAGCCAACCACGGCCGGGCTGTCACGCCGCGCGCGCGGCTTCCGGCTACCGGAGCTGGACGTACGATCCGGTCACGTGCGCTACCGGGCGATCGGGCGCACCGTCGACCCAGATGCGCACGTTTCCGCTGATCTTCGACTTACCCGCGCGCAAGAGCTCAGCGCGCGCCAGGAGGTCGCCGCCGACCGCCGGCCGCAGGAACTGGATGTAGAGCTCGGAGGTGACCGCCATCGGCGCCAGGCCGAGCACCGTGAACGTGAGGAACCAGAGCGCGACGTCGGCGAGCGCGAACTGCGTCGGTCCGGAGATGAAGCCGCCCGGGCGCAGCGAGGTGGCGTCGTACGGCCAGCGCACGACCGCGAGCCCGGGGCCGGTCTCGACGCAGCGGTGGCCGGCGGCATACGCGGACGGGAACTCGCGCGCGAAGAATGCATTGATGGCTTCCGGCGTCGGGATCTCGATCGGCACGCGCCACGATAGCGCGGAACCGCGGAACCGCGGACTCCGCGGCACGATCGGCCGCCGGCCGTTCCGCGAGTCAGTACGCCACGACCGTCGCGGCCGCGCCGATCGAGCGATCGGTGGCGCCGTAGATGTCCTTGGTGCTCGAGTCGAGGTCGCGCGCGGCGGTCGCGCTGTTGGTCTCGTCGAAACGACAGCGCGATCCGGCTGTACTCGATCGCGATGCGCAGCCGGATCTGCCGCGCCAGCGCGATCTCGACACCACGGACGCTTCGATCCCCACACGGTGGTCTTGCCAAACCCGATCTGATCGGGATTGCCCGCGCGATCAGCCCATGCGCTCGCGGACGGCGTCGGCCAGCGGCTCGGCGACGCAGATCCGGTTGGTGACGTGCGGGATCGTGTCGCAGGTGACGATGCCGCGCGCGCCGGCGTCGAGCAGCGCGTCGTGCAGCGCGTCGGCGAACACCGCGTGGATCGCCACGCACATCGGCGGCGCGCTGCCGGCGGCGCGCAGCTGGCGCGTCGCCTCGATCATCGTCCGGCCGGTCGACACGATGTCGTCGATCACGACCGGGGTGTGGCCGTTCCAGGCGCCGTCGGGCGCGCTGATCGAGACGTCGCGGTTACCGAGCCGGGTCTTCTCGAGGATCAGGAACGGCGCGCCGCAGCGCTCGGCGACGGCGGATACCCACTGCACGCTCTCGGCGTCGGGGCCGACCAGCACTGGCTGGTCGACCTCGGCCGCGATCCAGCGCGCGATCGCGGGCGCGGCGCGGGCCACGGTGGTCGGGATGGTGTAGACGCCGGCGAGCGAATCGATGCGGCGCAGGTGTGGATCGACGGTGACCAGCCAGTCGACCGTGCTCGACACCAGGCGCGCGAAGTAGCGCGCGGTGACGCCCTCGCCCGGCCTGAACCGGCTGTCCTGCCGCATGTACGCGAGGTACGGAGCGACCAGGCCGACCCGGCGCGCCCCGAGGTCGCGCACGGTGCCGGCGAGGAACGCGACGCGCAGGAAGCTGTCGCCGCTGAGGTTGCCGACGATCGCGACGTCGCTGCCGAGCTCGACGTCGATCCCACCGCCTCGCGGATCGACGCGCACGTAGAGCTCACCGTCGGGAAACTGCCGGATCTCGGGCTCGATGACCCGGGCCCCGAGCCGGGCACCGAGATCCCGTGCGCAGGCTTCGCTTCCGGGAATCGCGATCAGGACCAACACACGGTCATGGTACCAGAGCGGCGCACGAGGCGACCCACCCGGCGGCGACCATCGCATGGGAGGTGAGCCACACCGTGAGCCAGGGCGTGCTCGTATGCGCAGCGGGGGCGCGCAACGTATGCACGTGCCAGCGGTGTTACAGGGCCTTGAGCGGGGTGAGCCGCAGCAGGGTCGGGATGACCTTGCCGCTGGTCACGATGGCCATGTGCTCGAACTGCGACCGGATGTAGAGCAGCTTGGCGCCGCGCTCGCGGCGGGTGAAGCCGCCGGAGGTCGCCGGCATGCGCTCGCGGGCGACTGCAAACTTGTAACGTCTCGCGAAGCTCGCCGACTCCTCGGCCGTGCTCGCCGCCACGACGACCAGCTTGTGATCGTCGGCGCGTTTTCCGCTGGCGATGAACTCGTCGAACGCCGCCTCGCCGGCGTAGAGCGCGTCGAGCAGGATGATCTGGTCGACCAGCCGGTGATCGACCCACTGCATCACGGTGCGAAACGCGCCGGAGTGGCCGATCACGACGACGGGACCGTCGGGCAGGTGGATGTTGGCGCGGCTCACCGCGCGTCGCAGGTCCTTGAGCGCCGGCCACTGGACGGCGTCGTCGTTGCCGGCCGGCGCGTCGGGCACGATGAACAGCGCGTTCTGGTGGCTGGCCTTGAACTGCCGGGCGAGCTCGTGCTCGCGCCACGCGCCGTCGGCGTCGGTGTAATAGCCGTGGACGTAGATCACCGTGCCGGCGGTCTCGCGGTCGTAGTCGGGCGGCACCCAGACATGCACCGCGCCGCGCGCGGTCCGGATCCGGAAGTGCTTGCCGCCCAGGACGGTGTCCTCCTTCTTCTCGAGCCGGCCGTCGTCGTCCTCGACGCGGGGCCGGGGCAGGTGCAGGTGCGGGTTGACCGACAGCCGCGCGCGGTGAGGCGCCGGCGCCGGTGTCGGCGCGGGCGCGGCCGGTGGCGGCGGTTCGTTCTCGCCGGGCGTGCCGGGCTCGTCGGCGGTGTCGTCGTCGTCCGGCGCGGTCGGCGGTGGGTCATCGGCGCGCACGGCATGCGGGGTGACGGCTCCGAGGACACCAGCAACGACCGCGACGAACAGCTTCATGGTTTGGGCTCCGCCCGCTGCGTGATCATGAGGTGAAGGTTGGCGTTGGCGTCAGGATAGCCATACCGGAACGGCAGCTTGCGATGGGGCTGCGACGCCCACAATTTTGTCATCGCCTCGCCGGTCGACCTGTCGGCCTCCTCGAGGAACGGCCCGGTGAACGAGCCGTAGGTGATCTGGACGAAGCCGGCTTTCCTGGCGAACCGCGGCGGCACGCCGGTCGAGTCCGACACCATCCACGCCATGTTGGCGAGCAGGAAGTCGCGGATCTCGGAGAACCCGTCGAGCCACATGAGGTAGCTCGCGGCCTTGGTCATCGCCGCAAACTTTCCTTTGGCGATCAGATGCTTGTGAAGCGGCGAGTCCTTGAACGCCTGGTTGGCGAGGTTGGCGGCGAAGTGGCGGTGCACCACCAGCGGCGCCCTGGGGTCGCCCGCCCTGCGGAACGTCAGCTCCATGTGGTTGAACGCCTCGGAGAAGTCGGTGTCGACCCAGCCGCCCTTCACCTTCCTGGCCTTCTTGGGGGCCAGCGCGTCGATCTCGGCGGCGGTGCGGTGGTGGACCTTGCCGTCGGGCTCGAGCGTGATGAACCTGAGCGACACCGGCTCGTAGCCCAGCGCCGCCATCCCGGTGATGTGGAACGACAGCTGGCCGGGGATGCCGCCGCGCTCGAGCTTGCGCATGTTCTCGCTGGTCGAGTCGTAGAGCGCCAGGAGCCCCTCGCTGGCGTCGCGGTAGGCGGCGAGCGCGGCCCGCAGCTGCTTCTTGTCGAGCTTGGCCAGCCGGGTCGGGTCGCCGGCGTGCTCGAGCGAGATCGTCGTGATCTCGCGGGCGTCGGGGAAGGTGACCAGCGCCGAGCCGAGGTCGCCGCCGCCGAACGGGTAGATCACCGTGGTCGGCAGGTTCGCCGGGCGCAGCGGCGCGAAGAACGCGCGGGCCGGTGTGACGTACTTCTCGGTGTAGTGCTGGTAGCGCCTGGCCATCTGGGCGCAGTGCGCGTCGACGGTCGCCGCGTCGATCGCCGGCGGCAGCGGGTCGGTGCCGCCGCACGCAACTACGCGATAGAACAGCTTGGCGTCGCCGAGGAAGTCCGCCGCGTCGTCCGCAGCGGCCACGGCGGGGACGGCGAGCCCGGCGGCCAGCGCGGCGACCAGGGCGGCGGCGCGAGCGGCGGCCGGAGCGGCGGTGACGTGGGAGCTATGCATCGTGTCTCGAGACCTCGGGCGCCAGCGTCGCACACCTTGGGGGTGCCCGGCTCTAAGACACATAGGACGTCCCGCCGGACGACGCCATTCTTTGGCAACCGCAGCGAACGGCCTTTCCGCCCCGGTGCCTCGATCAGTTGACCTCGTGGCCGCGGTCGCTGACCGACCCCGGCTTCGGGCCGACCAGGCTGTGCAGGACCGCGCGGGCGACCTGCTCGCCGGCGGCGTCGCGCAGGGTCACCGGCACGTCGTACTGGGCGCGCGCCGCGGTCCGCGGAATCGGCGGCTCGCCGACTGCCGTAATCGTTCCGCGGGCTTTCTTGGTGTACTCGATGTCGAGGCCGCTCACGATGAACCGGGCGTCGTCCGGCAGCGAGTACATCAGCGCCACGTTGCCGGCCAGCTCGGCGAGGTTGGCGAGCGCGATCGCATGGACGCTGTCGAGGTGGTTGCGCACCGCACGGCGGTCGGGCATCTCGACCTCGGCGTAGCCGGCCCGCAGCACGGTGACCGTGGCATGGATCGTTCCGGTGTAGGGCGCCATCCGGCCGACCAGGCGCGAGAACACCCGCTTGCCGCCCGGCATGCCCGACAGCAGGTTCCACACGTCGCGCAGGAGGTTTCGGCTGCCATCGAGCCGGGGCAGCCGCAGTGACAGACGATCGGCAAGCGCCATTCGCGGGAACCTAGCAAGCGGCCGCGAGATTTTCATGGGAACTTCGTCGCCGCGGCGCGCGGGAGGGGTAGGATACGGAGGTCCATGAACGTCACAACCTGCCTCGCCTGCGCCGCGGTGCTGGGTGCGTGCAGTAGCCCGCCCAAGAAGCACATGACGCAGCAGGAGATGATCGCCGCCGATCCACTGCCGCTCGCGAAGGGCGCGAGCTGGACCTACAACGCCACGATCAAGCGGTTCGATGCCGATGCCGAGAAGGAGATCACCAGGAACCTGACCTGGGTCACCGAGGTGGTCGACGCCAGGGCCGGCAACGGGGTCACCGCGTTCCGCATCAAGGGCTGGCCGACCGACCTGGTCGAGTTCGAGCACTCGCCGGTCGCCAGCGAGAGGACGATCCTGCGCAGCGGCAACAGCTTCCTGTTCGGCGAGACGCCGGAGCCTACGCTCGACGGTGCCCAGGGCTGGTTCAGCTGGCCGGTGATCGATGGCCAGCGGATCTGCCCGAGCGCCGAGAGTGTGTACTGCTGGCAGGTCAGCGCGGTCGAGACCGGCTATGCGCTGTCGTATTACACCGGGCCCGACGAGCAGACCTTCGAGCTCGAGCCCGGCACCGGCGTCGCGCGGTTCCACTACGCGCACCACGGCACGACCAACGAGGTCGAAGCCAAGCTGGTCTCGTTCGCCAAGGGCGGCAAGCACTGAGTCGCGAGCGCCGGCCGGCCGGCGGGTGCTAGATTGTCGGCGCTTCGCCGGCCCCTCGCCTTCAGGAGGACAGCATGGGTACCCGTCACTTGCCGTTCTGGCCCAAGGTTCCGCGCGACCTGACGATCCCCGACACCTCGCTGTGGTTCAACCTCGAGGTCTCCGCGACGCGGTTTCCCCGGAAGCCGGCGATCATCCTCTACGACAGCATCGTCACCTATGCCGAGCTGCGCCGCGAGGCCGAGCGGCTCGCCGGGTTCCTGCAGAAGGAGTGCGGCGTCCGCCGCGGCGATCGCGTCGCGCTGTACCTGCAGAACAGCCCGCAGTTCATCATCGGCTACTACGCGATCCTGCGCGCCGACGCGATGGTCGTGCCGATCAACCCGATGAACCTGACGATGGAGATCGCGCACATCGTCACCGACAGCGGGACGCGCGTGCTGATCTGCGCGCAGGATCAGCTGGCGCGCGTCGAGCCCCTAATCGGCAATGGCCTGTCGCGCGTGATCGTCGCGTGCTACTCGGACTACCTGACCGCGCCGACCGACCTCGAGGTGCCGGCGTGGATCAAGGCGCCGCGCGAGTCGCAGTCGGCGCCGGGGCTGACCTTGTGGAGCGATGCCCTGGCCGCCGGCGCGGCTCCCGGGCCGCACGAGGCCACGCCCGACGATCTGTGCGTGATGCCGTACACCTCGGGCACCACCGGCAACCCCAAGGGCTGTATCCACCGCCACCGCAGCGTGATGTTCACGACCGTCGCGGTGCCGCTGTGGGGCGGCGCGGCGTCGCCCGACGAGTGCGCGCTGGCGGTGCTGCCGTTCTTCCACGTCACCGGCATGCAGAACAGCATGAACACGCCGATCTTCGCGGGAGCGGCGATCGTGCTGCTGCCGCGCTGGGACCGCGCGGTCGCCGCCTAGCTGATCCAGCGCTACCGCGTCAGCTGGCTGACGATGGTGCCGACCATGGTGGTCGACCTCCTGTCGAGCCCGGACATCGCGAGCTACGACCTGTCGAGCATCCGCTCGATGGGCGGCGGCGGCGCGGCGATGCCCGAGGCGATCGCGCAGAAGCTGTCCGACCTGTGCGGCCTCACGTTCATCGAGGGCTACGGGCTGTCCGAGACGATCGCCCCGACCCACATCAACCCGTCGCAGCGGCCCAAGAAGCAGTGCCTCGGCATCCCGATCTTCAACACCGAGTCGCGCGTGGTCGACCCGACGACGCTGGTCGAGCTGCCGCCCGGCGAGGTCGGCGAGATCCTCTCGCGGGGCCCGCAGGTGTTCGACGGCTACTGGAACAACCCCGAGGCCAACGCGGCGTGCTTCGTCGAGCTCGACGGCGTGCGGTTCTTCCGCACCGGCGACCTCGGGCGCACCGACGAGGACGGCTACTTCTTCCTGGTCGATCGGCTCAAGCGCATGATCAACGTCGGCGGCTTCAAGGTGTGGCCCGCCGAGGTCGAGGCGATGCTGTACTCGCACCCGGCGATCCAGGAGGCGGTGATCATCGCGCGCAAGGACCCGCGGCGCGGCGAGTCGGTCAAGGCCGTGGTCGTGCTCAAGCCGTCGGCGCGCGGCCGGGTCGACGAGGCCGAGCTGATACGGTGGTCGAGGGAGCACATGGCGGCCTACAAGGTGCCGGCCAGCTTCGAGCTCGCCGAGTCGCTGCCCAAGTCGGCCACCGGCAAGATCCAGTGGCGCACGCTGCAGGAGCAGCAGGACGAGCGCGACCGCCCCGCGTGATGCTCAGCGCTGCCTGGCGCGCGCGACCCGAGACTCGTAGAGCCGGACCAGCAGGTCGTAGAGCACGACCTCGTGGGCGCGCTGGGCCGAGCGGATCATCCGGTTGACGTGCATGTGGACGTAGCTCGGTGCGAGGTCGATGATCGACCCGCTCAGCGCGCCGCGTTGCTCGGCGTCGCGCAGCTCGGCGACGATCGGGGCGTTGGCCGCCGACCGCTCGGCGAGCCGCTCGAGCCCCGGCGCGAGGTCGCTGTCGGCGTCGCGCGCGCGATCGAGCAGGGCATCGAGCGCGATGCGCTCCTTGCGGTACTTGTCGCCCAGCGCGCGCTGGAACGGGATCGACGCGTCGACCCGGTGCTCGCGGGCGAACGCGTCGCGGGTCCGCCGCATCACCTCGAGTCGGGTGGCGAGGTCCAGGCCGAGGTCGTCGAGCAGCTGGTCGGTGCCGCGCAGCGCGAGCCGCCAGCGCGCGTCGTTGCCGGCGTCGCCGTCGAGCATGCCGAGGATGTCGACCGTGCACGCGCTGTCGGCGCAGAACAGCCGCTCGGCGAGCTCGATGCCGACCGGCCCGCCGTAGCGCTCGATCTCGCGCTCGTAGGTGTCGAGCTGGAGCCGCCACATCCGGCCGTCGTCGAGCATCGCGCGGGTCGCGGCGGCGAGCCCGGGCATCAGCTCGCCGTACAGCCAGGCCGGCTCGCCGCGGACCCGGAACCGCACGTGCCAGTGCGGATCGCTGTAGCGCAGGAAGAACCACACCGGCAGGTCGCGCGCGATCGGCGCGATCGCGGCGGTCAGGATGTGATCGGCGGTCGCGGTGCCGGTGAACAGCTTGGCGTAGAACCACTCCGAGCCGGGCGCGAAGCGCCGCCGGATCTCGCCGGGGCGCGGCGCGGGGAGTCGCGGCGCGGGCGGGGTCGCCGGCGCGCGGACGAACGGCACGACGATCTCGCTCGCGTAGCGACCGTCCGGTCCGCGGACAGACAGCTCGTCGGACGCCGGCCACAGCTCGCTCAGCGCCACGCTCTGGCGCGGCTTGACCAGGTGCGCGAAGCTGTCGACCGACAGCGCGTTGTCGAGATCGACCGGGAGCACGTTGTCGCCGTCCTCGACGCAGATCCAGCGCGGCAGCCGCGCCGCGTCGCGCAGGCGCTGGAGCGCGCGCAGCCGGGCCGCGCCGGTCGCGCCGGTCACCGGCTCGAGATCGGCCTTGCGCAGCGTCCACGAGGCCTCGCGCAGCACGATGCGGCCGATCCGGATCCGCGGCACGTACGGCAGGTTCGCGAGCGGCCCGATCGAGAACCCCAGCGGCCGGAGGTCCTGGCTCTGCAGCGACGCGAGGAAGCGGTACGTGCCGAGCGCGCCGTTGACGAAGTTGTGCGCGTTGGTCAGCCGCGGCACGACCTCGCGGTCGAGCGACCGCGAGCGCAGCACGACGCGCCCGTCGCGCACCGACACCATCAGGTCCGTGATCGGGATCTGGTGATCGGGCGGCGCGCCGGACCGCCCGAGGTAGACGATCTCGTGGCCGCGCAGCACCGGGCGGGCCGAGATGTTGGCGAGCCGGCCGTCCGCGAGGTGGACGACCTCGGCGAACACGACGTCGGCCCGCAGCGCCTCCTCGGCCGCCACGCTGGCCGTCACGACCTCGTGCATCGCGGGGTCGCTGTGGCAGAACCGGCCGAGCAGGGTCGCGCCGGGCGGGCCGCCGAGCGAGCCGAGCTGGATCCGCAGCTCGCCGTCGCGGGTCCGCGCCAGCACGAGCATGGCCTGGAACGCATCCGGCGGCGCGACGGGCGTCGCGGCGGCGTCCATCGCGGTCAGGTCGGCCTCGTCGAGCACCAGCTCGCGCTCGCCGGCGGCGGCGGCGCGGGCGATCCGGCGCGCCATCCAGGTCGTGCGGCCGCTCCACGGCGTGGTCTCGTCGGCCGGCGCCCCGGGGAACGCCAGGCCCTCGAGCAGGGGCGATGCCGCGGCGCTCGGCGCCTGCGACGCGGCGAACCCGATGCCGGACTCCTCGTCGAGCACCTCGGCCAGCGGCAGCTCGCGGGTCTCGTAGCGGTCGACGAACGTGTCGCGGAACCGCGACAGCTCGTCCGGACCGCGCGGGCGTGCCAGCCGGCCCAGGATCGCGATCGCGCGCGCGATCTCGTCGAGCACGTCGCGGCCGAGCTCGACCCGCGCCGCGGCCGGTACCAGGTTGACCTGGAACAGGCGGTGGATCTCGGCCTTGGCGGGTAGCGCCGCGAGCGATTCCGCGGCGGCGCGGTAGCGCGCGGGCGCGTTACCGACCCCGTGATCGAGCTCGCCGAGCGTCGCGCGGATCGCGCGCAGCGCCGCGGCGGCGGCCCGCGCCGCCTCGACATCGCCGATGGCCTCGAGCTGCGCGATGATATCGTCGACGGCCTCGGGGCCGGTCACCACCGGCGCGAGGTCGGACACCAGCACCTGGCTGTCGATCAGCTCGTCGATGAACGCGTCGGCCTCGTCGCGGGTGACCTCGGGATCGGCATGGCACAGCGCCGCCGCCAGGTCGTCCGGCAGCGCACCGGACCGCGCGCGCTCCAGCGTGGCGACCAGGTAATCCGACGGCTCGAGGCTGACCAGCGAGTAGGTCCGGCTCTCGCCCTCGCGGCGCATCGCATAGCGCAGCCGACCCGCGACGCGGCACAGGCTCGAGTTGGGATGAAACGGCAGGCGCCATCGCACCGCGCGATCGGCGAGCAGCTTGTCGGTGAGGCTCGACAGGTAATCGCCGTCGAGCCGGCTGTAGCGGCGATAGCGGTCGCGCGCGGCGAGCTCGAGGTGGGTCTCCTCGCCGAGCGCCCCGACGGTGCTGCCGGCGAACAGCCCGAACGGCGTCGGCCGCATCGCCAT
>VBLP01000175.1:17896-20142 GCA_005887925.1 Deltaproteobacteria bacterium | reverse complement strand
CGGATAGCGCAGCTTCGCGTCGATCTCGGCGACCAGGCGATCCCAGGTCATCCCGGGCCGCCACTGGTCGCGCGGGCGCAGCACGACGGTCGCCTCGACCATGCCGAACGGCGCGGGATCGGTCGGGGTCTCGGCGCGGCCGTTCTTGCCGAACACCGAGGCGACCTCCGGGAACGACTTGAGCTCGGCGTCCATGATCTGCATGACGCGCGATGCCTCGGCGATCGACATCCCGGGCGGCGCGGTCGGCATGTAGAGGATCACGCCCTCGTTGAGCGGCGGCATGAACTCGCTGCTGAGCCGGAACCATGCCGGGATCGTGAAGGCGATGACCAGCGCCGCGCCGGCGATCACGAGCCCGCGGTAGCGCACCGCCCAGCGCACCACCGGGGCGTAGGCCCGCGTCAAGAGGCGGCTCACCGGGTGGCGGTCCTCGTGGAGGATCCGGCCGCGCACCAGGATCGCCGCGAGCGCCGGCGTCACGGTCACGGCGAGCACCGCGGCGAAGTCCATCGAGTAGGTCTTGGTGAACGCGAGCGGCTTAGCGAGAAGAAGATCGACGGCCCGACCTCCTGCATCGCCGCGATGATCGCGCTGACCCGCGACGCCTCGATCTCGCCTGGGCGGCCGGTGCGGCGTCCGCCGCGTTCCCAGTCGTCGAGCTTCTTGTGGATGTTCTCGATGATGATGATCGAGGCGTCGACCATGGCGCCGATCGCGACGGCGATGCCGCCGAGCGACATGATGTTCGCGGTGAGGTGCTGGTACGCCATCGGGATGAACGCCAGCATCACGCCGAGCGGCAAGGTCAGGATCGGGATCAGCGCGCTGCGCACGTGGAGCAGGAACAGGAAGATGATCAGCGCCACGATCACCATCTCCTCGATCAGCGTGTGCTTCAGGGTGTCGATCGAGGCGCGGATCAGCTCGGAGCGATCGTAGGTGACGGCGATCTGGACGCCGTCGGGCAGCGTGCGCTGGATCTCGGCGAGCCGCGCCTTGACGCCGTCGATCACGTCGAGCGCGTTCTCGCCGTAGCGCATGATCACGATGCCGCCGGGGACCTCGCCCTCGCCGTCGAGGTCGGTGAGGCCGCGCCGGATGTCCTGGCCGATCGCGACCTCGCCGACGTCGCGGACGCGCACACGTAGCCGCGGCCGCGGATCACGTGCTCGTGCCCGGCGATGTCCATGACCTGGCCGCCGACGTCGGCGTTGGAGCGCTGGAGCGCCATCATGACGTCGCGCAGCGGGACCTTGAGCGCGAGCAGCTTCTGCGGATCCACGGTGACCTGGTACTGCTTGACGGCGCCGCCGACCGAGGCGACCTCCGCCACGCCCTTGACGCTCGCCAGCGCGTAGCGCAGGTGGAAGTCCTGGAGCGAGCGCAGCTGCTGGGCGTCGTGCTTGCCGGTGCGATCGACCAGCGCGTACTCGAACACCCAGCCGACCCCGGTCGCGTCGGGACCCAGGCGCGGGGTCACGCCGGCCGGGAGCTGCGCCTGCGCCTGGTTCAGGTACTCGAGCACGCGGCTGCGCGCCCAGTAGATGTCGGTGCCGTCCTCGAAGATCACGTAGACGAACGACATCCCGAACATCGACTGGCCGCGCACGTACTTCACGCCGGGCGCGGCGATCAGCGACGACGAGATCGGATACGTGATCTGGTCCTCGACGAGATCGGGGCTGCGGCCCATCCACTCGGTGAAGATGATCACCTGCGCGTCCGACAGATCGGGGATCGCGTCGAGCGGCGCGCGGCGGAGCGAGAACCAGCCCCACGCGCCCAGGCCGATGACGAGCAGGATCGTGATCAGCGGATTGCGCGCGCTGCCCGCGATCAGCCGGGCGATGAGGCCGGGCTGCTCATGGTCCGTCATGGCTGTCCTCCGAGAACGGACCGACCGAGCGCACGCGGCTCTCGGCCGCGACCAGGAAGTTGCCGGAGCTGACGACGACGTCGCCCTCGGCGAGGCCGCTCGCGATCTCGACCAGATCCCCGCTGCGCGCGCCGATCGTCACCGCCTGCGGCCGCAGCGCGCCGTTGCCGAGATCGACGAACACCACGCGCCGCGGCCCGGTGTAGACCACGGCGGACGCCGGGACCACCAGGCGCGGCCCGAGCGGCAGCTTGAACGTCACCGTCGCGTACATGTCCGGCTTGAGCGCGAGGCCCTTGTTGGGGAGCGCGATGCGCACCCGGCCGGTCCGCGACGCGGGGTCGAGATACGGATAGATGAATGCGAC
>VBLP01000175.1:15208-17753 GCA_005887925.1 Deltaproteobacteria bacterium | reverse complement strand
CCGTCGACGATGGTCTTCTCGATCACGACACCGCCTGCCGGCGAGCGGAACGGCACTCGCTCGATCGGCTCGCCGCACCGGGCGAGCGCCTTGAGCTGGTCGTCGCCGAGGCGCCACAGCCGCAGCTTGGTCTCCGCCGCGCGCACGAGCGCGTCGTCGTGGCCGGTGTGGCCGGGGTCGGTGCGGGCGTCCTGGCTGTGTCGTGCGAGCAGGTATTCCTGCTCCGCGGCGTAGAGCTCGGGGCTGTACAGCGTGAACAGCGTGTCGCCGCGGGCCACCGACTGCCCGGTGGCGTTGACCCGGAGCTCGCTGATGTAGCCGCCGATCCGGAGCGCGACCTCGTGGAGCCGGGTCTCGTCGACGGCCAGCCGGCCCTTGGCGGTGATCGCGAGATCGATCGGCGCGCGCACGACCCGGGCGGTGCGGATCCCGAGCAGGGCGCGGCGCTCGGGCGCGATGTGGACCACACCGGCGCGCGCTTCGTCGCGAAGCACGGGCGTCAGCTCCATCGAGCAGATCGGACACTTGCCGGGCGCGGTCGCATGGACGGTCGGGTGCATCGAGCAGGTGTAATAGCTGACCTCGCCGCCGCTCCCCGGGCTCGCCGGGGCGCTCGCATCTGCCACGCGCTCTGGCTCGCCGCCGAGCACGGTCAGGCCCGACGAGCCGACGCGCAGCGTGTAGCGCGCGGTCGCGGCGGCCGATGGGGTCCTCGCGTGGATCGCGATCGTCCAGCTGCCGCCCATGCCGAGGTCGAACGCGATGAGGTAGCGGCCGTCGCCGTCGTCGCGGGCCTCGGCGGCGCCGTGCATCGCCTGCATCGCCCCCATCGCCGGCATGTCGTACTCGAGGCGGACCTGGGCGCCGGTGACCGGCACGCCCTGGGCGTCGCGCACCGTCACGTGCGCGCGGTTGCCGTGCTCGACCGGCGGATCGGGCTGGATCGCGGTGTCGATCGACAGCCCGCCGGCGGAGACGTGCGCGGCCTGCGAGGTCGCGCCGCCGATCGACGAGCCGGTGAACCACGCGATCACCGGTCGCCGGAACACGATGCCGGCGACGACGATCGCGCCGATCGCAACTGCCGAGGCGATCCGCGTGCGGCGCCGCTCCGATGACGGCGGGGTCGCCGTCGGATCGTGGTGCGCGGTCATCGTCCACCTCCCGGCATGCGGCCCTCGAGGCGGTCGAGCGCTGCGACCCGGCGATCGAGATCGGCGCGGGCGCGCTCGTGACCCAGCTCGACCTCGCGCAGCATGCGCGCGGCCTGGATCACGACCGAGAACGTGGTCTGGCCGGCGGTGAACCCGGCGAGCGCGGCGTCGACCCGCGAGCGCGCGTTGGGCACCGCGCGCCGGGCGTACAGCGCCAGCGCATCGCGCGCCTCCTCGACCTCGCGGCGCGCGCGGTCGCGGTTCTCGGCCAGGACGTCGCGCACCGCGGTGAGCTCGGCGGTCGCGGCGTCGACGGTGGCCTGCGCGCGGTCGACCGCGCCGGCGCGGCCGCGGCGCTGCAGCGGGAGCTCGATCGCGATCCCCGCCGTGATCTGGTGCTGCCAGTCGCCGAACATCGAGTCGTAGCCCGCCATCACCTCGACGTCGGGGTAGAACGCGCGCCGGGCCGACGCGAGCTCGGCGGCGCGCTGGCGCAGCCGGGCCTGGGCGGCGGCGGTGGGATCCTGGATGACGGCGAGCGCCGGCGACGCCGGGACGAGCTCGCCGGGCGGCGGTGGCAGCGGCGCGTCGGGCGGGCGGCGCAGCAGCCGGTTGATCCGCGCCGCGGCGGCGCGCTGCTGGGAGTCGAGCATCAGGCGCTCGCGGTCGAGGCCGATCAGCTCGCCGCTCGACCATCGCCCGGTGGTGGACGTTGACCTCGATCGCGCGCGCGGCGAGGTAGTAGTCGTCGAACGCCTGGACCGCCATCTCGGCGAGGCCGAGCCGGAGCGTCCCGTAGTCGGCCCGCGCGGCGTCGGCCTCGGCGAGGACGGCGGCCCCGGCGAGCTTGCGCTTGCCGGGAAACGGCAGCTTCTGGCTGAGCTGGACGCGCTGGCCGAACGGCACGTCACTGGCGATGCTGAACGGCGCCAGCTCGTAGGTCAGCATCGGGTCGGCGAGCGCGACCGCGGCCGGGTAGGCGGCGACCGCGGCGCGCCAGGTCTGGCGCGCGACCTCGAGCTCGGGGTTGCGCGCCAGCACCGCGGCGACCAGCGCGGCGCGATCGAGCGGTGTGCCGAGCGCGGGCTCGTCGCCGGGCGCCGGGGCGGTGCGCTCGAGCTGGCGCAGCGCGGCGACCATCGCGTCGTGGTCGCGCCACCCGGGCGGGCCGGCGCAGCCCGCAAGGATCGCGAGGGCAGAGACCAAGGCAGCATGGCGAGACATCGGTCGCTCCTGGGCGTCGGTCCGCGCGGCGGACAGAAGACGCCTGCATGGGGCCCGGACGTGGGGCAGCAGGGACGGGCTATCGACGAACGTCGACCGCCGTCACAGGAGCAGCGCGCTGTGGCGAACGAACAGATCGAAGACCGGAGGCGGGCCCCGCACGGGCG
>VBLP01000175.1:6903-14951 GCA_005887925.1 Deltaproteobacteria bacterium | reverse complement strand
CCAGGACGGCCAGCGCGATGACCAGGATGCGATGCAAGTCCCTGGCAGTGTACGGATCCGATCGCGCGGCGGCAACCGCTACGCCGTCGCGGCGGCGGCCGCCAGCAAGGTCTGACCGTCGCGCACATAGGTCGAGCCAGGCATGTCCTTGGCGGCGCGCTTGCCGACCGCGGCGAGCTCGGCGAGCGCCGCGTAGGACTTGGCGCGCCCGACCGAGATCGCGGCGATCGAGACGCTCATGATCGGGAACCGGCGCTGCACGCCGAAGCGGTCCTTGGTCTCGATGTAGCCGTGCCCGCGGTCCGCCGGGTCGTAGTACAGCCGGATCAGGTGGTCGAAGCGCTCGCAGATGCCGCGGCAGACCTCGTCGACGCGCTCGAGGCTGGTGATGAACACGAAGTCGTCGCCGGCGATGTGGCCGATGAAGTCGCCGGGGCCGCCGCTGCGCGTGACGATGTGGCGGATCACGTCGCCGGTCTGGCGGATCACCGCGTTGGCCTTGGCGTAGCCGTAGTAGTCGTTGAACGCCTTGAGGTTGTCGAGGTCGAGGTAGCAGGCGACCGCGTCGGCGTCGCCGATCTCGATCCGGCGCTCGATCTCGGCCTGGATCGCGTCGGCGCCGGGCAGCTGGGTGGTCGGGGAGGCGCCGAGCTCGCGGGCCTGGCGGTCGAGCGCCTTGCCGATCCGGGCGAGCAGCTCGTCGGCGTCGAACGGCTTGACCATGTAGTCCTCGGCGCCCGAGCGGAACGCGCGGACCTTGTCGGCGGTGTCCGAGCGCGCCGACAGGAACATGATCGGCGCCATCCCGATCGCCGGATCGGCGCGCAGCATCTCGGCGCAGCGGTAGCCGTCGATCCCGGGCATCAGCACGTCGAGCAGGATCATGTCGGGGCGGAACCGGCGGGCCTCGGCGAGCGCGGTCGTCGCCGAGCCGGCGTCGCGCACCTGGTAGCCGCCGAGCTCGAGGACCTCTCGGCAGATCGAGCGGATCGATGCGTCGTCGTCGACGATCAGCACGCGCGGCGCCTCGCGGCGGCCGGACTCCACCAGCCGCAGGCAGGCCTCGCGGAACACCGCGGGCTGGATCGGGAACTCGATCACGTCGTCGGCGCCGGCCGCGACCAGATCGGCGCGGCGATCGGCCTCGCCGACCACCATCACCGCGGTCTTGTGGGTGTCGGGATCGTGCTCGAGGATCGCGAGCAGGGCGAGCGAGTCGGACATCGCGCCGGCGACCACGGCGATCGCGGGGTGCTCGGCGCGGCCGATCGCGAGCGCGGTGTCGACGTCGTGCGCGACCAGCACGTGATCGGTCAGCGACATCAACAGGCCCTTGAGCAGCAGCGCGCGGCGCGGATCGTCGTCGGCGACCAGCGCGCACGGGCCCTCGCCCAGGCCGCGGCGGCGCGGCGCCGGCTCGAGCGGCAGCGGCACCAGCTTGTCGGGCAGCGCGGTCGACGGCAGCGTGAACGCGAACTTGGTGCCGTTGGGCTCGGACTCGACCCAGATCCGGCCGCCGTGGGCCTCGATGATCGTGCGCGAGATCGACAGGCCGAGCGCCGTGCCGCCGACCCGCCGGCTCGACGCCGAGAACGGCTCGAACACGCGCTCCTTGTCCTCGGCCGCGATCGGCTCGCCCGAGTTGAACACCGACACGCCGACCGCGTCCTCGGTCAGCGGCGGGCCGAACACCTGGACGTCGATCACGCCGCCGTTGGGGGCGAACCGGATCGCGTTGGTCATGAGGTTGCCGAGCACCTGGGCCAGCCGGTCGGGATCGCCGAGGATCGCGATGTTGTCGGCGGAGGCGCCGAGCACGACCGTCAGGTGCTTGGTCGCCGCCGCGGCGCGGTAGCGGTCGATCACCTCGCGCGCGAGCCGGTCGAGCTGCACCGGCGTCGCCGCCACCGTGATCGTGCCGGCCTGGGCGCGCGCGAGCTCGAGCAGCTGATCGACCAGCTGGTTCATCCGCGTCGTGGCCTGGCGCGCCATGTCGACGTAGCGCAGCTGCGGGTCCGACAGCGGTCCGGCGTACCCCGACAGCACGATGTCGAGCGCGCCGGCGATCGAGGTCAGCGGCGTGCGCAGCTCGTGCGACATCACCTGCGCGAACTCGCCGCGCCGGCGGGCGATCTCCGCGGTGTCTCCCAGGTCGCGCAGGATCACGATCGCGCCGAGCGCCGCCTGGCCATCGCGCAGCGGCGTGACCACCGAGTGCAGCACGCGGTCACCGATGCGCACCTCTTCGCGGATCGCTCGACCGTCGATCCCGGCGGCGAGATCGAACGGATAGAACCCGACCGTGTCCTTCAAGTACGTGGTGTCGACCTGGACGTCGGGTGGGATTCCCAGCATCTCGCGCGCCGCGGCATTGACGAACACCTCCCCGGTGCGGGTGTCGGCGACGATGGCGCCATCGGCCATCGCGTCCACCGCAAACCGAAGAAGATCAATCGACGCGGGGGACATCTGTTAGCAATCATACCCAAATCAGGGTCGAAGCACACGTCCGCAGCGGTATGTACGTGTATGCACGGGGCGCGACATTCAGACTTTTGCGGACCGCGGCGGCCGCGTGGCGCACCGAGTCACTCGCTGGTGGTTTGTCGACGGAATGTGCGCTCCAGGGCGGCGTAGTCGCCGCCGCGGGCGACCAGCTCGTCGTGCTTGCCCTGCTCGATGACCTGGCCCTTCTTCAGGACGATGATGAGGTCGGCATTACGGATGGTGGACAGCCGGTGCGCGATCACCAGCGTGGTTCGGCCCTTCAGCAGCTCCGCGACGCCGCGCTCGATCAGCTCCTCGGCCTCGGGGTCGACGTGCGCCGTCGCCTCGTCGAGCACGAGGATCTCGGGGTCGCGCAGCAGCGCGCGGGCGAACGCGACCAGCTGGCGCTCGCCGGCCGAGAAGTTGGCGCCGCGCTCGGCGACGGCGGCCTCGATGCCGGCGCCGCGGCGCGCCAGCGCGCGGTCGAGCCCGACCCGGCGGACCGCCGCCTCGATCTGGTCGCGGGTGTACGGCACGCCGAGCGTGAGGTTGTCCTCGAGCGTGCCGGCGAACAGGATCACGTCCTGCGACACCACGGTGACCCGGCGGCGCAGCGCGGCGAGCGGGATGTCGCGGACGTCGATGCCGTCGATCCGGATCGCGCCGCGGTCGCGCTCGTAGAGCCGGGTCAGGAGCTTGATCACGGTCGACTTGCCGGAGCCGGTCGCGCCGACGACCGCGATCGTCGCGCCGCGCGGCACCCGCAGGTCGACGCCGCGCAGCACCGGCTCGGCGCCATAGCTGAAGTGCACGCCGGCGAGCTCGACGGCCGGCCCGGCCGACTCCGATCGATCGGGCTTGCGCGGCACGGGCTGATCCCAGTCGGGCTTGGTCGCGTCGCCGTCGCCGACGGCGCCGTCGAGCTCGTCGGTGTCGAGCAGCTGGAAGATCCGCTCGCTGGCGGCCATCGCGCCCTGCATCACGGCGTACTTGGCCGACAGGTCGCGGATCGGCTCGAAGAACCGGGCGATCAGCTCGTTGAACCGGGTGACCAGGCCGATCGCCGCCGGGATCAGCCCCGCGAACGCCGGCACCGTGGCCATCCAGGCCATCGGCAAGAGCCGGTGCTGCGATGCCCACCACAGCACGGCGCCGATCGCGATGTAGCCGATCGCCTCGACCAGCGCGTACATCCCCGCGTCGGCCCGGATCTGGAGCAGGTAGGCATCGCGGTGGCCGGCGTTGATCTCGTTGTACTCGCGCTGCGCGGTGGCGCCGCGGCCGAGCAGCTGGACGACCCGGATCCCGAACAGGTGCTCCTGGGCGAACCCGTTCATCGCGGCGAGCCGGACCCGGATCTGGCGGAACGACGTGCGCATCGCGCGCCGCGCGTACTCGACGATCACGACCAGGAGCGGCAAGGTCACGAACGTGACCAGCGCGAGCTGGATGTCGCTCGCCAGCAGCACCACCATGATCGCGACCGCCTTGATGACGTCGCCGATGATCGTGATCGCGCCCTGCGAGAACATCTCGTTGAGGCTCTCGATGTCGTTGGTCATCCGGGTCATCAGCCGGCCGACAGGGATGCGATCGAAGAACGCCGCGCGCTGGGCCAGCACGTGGTCGAAGATCGCGATCCGCAGGTCGTGCATCGTGCGCTGGCCGGCGAGCTGGACCAGCCACTGCTCGAAGAACGACGACAGGTTCTGGCCGATCACCAGGCCGATGTAGGCGAGCGCGTCGAGCGGCAGCGCCTCGATGACCCCGCGACCGGAGTTGCCGATGATGTGATGCTGCAGGACGTACGCGACGAACAGCGGCTGCGCGATCTCGAAGCCGGTGCGGACCAGCATCAGCGCACCCCACGCGACCAGCAGCCGCGTGTGCGGGACCACGTAGCGCGCGAGCCGGCCCATCAGGCGGACGTCGTAGGCCTTGCCGAGCACCGCCTCGGCCTCGAGCCCGGGGCGGCGCGGACCCACCGGGCCGATCGGGCCTGCCGCGGTCACCGCCACTACACCGCCTCCTTGCGGGTGACGCCGAGCTCGGTCTGGAGCTGGGTGCGGTAGAGCTCGCTGTACAGACCGCCGGTGGCGAGCAGCGCCTCGTGGCTGCCGCGCTCGACGATCTGGCCCTGATCGAGCACGAGGATCTGGTCGGCGTCCTTGATCGCGGCAACCCGGTGCGAGATCAACACCGCGGTGCGGCCGTGCATCACCGCGCGCAGGTGGCCGAGGATCAGCTGCTCGGTCTCGGCGTCGACCGATGACAGCGAGTCGTCGAGCACGAGCAGCCGCGGCATCGCGGCGAGGGCGCGCGCGAGCGCGACGCGCTGGCGCTGGCCGCCCGACAGCGTGATGCCGCGCTCGCCGACGATCGTGGCGAGCCCGTCGGGCATCACCACGAGGTCCTTCTCGAGCCCGGCCGCGACCGCCGCCGCGTTGACCCGCGGCTCGCCGCTGAGATCGACCGCCGCCGCGAGCGCCCCGGCGCGCTCGAGCTCGCGGGCGCGAGCCGCCGGGATCGCGGTGCCGCCGCCGTAGCCCATCGCGACGTTGTCAGCGATCGTGGTCGAGAACAGGAACGCCTCCTGGGGCGCGTAGCCGATCTGGCCGCGCAGCGATGCCAGCGGGATCGCGGTGATGTCGTGACCGTCGAGCAAGATCGCGCCGGGCGGCACCGCGATCAGCCGGCACAGCGCCTCGACCAGCGTGCTCTTGCCCGAGCCGGTGCGGCCGACGATCGCGGTGATGCTGCCCGGCTCGAGCTCGAACGATACGCGATCCACGATCGCGCGGTCGCCGATCCGGATCGTGAGGTCCCTGACCGCGACGTGGGCCGGCTGCGCGCTCGCCGGCAGCGCCGGCCCCGCGCCGTCGGGGATATCGGTCCGGATGGCCTGCAGCTCGACCAGCCGGGCCCACGATGCGCGGCCGCGCTGGACCAGCGCGAGCATGAAGCCGAGCGTGAGGGTCGGCCACACCAGGCGGGCGAGCAGGGCGGTGAACTCGGTGTAGTAGCCGACGCTGATCTCCTTGTGGATCACGGCGCGGCCGCCGATCAGGATCAGGATCGCGACGCCGATCGGCGCCAGCGTGTTGAGGATCGGGCCGAGCTGGACCCGGACCTTGGCGGCCGCCATGTTCTTGTCGAGCAACCGCTGCGACGCGGCGAGGAAGCCGCGGCGGCGGACCTGATCGAGGCCGTAGGTCTTGATCACCTGGATCGCCCCGAGGTCCTCCTGGATCCGCGACGACAGCCCGCCGAGCTCGGCCTGGACCTCGCGCGTGGTGCGGTAGATCCGCCGCGACAGCGCCTGGCCGGTGATGAAGATCAGCGGGTAGGGCACGATCGACAGCACCGCGACCACCGGATCGAGCAGCACCATCATGGTCAGCACGGTCGCGAACGACGTGACCGCGTTGGCCAGGTGGACCGCGCCGGCGCCCCACATCGCCCGCACGGTCTGGACGTCGTTGGTCAACCGCGACATCACGTCGCCGGTCGGGTGATCGCGGTAGTACCCGGGCGACAGCGTCATCAGGTGGCCGAACAGGTCGCTGCGCAGGTCATACTCCGCCGCGCGCGCGGCGTTGAAGATCCAGACCCGCGACAGGATGCGGGTCACCGCGGTCGCCAGCGCGAAGCCGATCAGCAGCAGCACGATGTGCGGCATCAGCTCCGCGCGGCTGTCCTTGATCGCCTGGATCGCCTGGCCCAGGTGCGAGACCACGCCCAGCGCGCACAGGTTGGTCACCACCATCATGGCGACGCCCGCTCCGACCGCACGGCGATACGGCTTCAGGTAACCCAGGGAGCTGCGCGCACCGGCCACGTGGGAGAGCCTTGTCTATCACCCAATCGCCGAGACCGGCACTCGCCGACCAGGGAGGACGCCGACGCCGATCCTTTCAGCAATGGAATTGCTGGCTTGACCGGCCGGGATCGGCCCGAGGGTCCAGCTCATGCGCGCGGGACGCGGCCCCGACACCCATCCGCGCAGCAGCCCACGGCAGTTCGCGTGTTGGCGTCTCCTGGCGCTACGCCGGTGGACACGCGATCCGGGCGATCCGCGACCCCCTGCACCCGCTGCGGCATCGCGCTGCGGCCGCGCGGGTCGAGATGCCCGATGTGCAGCACTCCCGCGGGTCCCGGCACTACCAATGTCAAAAATGCCAGTACGTTACCGCCAATGTGAAATCACAGTTGCAGCGGGCGGATCGATGATGAAGAGTTAAGTCAGCCTTACTGTTTGCGTGGTTGCGATGACTACACGGGGGAGTGGTGATGAGCGGAAAACCGTGGATCGGAGTGAGCGACGCCCACCGGCGGCTGCTCGAGCTGATCGAACGCGTCGCCCCGACCGACGTCGAGCTGCTGTTCTATGGCGAGACCGGCGTGGGAAAGGAGCACTACGCACGATACGCGCATGATCGGAGTCCGCGACACCAGCGTCCGTTCGTACCGGTGAATTGCGGATCGATTCCAGCCGAGCTGTTCGAGAACGAGCTGTTCGGCCACGTCGGCGGTGCATTCACCGGGGCGCGCACCCGCGCCGCCGGCCTGATCGAGGCCGCCGAGGACGGCACGCTGTTCTTCGACGAGGTCGACGCGCTCGCGCCGGCCAACCAGGTCAAGCTCTTGCGGCTGCTCCAGCAGAAGGAGTATCGCCGGCTCGGCGACACCCGGGCGCAGCATACCACGGCGCGCATCGTCGCGGCGACCAACCGCGATCTGGTGAGCGCCGCGCGCGCCGGCCGGTTCCGCGACGATCTGCTGTTCCGGCTGCGCGTGGTGCCGGTCACCGTGCCGCCGCTGCGCGAGCGCCGCGACGACATCCTGCCGCTGCTCGATGCGTTCACCGCGTGGTACGCGTCCGCGTACGGCCTCGCGACGATCGCGTTCACCGCCGAGGCGCGCGCCCGGCTGCGCGACTACGGCTGGCCCGGCAACGTGCGCGAGGTCGAGAACCTCGTCCGCCACCTGACCTGCGTCCATCCCGGCGCGCTCGTCGACGCGGCCGAGCTGCCGCTGCTCGGCGACCCGGCCGGCGGGCCCGCCGGCTCGTTCAAGCACGCCAAGTCGGCCCTGGTCGCCGAGTTCGAGCGCAAGTTCCTCGAGGACGCGCTCGAGGCCGCGGACGGCAACATCGCGCGCGCGGCCCGGCTGTCAGGCAAGCCGCGCCGCGCGTTCTTCGCGCTGATGCGCAAGCACGGCGTGATAGCTCGCCGGTAGAACGACCGCGCGACGCGACGCGCGGAGGGGTGAATGACCCGGCTTTGCCGGGTCAGAGGGGGCGGGAAAGCCCCCTATCGATCAACCAAGCACGGCGTGATAGCTCGCCGGTAGAACGACCGGTCAGCGGCCGGCGACCTTGCGCCAGGTCGGCCGCTCGCTGATCTTGCTCCACCACGCCGTGACGTGCGGCTGCTTGGCGAAGTGATCCTTGGCCGGCGTGTTCATCGCGTACTCGATGTACGGCATGAAGCAGATGTCGGCGAGCGTGAAGCTGCCGCCGGCGATGAACGGATGCGCGGCGAGCTGCTTGTCCATGATGC
>VBLP01000175.1:0-6608 GCA_005887925.1 Deltaproteobacteria bacterium | reverse complement strand
GGTGCACGTGGACATGGGGTGGCCGAAGATTTTCATGCCCCGCTCCTAGCACGTTTCGCACGGGGGTCGCGCGTAGCGGCGGTGACGTGCGCGTCGCATTTCGCGGCGCGGGCGCGCGGATGCCGCGCGGCGCTGCATGCGGCATTGGTTCGACCAGCCGCGCCCGGGCGTCGTGCAATGACAGGGGAAATCAGCGGCTTGCCGTCCAACGCGGCGCGCGATCGAATCGGTGGGGGAGGCGCTTCCCCGCGCTGCGATGCCGTGCAACATACGCCGCGATGAAGACCGCGCTGCTGTTTCCCGGCCAGGGCTCGCAACGAGTCGGCATGGGGCGCGATCTCGCGCACGAGCTCGCATCCGCCCGGCAGACCTACGAGGAAGCCGACGATGTGCTCGGGTTCTCGCTGTCCCGGCTGTGCTTCGAGGGGCCCGAGGACGAGCTGACGCTGACCAGGCACGCGCAGCCCGCGATCCTGACCACGTCGATCGCGGTGTTCCGCGCGCTGGTCGAGCGCGGCCTGGGGTTCGATGTCGTCGCCGGGCACTCGCTGGGCGAGTGGAGCGCGCTGGTCGCGGCCGGGGCGATGGCGCTCTCCGATGCGGTCCGGCTGACCCACCTGCGCGGCACGTACATGCAGGACGCGGTGCCCGCGGGGCAGGGCGCGATGGCCGCCGTGATGGGGCTCGAGCAGGCCCAGCTCGAGGCGGTGTGCGGCCGCGCGAGCCAGCCCGGCGAGCCCGTCGAGCTCGCCAACCTCAACGGCGCCGGCCAGATCGTGATCAGCGGCCACGCCGCGGCGGTCGACCGCGCGATCACCGACGCCCGGGCGGCCGGCGCCAGGCGCGCGGTCAAGCTCGCGGTCAGCGCCCCGTTCCACTGCTCGCTGATGAAGCCGGCGGCCGAGCAGCTCGCCGCCGCGCTCGCCGGCGCCCCGATCACGGCCCCCCGCGTCCCGGTGGTCAGCAACGTCACCGCCGAGCCGACCGCCGACCCGTCGCGGATCCGCGAGCTGTTGATCCAGCAGGTCACCCGGCCGGTGCGCTGGGAAGAATCGGTCCAGACCATGATGGGGCTCGGGGTCACCCGCGCGTACGAGCTGGGTCCGGGCGGGGTGCTCAAGGGCCTGGTCAAGCGCATCACGGCGGCGCACGGCGAGCGAAGCGAGACGCCGGGGGGTGGGGACCCCGACGGCGCTGCCGGCGGGGCGGGGGGCAGAGTCCCCCGTGGGATCGACACCATCGCGATCGCCGAGCCCCACGAGGTCAACGCGTTCGCCGCGTGACCGGCGATGCGAGGTAGAAAGGACACATGGCGATCACCGACACCGCACTGCACGGCAAGGTCGCGCTCGTCACCGGCGGATCGCGCGGCATCGGGCGCGCGATCGCGATCGCGCTGGGACGGCGCGGCGCCAAGGTGATCGTCAACTACGCCTCGCGCGAGGACGCCGCCCGCGACACCGCCGCGGCGGTCGAGGCCGCCGGCGGCCAGTCGGCGATCGCGGCGTTCGACGTCGCGGACGCCGCCGGCGTGACCGAGGCGATCAAGGCGATCGGCAAGGACCACGGCGGCCTCGACATCCTGGTCAACAACGCGGGCGTGGCGATCAACGGCCTGGTGCTGCGGTTCTCCGACGAGCAGTGGCAGAAGACGCTCGCGGTCAACCTCGGCGGCGCGTTCCACTGCATCCGCGCGGCGACGAGCCTTTTGCTGCGCGCCAAGGCCGCCGGCCGGATCATCAACATCACCTCGGTGGTCGGCGAGATCGGTAACGCCGGGCAGGCGGCGTACTCGGCGTCGAAGGCAGGCCTGATCGGGCTCACGATGTCGACCGCGCGCGAGCTGGCGTCGCGCGGCGTCACCTGCAACGCCATCGCCCCCGGCTTCATCGAGACCGACATGACCGCCGAGCACCTCCCCGACGCGCAGCGCGCCAAGCTGGCCGAGCAGATCCCGCTGGGCCGGATCGGCCGCACCGACGAGGTGGCCGACGCCGCCGCATTCCTGGCCGGGCCCGAGGCCGGCTACATCACCGGCCAGGTCCTGCGAGTCAACGGTGGAATGTTGATGTAGCGCCCGTTCTGGACTATCACCCCCGCAAAGCGAGGAACCATGTCCCCCGAAGAGATCGAGACCAAGGTCAAGGAAATCATCTGCAACCAGCTCGAGGTGTCGCCCGAGCAGCTGCGGCCCGAGGCGTCGTTCATCGACGATCTCAAGGCGGACTCGCTCGCGGTGGTCGAGCTCGTGCTCGCGTTCGAGCAGGAGTTCAAGATCACGATCCCCGAGGAGGACACCGAGCAGATCAAGACGGTCAAGGACGCGACGAACTACATCAAGAGCCACGCGAAGTAGCCCGTCGCGCGCGTGTCGTCGCCCGCCGCCAGGTGCGCTAAAGGATAGCCATGCGTCGCGTCGTCATCACCGGCATTGGCCTCGTCACTCCGATCGGCAACGACCTCGAGGCGACGTGGTCGGCATTGCTCGCAGGCACGAGCGGCGCCGCGCCGATCACGCTGTTCGACGCCAGCCGGTTCGCGACCCGGTTCGCGTGCGAGGTCAAGCACTGGGATCCCTCGCCGTACTTCGACAAGCGCGAGCTCAAGCACCTCGACCGCTTCCTGCAGTTCGGGGTCGCCGCGGGCGTGATGGCGGTCGCCGACGCCGGGCTGCCGCCGCGGTTCTCCGACGACGAGGCCGAGCGCTGGGGATCGTTCATCGGCGCCGGCCTCGGCGGCGTACAGACGATCGAGAACACCTACGCGGCCCAGGCCGCCAAGGGCCCGCGCCACGGGTTCTCGCCGTACTTCGTCACCGACATCATCATCAACGAGGCGCCGGGCATGATCTCGATCCGCACCGGCGCGACCGGCCCGAACATCTCGCACGTCTCGGCGTGCTCGTCGGGCGCGCACTCGATCGGCGAGGCGATGCGCACGATCCGCCACGGCTATGCCGACGGCATGATCGCGGGCGGCGCCGAGGCGACGATCGCGGTGCTCGGCGTCGGCGGCTTCAACGCGATGCGCGCGATGTCGACCCGCAACGACGCGCCCGAGAAGGCGAGCCGGCCGTTCGACAAGGACCGCGACGGCTTCGTGATCGGCGAGGGCGCCGGGGTCGTCGTCCTCGAGGAGCTCGAGCACGCCCGGCGGCGCGGCGCGCGGATCTACGCCGAGGTCGTCGGTTACGCCGCCAACAGCGACGCGCACCACGTCGCGGCTCCCGCCCCGGAGCACCGCGGCGCCCAGGCCTGCTTCCGCACGGCGCTCAAGGACGCCCGGATCGACCCCGCCGCGATCGGCTACATCAACGCGCACGGCACGTCGTCGATGACCGGCCACACGCTCGGCGCGGCCGGCGGGATCGAGGCCGCGATCACGGCGCTCGCGCTCGCGCGCGGCGTGCTGCCGCCGACCACCAACTACGAGACGCCGGACCCCGAGTGCGATCTCGACTACGTGCCCAACCAGCCGCGCGAGCAGCGGGTCGATGCCGCGATGTCCAACAGCTTCGGGTTCGGCGGGACCAACGCGGCGCTGATCATGACGCGGTACAAGGGCGACTGAGCGACAACGGCCGATAGCGACCGACACCACCACGGGCCCGAGGGGGCCAGGCAAGGACCAGGGAGTCATGCGTTGCCCGTTCTGCGGTGGATCCGAAGACAAGGTCATGGAGACCCGCGTGTCCAGGGACGGTGGCGAGATCCGCCGGCGCCGGGAGTGCGAGAGCTGCGCCCGCCGCTACACCACGTACGAGCGGATCGAGGAGTCGATGCCGCTGGTCGTCAAGAACGACGGCCGCCGCGAGCCGTTCGACCGCGCCAAGATCGAGCACGGCCTGATGGCCGCGGTCGCCAAGCGCCCGGTGTCGCGCGATCAGGTCGCCGCGCTGGCACTCGAGGTCGAGCGCGAGATCGCCGACCTCGGGGTGTCCGAGATCGCGTCGCGCGACATCGGCGAGCGCGTGCTGCCCCGGCTGCGCGCGGTCGATCAGGTCGCCTACGTCCGGTTCGCGTCGATCTATCGCGACTTTCGCGACCTCGAGGGCTTCGAGAAGGAGCTCGACGCGCTCCGCAACGACACCGGCCCGCACCCGATATCCGACGAGCGCACCGACAAGCACGTCGCGATCGATCCGGCGGAGCGGACCGGGTGACCCGAGCCAGGCGCAGCCGACAGGCCGAGACCGAGGTCGACCGTGGCCACATGGCGCGCTGCCTCGAGCTGGCCGAGCGGTACCGCGGGCGGACCGCGCCCAACCCGATCGTCGGCTGCGTCATCGTCGATCGCACCGGGAAGGTCATCGCCGAGGGCGCGCACGAGGGCCCCGGGACCGCGCACGGCGAGATCGCGGCGCTGAACCAGCTCGCCGGCAAGGCGCCGGGTGCCACGCTGTACGTCAACCTCGAGCCGTGCAACCACCACGGCCGGACGCCGCCGTGCGCGCCGGTGGTGCGCGATGCCGGCGTCGCCCGCGTCGTCGTCGGGATCGAGGATCCGATCGACGATCACCGCGGCGGCATCGCGGTGCTGCGGCGCGCGAAGGTCCCGGTCACCGTCGGCGTGCTGCGCGAGGAGTGCGAGCGCGCCAACCGGCCGTTCCTGACCTGGGCGCTGCTGCATCGCCCGGCGTTCACGCTCAAGGCGGCGATCACGCTCGACGGCAAGATCGCCACCGTCGCCGGCCGCTCGAAGTGGATCACCGGCGATGCCGCGCGCGCCGACGTGATGCGGCTGCGCGACACCCACGACGCGGTGCTCGTCGGGATCGGCACCGTGCTCGCCGACGATCCCTGGCTCACCGCGCGGCGCCAGGGCGGCCGCAACCCGATCCGCGTCGTCGTCGACAGCCGGCTGCGCACGCCGCCCGAGGCCAACGTGCTGCGCGGGCAGCACGGGCCGCGCACGATCGTGGCGTGCGGCGGCGACGCGCCGGCCGCGCGCGAGGCCGCGCTGGTCGCGCGCGGCGCCGAGGTCTGGCGGCTGCGGACGCATGCAAGCGGCCGGGTCGACCTGAGCGCTCTCGCACACCGGCTCGGCAAGGCCGGCATCACCTCCGTGCTGGTCGAGGGCGGTGGTGAGATCCACGCCTACATGCTCGAGCGAGGACTCGCCGACGAGATCGTCATCTACCTTGCGCCCAAGGTCGTCGGTGGGCCGGCGAAGAGCTGGGTCGGCGGCAAGGGGCTCGCGTCGCTGACCGCGGCGCACCGTTTCGTATTCGACAGTGATCCCGTCCGACTGGACGGTGACCTGCGGCTGCGCTTCGTGCCGGCACCGATCCCCGTGCGGCCGATGCCGCCGGACATCGACGATTGACCGAGTTCTCGGCGACCGGCGCCATCGCAACCACCGGTCAGACAATCGGCGGGCATGTCGCTGCGCGTCGCGTGATAGCGTCGCCGCCGCGATGGGAACCTACATACGATCCCTCTTCCTCGCCCCGATCGCCGTGCTGTGGAGCTGCGGCGATCCCACCTCCGTGCCCGCGGTGACCGGATCGCCACCAGCGGCAAAGCCGGTCGCGCTCACGCCGATGACGCCGGTCGCAGCGGCGATCAGCCTCGGCGCGACCCCGCTCGCGATCGACGAGCACCAGGTCCCGCGGCTGTTGCGCGCCGACCTGGCGATGCCGGTGCAGGCGCCCGACATCGCGACCGCGGCGCGGATGCACGTCGAGCGGCTCGCGCCGGCCTGGGGTGTCGGTGCGGCGGCGATGCCGGCGCTCGAGTCGATCGCCCAGGCGCCGGTCGCCGGCGGCACGGTCGTCCGGCTGCGCCAGGTGATCGACGGCATGCCGGTCGACGCGTCGAGCGGCGGCGAGGTCCGCGTCCTGCTCCGCCCCGACGGCGGGCTGATCGCGGCCAGCGGCAAGCTGATCGGCACGACCACGCCGCGGCCGCAGGGCGTGACGTTCCTCGACGACGAGGCCGGCGCGATCGCGCGCGCGGTCGGCACGATGTACGGCGTGCCGGTCTCGTCCGGCGCGCTGGCGATGAAGGCGGCCGCCGCCGACGGCTCGCGCTTCCTCGCCGGCCGGGCCGGCCAGATCAACGTGTCGCTGGCCCGCGCGCGCCAGGCCTGGTTCCCCAGCGGCGAGGTCCTGATCCCGGCGTGGATCGTCGAGGCCTACGCCGGCGACGTCACCAGCACCACCAGCGACCTGTTCCGCACTGTGATCGCCGCCGACGACGGCCGCGTGCTCGAGCGCGTCAACCTCAGCGATGACGTCGCGTTCAGCTACCGCGTGTACGCCGAGACCACCGGCGAGCTCCATCCGTTCGACGGCCCGATCGCCGATTCCACGCCCAACGCGACCGGCACGCCGTTCACCACGCCGTTCCCGCCGTTCGTCGCGGCCAACCTGGTCACGGTCGACGGCCTCAACCATCCCAACGGCGGCGGCCTGCCGGCGGACTCGTGGCTCGCCGCGAACCGCACCGAGACCAACGGCAACAACGTCCAGACCTACACCGACATCAACGCGCCCGACGGCCTGACGTTCGGCGACTTCCGCGCCACGCTGACCGCGCCCAACGCGTTCGACCGCGCCGAGGACTTCACGCAGAGCGCGATCGGATCGCAGCAGCAGCAGATGGTCG
>VBLP01000695.1:1676-5175 GCA_005887925.1 Deltaproteobacteria bacterium | reverse complement strand
CCAGCTGGTCACCGAGATCCTCGGTGTGCAGAGCGGACCGACCCGCCGCGTGGGAGCGTTCTGATGGACACCCCGTACCGCGAACCGCCGGTCTCCACCGGCACACCGCTGATCGAGATGCGGGGGATCGAGCGCACGTACGTGATGGGCGACAACCTCGTCCACGCGCTGCGCGGCGTCGACCTGACGATCGCGGCCGGCTCGTCGATCGCGATCATGGGCACGTCGGGCTCGGGCAAGTCGACGATGATGAACATCATGGGCTGCCTCGACCAGCCGACCGGCGGCAGCTACCTGCTCAACGGCAAGGACGTCGCGCGGCTGTCGCGGACCCAGCTCGCCGACGTGCGCGGCCGGATGATCGGCTTCGTGTTCCAGAGCTTCAACCTCCTGTCGCGGACCTCTGCGCTCGAGAACGTCGAGATGCCGCTGATGTACCAGGGCATCCCGGGCCGCGAGCGCCACCGCCGCGCGCTGGGCGCCCTCGAGGCGGTCAACCTCGCCGACCGCGCCGACCACCACTCGAGCCAGCTGTCGGGCGGCCAGCAGCAGCGGGTCGCGATCGCGCGGGCGCTGGTCGGCGAGGCGCCGATCATCATGGCCGACGAGCCGACCGGCAACCTCGATACCAGGACGTCGTTCGAGGTGATGGCGATCCTGCAGGGCCTGGTCGACCAGGGCAAGACGATCATCCTGGTGACCCACGAGGCCGACATCGCGGCGTACGCGTCGCGGGTGGTCACCCTGCGCGACGGCCTGATCATCGACGACAGGACCCAGACGCCGGTCAAGGCGGAGGTGGCCGCATGAACGTCTTCACCACCCTCAAGCTCGCGATGCGGGCGCTGTGGCGCAACAAGGTCCGCTCGACCTTGACCATGCTCGGCATCGTGTTCGGCATCGGCGCGGTGATCGCGATGGTCGCCGGCGGCCAGGGCGCGCAGCAGGCCGTGCGCGATGTGTTCCAGAGCCTGGGCACCAACGTGCTGATCCTGACCAACGGCTCGCAGCGCAGCTTCGGCGCCGCCGGCGGCGCGGGGTCGCGGCAGTCGATCACCTGGGACGACATGAAGGCGCTGCAGAGCGGCGAGATCCAGAGCATCCGGTGGGTCACCCCGATGCTGCAGACCCGGACCCAGGTCGCCTCGGAGGACGCCAACTGGAACACCAGCGTGATCGGCACCACCGCGATCTGGTTCCAGATCCGGAACTGGCCGGCCGCACAGGGCACCGTGTTCGACGAGGACTCCGGCGACAGCAACGCCAAGATCGCCGTGATCGGCAAGACCGTGGCGACCCAGCTCTACGGCACCAGCAACCCGGTCGGCCAGACGATCCGGATCAGCGGCCAGCCCTACGAGGTCGTCGGCGTGCTGACCTCCAAGGGCCAGGGCCCGATGGGCGACAACGACGACACTCTCGTGATCCCGGTCAAGACCTATCAGCAGAAGATCGAGAAGGGCCTGGCCAAGTACATCAAGGGTCAGGTGCTGATCTCGATGACGAGCGACGACCTCGCCGAGCGCACGATGTCGCAGGTCACCGGCCTGATCCGCGACCGCCACAAGCTCGACTCGTCCGACGAGGATGACTTCCGGATCCGCAACCCGGCGGAGTTCGCGCAGGCCCAGCAGGATTCGACCCAGCGGATCGCGACCCTGCTCGCGATCGTCGCCGCGGTGTCGCTGTTCGTCGGCGGGATCGGCGTCATGAACATCATGCTGGTCAGCGTGATCGAGCGGACCCGCGAGATCGGGATCCGGATGGCGGTCGGCGCCAAGCCGATCGACGTCATGACCCAGTTCCTCGTCGAGTCGCTCGTGCTCGCGTCGGTCGGCGGCGTGCTCGGCCTGGCGCTGGGCGCCGCGGCGGCCAAGTACATGGCCGGCTACTTCGGCTGGAAATTCTTCTTCCCGGCGACCACGGCCGCGATCGCCTTCTTCGTGGCGGGTGGGGTCGGTGTGGTGTTCGGTCTGTATCCGGCGATCCGCGCGTCGCGGCTCGATCCGATCACGGCTCTGAGGTACGAGACATGAAGTTGCACGTTCCGTCGTTCGCCGCGGTCAGCCCGGCCGCGCGTCGCGTCGCGCGGGTCGTCGGTTTCGGGCTCGCCGGGGTCGCCGGGCTCGGGACCGCAATCGCCCAGCCCGGTGTCACCCGGCCGGCCACGCCTGCGCCGCCGACCGCCCCGGCCCCGGCGCCGCCGCCCACGCCGACGCCGCCCACCACGCCCGCCGCGCCGGGCGGACCGAGCCCGACCGACCCGACGACGAGCGCGGGCGGCGAGGTCCTCTCGCTCGAGCGCGCGATCGAGATCGCGATGCGGCAGCAGCCGAGCCTGCGGCAGAGCCGGGCCCAGGTCGAGGCGGCGCAGGGTCGCGTCGACCTGGCGCGCGTGGCGCGCAGTCCGACGATCACCGTCGATGCCACCGCGAGCGTCGGCTCGACCGTGCAGCGCGGCACGCTGACCGGCAGCGGCGGCACCGGGCCGGACTTCTTCAGCCACAGCGAATCGACCGGCCTCGGCGCGCAGGCGAGCTGGCGGATCTACGACTTCGGGCTCACCGACGCCAACATCCGCGCCGCGGAGCTCAACGCCGAGGCCGCCGCGGCCACGGTCGGCACCACCACGCTCGACGTCCGCACCAACGTCGAGGTCGCGTATCTCCAGGCGGTCGCCAACCGCAAGCTCGTCCTGGTCGCCACCGCCACCGTCAAGAGCGAGGACGCGCACCTCGATCAGGCCCGGCGGTTCGTCGCCGCGCAGGCCCACGATCCGATCGAGGTCGCGCAGGCCCAGGCGCGCGACGCCAACGCCCGGTCGGCGCTGGCCCAGGCCCAGAGCAACGAGACGATCGCGCTGGCCAACCTGCGCTCGGCGATCGGCTGGGTCGATCCCGCCAACGCGCCGGTCGTCGCGGCGAACTGGCCGGTGCCGCCGGTGACCGAGCCGGAGGGGCACGCCGCGCTGGTCGAGACCGCGCGCCGGAGCCGCCCCGAGATCGTCCAGCTCGACAAGCTCCTGGCCGCCGCCGACGCCAACCTCGCCGCGGCGCGCGCCGAGCGCCGGCCCGTGCTCTCGGCGACCGCGCAGACCCAGTGGTCGCCCGGCACCGACAACTGGAGCCCGCAGCCGAGCTGGAGCGCCGGGCTGTCATTGACGTGGTCGCTGTTCGACGGCGGCCGGTCGGCGGCCGATCAGCGGATCGCCAGCGCCAACGTCCAGGTCGCCGGGGCGCAGCGCGACGCGCTCCTGGTGACGCTGACCTCGCAGCTCGACGCATCGCGCTCGCAGATCGTCGCCAACCGCGCCAACGTCGCTGCCTCGACCGAGGCCGTGACCGCCGCGCGCGCCCAGCTCCAGCTCTCCGAGGCGCGCTACACCCAGGGCCTCGGCAGCCAGATCGAGCTCACCGACGCGCAGACCGCGGTCACCACCGCCGAGGGCAACCTGGTCCAGGCCGAGTTCCAGCTCGCCACCGCGTGGGCCCAGCTGCAC
>VBLP01000695.1:0-1670 GCA_005887925.1 Deltaproteobacteria bacterium | reverse complement strand
TCTGTAACACATCACCGTCTCGAACGCCTCTTGGCGAACCAATCCGAGGCACGTGGCAGAGACGGCGCGTTCGCTGCGGTCCGGTCGTTCCATCGAGCGTGGCAACGAGCCGGCGGCAACCGACGCGAGGCACGTCGCCGGGTGTCCTCCGTCCCGTGACATCGACGCAGCCATGTACGCCGAGCTTCGACGCCTCGCTGTCTTCCACCTGCGACGAGAGCCTCGCGCGCGGGCGCTCGAGCCGACGGAGCTGGTCTCGGAGGTCTATCTCCGGCTCGCGACCGCACACCTCGAGTTCTCCGATCGAACGCACTTCTTCGCGGTCGCCTCGCGCAACATGCGCCAGATCCTGACAGACCAAGCGCGCCGGCAATCCGCCACCAAGCGCGGATCGGGGGAGCGCACGGTGGAGCTCGACGAGACCCAGGTCGCCACCGATCAGCCCCCGGAGCTGGCCGCGCTGCGCGACGCGCTCGCGGACCTCGTGAAGTTCGACGAGCGCAAGGCCAGGGTCATCGCGCTGCGCTACTTCGGGGGGCTGACGCGCGACGAGATCGCCACGGCGTGCGGCATCCATGCGAACACCGTGTCGCGAGATCTCCGTGCCAGCAGAGCCTGGCTGCGCTGCCGCTTGCAGATGTAGTCAGCGTCGACTCGGTCGCGCGCTGGGCTCGGGCGCGACGTGGAGGAACCGGTAGCGCACGACCGCGACACCGTCTGCGCCCGGCGCGATCGACCCGCCGAGACCGTCCGGGCGCTCGCCGCGGAGCACGGGGCTCGGCGGCGCGCCGCCGGGGCCGGCGAGCCTGCGATCCAGGCTTGCTCCGCAATCCACGGCCCTGGTCCGGTCGCTCGTGGCGGCGAGCAGCGCTGCCAGCCGGGGATCGGCCCGCGACAGCTCGTCTCGAGTCACGATCAGGTACAGCACCTCGGACCCGGGGTGGCTGTCGACGACGAGCTCACCGCCGGCTTCAGGGACCAGCACGAGGGCCCCGGCCGTCGTCCGGACACCGCGTGGCGAGGGGTACAACTGCAGGCGCTGGTCCGCACAGAACGCGAGATAGAGGTAGGCGTCGACGGAGGTCGTGATCGATGCGTGGATGCGGTCTCCGGTCACCACGGTGTCGCCGTCGCGGAGCTCGCGAGACGCGGCGGTGTCCGACCGGCGCACCTGGACGGCGTGGTCGAAGCCGAGCCGGCCGGGCTCGACGTGGATGCCTCGCGTCACCTCGGCGACCCGCGTCGGCGGGGACGCGGGGATCGGGGTCGGCGGGGGCGGGGAGACCGATGTCGGCGGGGACGAGCGGTCCGGCAGCGGAGTGACCACGGGAATATCCGTTCCGACGCGGACATCGGGGCGGCGGTCGCCGCGCAGGAACACCGCGATCGCCACGCCGGCCGCCATTGCGAGCGCGGCGGCCGCGGCCGTGGCCGTGACCCTCCTCCGCCGAGATCGGGCCGGGGCGGGGGCGGTCGACTCCTCGGCCCGCGGCGTCTCGGTCACCGCCGTCGGCGATGCCGCGTCGTGGCCCGCGTCGATGGCCGCGAGCACGGCCTGCTCCCAGCCGCTCCGCTGGACGGTGCCGGCCGGCACCGGCGGCAGGTCTGCGACGAGCGCGCCCAGCCGCGCGTAGCCACGCGCGCGGGCATCGGAGATCGCGCGCTGGGGC
>VBLP01000174.1 GCA_005887925.1 Deltaproteobacteria bacterium | reverse complement strand
CACCCGCGGGATCCGCTGCGATCGCGCCCGACGGGCAGACCGAGGGCGGGGGGAGCTGCGCGAACGGGCGACCGGCGACGATCTCGGGTGCTCCGCGAGAGCCGGGCGAAGGATCGGCCGGCTGTTCGGGGTACCGGGTGGTCACCACGCCGGTGTGCAAGCTGTTCCAGAGGGTCTTCAGCATGATGATTCAGCGATCCGTGCACGCGTAGCACAGCTCGAAGCTCTTGTTGACGAGCGGAAAGTCGGGGACGATCGCGGTCAGCGCCGCGATCGGCACGGCCGGCCAGTTCGCGTAGCTGGCCGACCGGACGTGGTAGCGCTCGACGCGCCCGCGCGGGTCGAGGCGGAGCCAGTGGATCGAGGCGCCGCGCGGCGACTCGGTCACGGCGAGGCCGATCTTTCCGGGCGTCGGTAGCTCGGGCAGCGCCACCGTCAGGGCTCCCGGCTCGAGGCGCGCGAGCAGCACGCGCACGAGCCGGATCGATTCGCTGGCCTCGGCGGCGCGCACCTTGCGGCGCGCGTTGACATCGGCGGTCTCGGCGGTCGCGACCGCCAGCTTGATGCCGGGGAACGCGGCGAACGCACCGTGCGGATGGTCGCGGCGCGCATCGCGGTCGATGCCGCTGGCGCGCGCGGTCACGCCGGTGGTGGCGAGGTGGAGCGCGGCCTGGCGCGGCAGCACACCGGTGCCCTCGAAGCGATCTACCACGCTGGGATTGCTGTCGATCTGATGGCCAAGATCGGCCAGCTGCGCCTCGGTGGACGCGAGCACCGTCTCGATCACGCGGATGACATCGTCCGCGATGTCGCGCTGCACGCCGCCCGGGATCAACCAGCCGCGCAGAAACCGGTTGCCGCTGAGCCGCTCGTTCAGGCGCTGCAATGCCTCCTTGAGCCGGGCCCCGGCCGACGTCCCGTAGTGGTAGCTCGCGCCGGCGCAGATGTTGCCGATGTCCCCGACGTGGTTGTACAGGCGCTCGAGCTCGAGCGCGATCGTGCGGACCAGCTGCGCGCGCGGCGCGACGGTGACTCCGGCGATCTGTTCGACCGCCTCGCAGAACCCGAGCCCGTGCGCCACCGAGCACACGCCGCACAGCCGCTCGGCGACGTGAAACCCGTCGATCACCGACATCCCCTCGATCCGCTTCTCGAGACCGCGGTGGGTGTAGAACAGCCTCGCGTCGAGGTTGAGCACGGTGTCGCCGACCGCGCTGAACCGGAAGTGACCCGGCTCGATGATCCCGGCGTGGATCGGCCCGACCGGGATCTCGAACACACCCTCGCCCTCGACCACGAGGTGCGGAAACTCCTCCGCGGGCACGCGCGCGACGGTCTGCGCGCCGTCGAACGCCTTGCGCAGCGGATGGAGTCCCGCCGGCCAGCCATCGTGCAGCACGAGCGACCGCGGGTCGGGGTGTCCGACCGGGGCGATCCCGAGCAGATCGCGCGCCTCGCGCTCGTGCCAGTTGGCGGCCGGAACCAGGCTCGAGATCGAGGGCACCTCCGGGCGGTCCGGATCGACCGACACCTGGAGCGTGACGAAGCGGTCGGCCGGCCGCTTGCGCACCGGATCGGCCGGCTCGAACACGTAGCGCATCTTGAGGTCGCGATCGGGCGAGCTCAGCTCGTCGGTCGCGACCACAGTGGCGAGCGACATCTCGGCGCGTCCAGTGAGCTCGGCCGCCGCGGCCGGGAGGTCGTCGCGGCGGTGCAGCGCGAACGTCAGATCGGCGCCCCGCGGCCCGGTGGTCACCGCGATCCGCCCACCGAGCAGACGCCCGAGCCGCTCGGCGAGGTCAGCCAACGACCACCTCCGTCGCGCGCGCGAGGACGTCGTCGAGCGCCGCCGGTATCCACACCCCGAGCCTCGCCCCGACGCACGGCACCCGGCTCGCCGTACACCATGCGGCCGACCTGGTGGATGAGGCCCGCAAAGATCGCGACCATCGCGGCCAGCACGCCCGCCACAACGCCTGGATGGTCCAGGATCCCACTGCGGATCACCAGCAGCTCGCTGATGAAGATCGCAGACGGCGGCATGCCGGCGAGCGCGAGGATCCCGAGCAGCAGCAAGGTGCCCGCCCACGGTGCTGCAGCGAGCAAGCCCCGGATCGCCTGCACGTCGCGGCTCCCGCAGCGCTGGACCGCGTCGCCGGCGGCGCAGAACACCAGCGCCTTGGCGACGCCGTGACTGAGCGTGTGAAGCAGCGCCGCGTAGGTGCCGAGCTTGCCGCCAAAGCCGAGGCCGAGCGCGATCACACCCACGTGCTCGACGCTGCTGTAGCCGAGCAAGCGCTTGACGTCGCGCTGGGCGAGCAGGAACGGGACGGCGACCAGCACCGAGACCAGGCCGAACAGGATCAGGACGCACCCGACAGCAGCGCGGACACCGGCGTGGGGGCCTGGCTGTGCGCGTCGGGCAGCCACATGTGCATCGGCGCGAGGCCGGCCTTGGTCCCGTATCCGACCATCACGAAGATGAAGCCGATCCGGACGATCCCCGGATCGAGGCGCGACGCGATGGTGTTGATCTCCGACCAGCTCATCGCATCCGAGATCGCGCCGTGCGCGTGCGCGGCGGCTGCATAGATCAGGATGGTCCCGAACAGGCCGAACGAGATCCCGATCGTGGTGACGATGATGTACTTCCACGCCGCCTCGAGTCCGCGGCGATCGCCGTGAAAGCCGACGAGGACCGCCGACGTGATCGTCGTGCCTTCCATCGCGGTCCACAGGATCCCGAGATTGTCGGCGAGCACGGTGACCAGCATCGTCGCGATGAACGCCTGGACGAGCGCGTGGTAGTAGCGGAGCGAGCTCGCCTTCATGCCGCCGTGCGCGACCTCGTGTCGGACCCAACCGTTGCTGTAGATCGAGGTCGCGACGGCGAGAAATCCGATCAGGAGCAGGAACGGAATCGCGAGTGAATCGGCGCGGAGCGGGCCGGCTGCAATCGGCCGGGACGGAACCTCCCCGGCGATGACCAGCGCGAGCGTGAGGACACCGAGCGAGGCGAGCAGATCGAGCCACACGAGCGTCGCGCGACCGCGCGCTGCCAGCATGGCGAGCGCGGCCACGGCCGGGATCAGCGGGAGGATCCACACCAGGTCGTCGGCGGTCATCCGCGAAGCTCCTCGAGGTCCGCGATGTCGGCATCGACCGACGAGCGCACGCGCAGGACCAGGATGCCCATGACCAGCGCGCCGAGGATCACGTCGAGGATGACGCCGATCTCGATGATCAGCGGCATGCCCTGGCTGACCGCCATCGCGGTGAAGAAGATGCCGTTCTCGGCGGCGAACAGCCCGACCATCTGGGTGAGCGCCTTGCGCCGGCTCACCATCACCAGCACGCCGAGCAGCATCAGCGCCACGCCGACCGGCAACGCGTCGCCGGTGATCGACTGCCTGACGGCGCCGAGCGACGCCGCGAGGTAGAACGACAGCACGACGATCGCGCCGGCAATCACGAGCGTCATCGAGATCGGGATCACCGCATCGATCTCGAGGCGGACCTCGATCTGCTTGACCACGCGCAACAATAGCCATGGCAGCGCGATCGCCTTGATCGCGATCGTGATCGCGGCGATCACCCACAGGTCGGGATTGCCGGTCGCTGCGGCGAGCACCGCACCTGCGATCCCGAGGAACACCGACTGCGCGGCCACAGCGTAGATCGCGCGATAGACCTGACCGGCGCCGAGGATCAAGATCATCGTGAACAGCAGCAGCCCGCCGATGTCGTCGATCAGCTCGGTCGCGGTCGCCGGGGTCATGGCATCCTCACAGGACCCATCACAGGATCCCTCACAGGATCCCTCACAGGATCCTCAGGGACAGCGCGAGGAATCCGGTGACGAAACCAACGCCGAGGAACTGCGGCAGCCGGAAGAACCGGAGCTTGGCATACGACGACTCGACCAGCGCGAGGAACACCGACAGCACGAGCACCTTGGCTGCGAACGCCGCGAGCGCGAGTGCGATCGCATACGGCGCGAGCTGCGTGGCAAGACCGATCGGCAGGAAGATCGCGGCGACCAGGCTGATCATCACGAGCTGCTTGAGGTGGCCGGCGAGCACCATGCAAGCGAGCCCTGGACCGGAGTGCTCGAGCAGCATGCCTTCGTGGAGCATCGTCAGCTCGAGGTGGGTGTCGGGATTGTCGACCGGGATCCGCCCGGTCTCGGCGAGCAGGAGAACCAGCATCGCGAGCAGCGCCAGCAGATCGGGTGCGTGAAACGAGGGCACCGCGAGCCGGTGGGTGGCGAGCCGGCCAAGATCGGTGGTTCCGCCCGCGAGCGCCACCGAGAACACGACGAGCATGAGGACCGGCTCGACGAGCACGCCCACGGTCATCTCGCGCGACGCGCCCATCCCGCCGAACGCGCCGCCGGCGTCGAGCGCGCCGATCGCGGTGAGGAACCGCGCGAGCGCGAGCAGCCCGGTCAGCACGATGGCGTCGCCGAGCGGAAGCTGTGCTGCAGCGCGGTCCTCGGGAACCCACACGGCCGGCACCAGCGTCGCGGCGACCAGGGTCGCCGCCAGAACGAGCGCCGGCAGCACGCGAAACATCCCGCTCGCGGTGTCGCTCTGCACCGTGCCCTTGCGCAGCAGCTTCATGAGATCGTGATACGGCTGCACGACGCTCGCACCGCTCCGGCACTGCAGGCGCGCCTTGAGCTTCTGGATCACTCCGGTGACCAGCGGCGAGCACGCGGCGATCAGGATCATCTGCGCCAGCGCGATCGCGATATGCTCGAACGCTTCCACGTCACGCCTTCCCGAACAGGAGGAGGACGATCAACAGCGTGATCAGCACGTAGCCGATGTAGCCGTGGATGCGGCCGGTGCTGCGCGCACGGATCGCGCCGGCCACCGAGGTGATGGCGTTCTGGAACCGGTGGTAGACGGCGGTCTCGGCGAGGTCGACGACATCGCCGTGGTAGCGCATCCGCTTGATGATGTACGGCGAGTCCGGATTCTCGCGCTCGACCTGGCGGCGCGGGCGGTAGAGCAGGGCGAAGATCAGGCGCAGTGGCTTGGCGAACGCCGTCGCGCTGTAGTCGAAGCGGCTGGTCGGCGTGAACCCGCACGTCCACGTCGGCGCGGACCGGCGCGCCGGCCGGCGCGGCCACGCGCGCATGATCCAGGCGGCGATTCCGAGCGCGACACACAGGATCGCGATCGCGGGCATGAAGATCGCGGCACCGAACCCGGCCCCGCCCACCGACGACAGCACGAGCGGGCCCCGCGCCGTGACCACGGCGCTCGCGCCCGGGCCGCCGACCAGCGACGACGTCGGTCCGTCGAGCAGCGCCATCGCGTACCCAGGAACGACGCCGAGCGCAACGCACGCGAGCGCGAGCCCGAGCATTCCGCAGATCATCGAGCGCGGCACCTCGATGGCCGCCTCGGCGTGAACCGACCGAGGCCGCCCCAGGAACGTCGCCCCGAATGCCTTGACGAAGCACGCCGCGGCGAGCCCACCGGTCAACGCCAGCATCGACGCCGCGAACACCGAGAACAGACCACCGCCGCCGCCGACCTGCGAGCCCCCGCCGAGCAGCGCCTGGAACGTCATCCACTCGCTCACGAACCCGTTGAGCGGCGGCAACGCCGAGATCGCGACCGCGCCGAGCAGGAACAACCCCGAGGTCCACGGCATGCGGCGCGCGAGGCCGCCGAGGTCCTCGAGGTTGCGCACGTGCGTCCGACACACCACGGCGCCGGCCCCCAGAAACAGCAGCCCCTTGAACGAAGCGTGATTCAGCGTGTGGAGCAGCGCCGCCGCGAGCGCGAGCGTCGCGAGCCTGTTCGCGGAGTCCCCCCGATGTACCAGCAGCATCGCGAGCCCGCTACCCATCAAGATGATCCCGACGTTCTCGACGCTGTGAAACGCGAGCAGCCGCTTGAGGTCGTGCTGCTGGAGCGCGTACAGGACGCCGATCACCGCCGACAGCGTTCCGAGCGCGAGCACGGTCCAGCCCCACGATGCCGGCAGCGGACTGCCGCCCGGAGCGAGCAGATCGAACGCGAAGCGCAGCATGCCGTAGACCGCGACCTTCAGCATGACGCCGGACATCAGTGCCGAGACGTGGCTCGGCGCGGCCGGATGGGCGTGAGGCAGCCAGACGTGGAGCGGAACCACGCCGGCCTTCACACCGAAGCCGGCGAACGCAGCGAAGAACAGGCCGCTGCGCACGCCGTCCGGCAGGCCGTGCCCGGCGGTGCGCAGGACGTCGAAGTCGGTGCCATTCCCGAGCTCGGCCAGCGTCACGAACACGAACGCGATCAGCGCCGTGCCGATGTGCGCCATCACGATGTAGAGCAGGCCCGCGTGGACATTCTCGTCGCGATGGGTCTCCGAGACCACGAGTGCGTAGCTGGCGAGCGTCATCGCCTCCCACAGCACGAGGAAGCTCAGCGCGTCTCCCGCACAGCACAGGAGCGACATCGATCCGACGAACACCCCGAGCGCGAGCACGTGGGCACCCGCGCGCCCGCGTCCCATCGCACCGTGCGCCTCCAGGTACGCCGGGCCGTAGATCGCGGCGGCCGCGGCGACCAGCGAGATCACGAGCAGGAAGAACGCCGACAGCGAGTCGACGCGCAACGCCAGCTGGGCGAGCGGCATGAGCCGGGGGAGCTCGATGCGCAGCGCGGGTGCCGACGGATCGGCCAGCACATCGATCGCGGTCGCGCCCCCCGCGATCGCACCGACCAGCACGCCGAGGTGGCCGAGGCGGATCGCGAGACGGGGCCAGCGGGCCGCGAGCAACGAGGCGAGCGCGCCGGACGCGAACCCCCCGCTCATGATCGCGATTCCGATAGTACGGCTCATGGCTCGTCGCGCCTCGCAGCTGCGGCCCGCACAGTATCAATCTTCGACCCGGCGCATGCGATCGGCGCCGGCACGCGCCGCCGCCGGCCGGCTGGTGATCGGCTCAGGCGCGCCGCCGCCGCTGCAGCGTCCGGACGCTGACCCCGAGCCGCCGCGCGGCACGCGCGAGATCGCCGCGCTCGATCGCGATGACGTGGCGGACCAGCTGGTCGACCATGTCGGCGAGCGGCTGGTCGAGATCCATCGAGAGCGCGCCGCCTGCACCCGGCGCGGCCGGGTCGGCCACGCTGTCGAAGCTGGGTGGCAGGTCGTGGAGGCGCACGGTCTTGCCCGATCGCAGGATCGTCACCAGCTCGATCGCATTGCGCAGCTGGCGGACGTTGCCCGGCCAGTCGTGCGCGACCAGCGCGGCGCGCGCGCTGCGCGACAGCCTCGCCGGTGCACAGTTGTGAATCGCGCTGAGCTGCCGGACGAAGGTGTCGATCAGCATCGGGATGTCGCGCCGCCGCTCGCGCAGCGGCGGAACCGCCAGCGTGATGCCCTGGATGCGGTAGTAGAGGTCCTCGCGAAACCGGCCCTCGCGGACCTCGGCTTCCAGCGGCCGCAGCGTGGCGAGGACGACCCGGACGTCGACATCGAGCTTCTTGGTGCCGCCGACCCTCATGTAGCGGTGGGTCTCGAGGAACCTGAGCAGCTTGGGCTGAGCTGCGAGTGGCATTTCTGCGACCTCATCGAGAAACAGCGTTCCGCCGCCGGCGATCTCGATCTTGCCCGTGCCGCGCTCGACGGCACCGGTGAACGCCCCGCGCTCGTGGCCGAACAGCTCGCTCTCGAACAGGGCATCGGGGATCGCAGCGCAGTTGATCGGGACGAACGGACCGCCGCGGCGCGCCGATAGATCGTGCAACCGCCGCGCCATCACCTCCTTGCCCGAGCCGCTCTCGCCGACGAACGTCACCGTGACGTCCTTGCTCGCGACCGCCCGCAGCGTGCGGTCAAATGCTCGCATCGCCGGCGAGACCTTCACCGGCTCGAGCACGACGACCGGGCCACGGCCGCGGGTCTTCACGCCCGCACTCTACGCCGCCGCGGTGCGATGGGAAGTCCATCACGCGCCGCGCGGCTTGGGCCCCTGGGTCGCGCGCAGAGCCTCGACGAGCTCCCACCCGAACACCGGGGCGGGGAGTGCGAACAGCCGCTCGCCATGCGCCGCGACGACATCGCGCAGCGCGGCGGGCCGCGACGTCACCACGATGATGCGCTGGTGCCTGGCCAGCCGTAGCCACGACCGCACGCGAGCGACCAGCTCCGCGCCATCGGTGTCGTCGGCGCGCCACACCAGCGCGCCAAACGAGCTGGGGACCGCGAGCTCGTCGCATTCCACGACGTCGAACCCGGCGCTCCTCAGATATTCCGCGAGCGCGCTCCGGCTGCCGTCCGCGACCGCGACCAGCCCGACGCGACGCTCGGCGGTCATGACCTCGTTCGCCCGGGGATCACGGCGGCCGTGACCTGAGGCCGGGTCACGACGGCTCCGTGATCGTGCGAGCCGCCGCGCCCTGGACCCACAGCGCAAGGTCCAGTCCGGCGGCGGCGATCCGCTCGTGGTAGAGTAGCTCGTAGCTCCGCGGCATCACGCCACCGAAGCCCTGGAGCGTGACGACGCGGGCCCGCTCGGGCAGCGCGGCGAGGCGATCCTGGACGCCCGCGACCTTCAGCCGGAAGTCGAGCAGATGCTGACCGTGGTCGACGTCGAACAGCGGGACCTCGAACGGGTTGTAGAGATCGTCGCCGTGGAGGAACCGCGTGCGATCGGCGACCCCCAGCGCGCCCGCGAGCTCGCACGCGGTGTGGACGAGCGTTTCGTGCTGCTCGACGCCGTACCACAGCCCCTCGGACGACATCGCGCCCACCATGCACAGCTTGCCGACGCCGGAGCCGACGTCGAGGATCCGCATCCCGCTGCTCGGGCACAGAAGCGTCGTCGCCCGGATCGCGACCTCGATGGGAGTCCAGTGCATGTAGGACAGCCGCCGCAGCGCCTCGGGCAGCAGCCGATCGAACGCTCGATCGGTCGTCGACGTCGCGCGTCGCTCCGGTAGGTTTCGTCTCATCGAGATGGCCATCGCCGCGACGAGCCGAGCTTCCGCTCGTCGTGCAGCGACTCGTAAGCACGTTGCGAGCCAAGCTCTGGATGCTCGAAACAAGGTCGATCTACGACGCCAGCTCGACGATCGCGCCAGACGATTGCGCGTTGCGACAAACTGTCGCCAGGATTTCTCGGTCGGGTATCATTCTCGCCACGATTCTCGAGATACTGGCCGATGGCGTCTTCGTTCGCGTCAACCGTGGCGCCAGGCAACCGGGACCGCGCCCTCGTGTTCATCGATGTTTGCGGCGTCACGGCCGCACCGCGCCTGGCCCGGTCGATGCAGAGCGGCTGCTCAGCTTCGTGCTGCTCGAGATCGCCGACGCACCGGATCCGCTCCGCGGGTGGAGATCGTCCTGGCCGGATACGCCGGCGAACGCGTGGTGTGCGGCATCGCTGCCGATCGCGATCCCGGCTGCGATCCGCGCCGCCGCCGGCTGGGACCGCATCGAGAGCTGCAGTACAACCGTGATGATGATCA
>VBLP01000694.1:5385-6231 GCA_005887925.1 Deltaproteobacteria bacterium | reverse complement strand
GGAATCCACAGGTTTTAGCCTGTGAATCCAAACAAGAAAGCCGGCGAGCTTTCGCTCTCCGGCTTTCTTACGTAGCAAGACTGACTACGCGGTGACCTGTCACTCCTCCAGCACCCGGGCGGCGAACTGCTTGGCGGCGGGCCTCGTCGCGGACAGCCACTCATGCAGGTCCACGGCTTGTGGCAACGTCTCGTGCGACGGCGCTGCTACGGGAGCGTCCACGCCCGAAATCATCGCGGAGCTCGAGAGAGTGTTGAGCAGCGTAGCGGACTGGTTGTTTGTCCACGGCAGCACGAAATGCACACCTTGGTCCCAGTATGTGTATGCCAAGCTGCGATAACCGCGCACTTCGGTGTTGGTGAAGGCCCGGTAGTAGCCGATCGACCGGACCACGCAGTCGCCAGGGATCGAAATGTTGTCAAAGGTCTGGCTCACCAATCCGTAATTCACGTAAAAGCCGTTGATGATCGAGCCGCAATTCTGCACCTTAACAAAGAAGTACGTTGCGGTCACAATGAGATCGACGGTGTCGGCGCGCGCACTTCCCGACAGATACGTATCGTTCCACGACATCAGCAAGCCGACCTGTGCACCCTGGTTCGTCCTTCCCGAAGTCGACGCGGAAAAGGCGACCGAGCTTGGTTTACTCGGATAGGTGTAGGTCAAGACAGATCCGACCGGCACGGATACAGCGCCCTGGTTCACCGCGGTCAGCGTGATATCGGTGTACGTCGAATTCCGGAACGACAGGGCAAACGGATGTCGCACCGTGACTGGCACCGCGCTCGAGGAGCCGATGTTTCCAGCCTGGTCGTACGCGCGGGCGACCAAATTGCCGGAGCCGTC
>VBLP01000694.1:3559-5113 GCA_005887925.1 Deltaproteobacteria bacterium | reverse complement strand
TTGGTGAAACCCCTGAAGGGTGCGAACCGGCGGTCACGTGGCGGCCACGCGGGAGAGAACGAGAGTAACGCGACAGACGCGTCGCGGTTGCAAGTCCGCCGACGCACGTGAGCGCCGACCGTGTCTGCGTGACCGCTGAGTGATTCCCACCATGTAGGCTCACCGCATCGCCGCGTGGACTTCACACTTGCCACAGGAGGGTGCGTTATGAAGCGTGCTAATGCCGGGAAATTCATGCTGATGGTGCTATGCGCGGTCGCGTGTGCCGAACCCCCCACCAGTCAGGTCCCACAACGACCAGCGACGTCCGAGCCGCAGGGCAGCCCCACACCGCTGCAGGCCAGAATCGCGCAATCGGTCGCCGACCGCGCCGCGCGAGGTCTGCCGGTGCCGAAACTGTCGTCCGATTTCCGTTCCGCGCAGGGGTCTTCGCTCTCCGAGTTGCGGGGCAAGAAGTACGGTCCAGGCGAGGGATACGCATATACCGCACGCACCGAGCTTCGTTACAGCGGCCCTGCCGACGCGGGGTTGGACAGGTGGCCGGAGCTGACCCTGACTTCCGAGCAGTCAGAGAGGCTCGGTGTCACCAGCGTGGCGCTGCGGGAGCGGTACATCGCGCAAAGAGAAGCACGGAGTCCCGGATTCTAGCAGCGGTACGAGTTGGGTCTCGAGCCTCGCACCTACACGATTAGTGAGTCACGGCGCGTGACATATCCCGCGTCGCCGCCGCTGCCAGCCAGCCCAGCATTGGCCGAAGTTGCCGATGTGACGTCCTCGAGAACGGCTTCGGGGGATCTCGTCTTCGGCTTCTCCGTGAACATCCCCTCGATCCAAGAGGAGCGAACGTTCGGGATCGAGGATGTCGAGGACATGACTTTGAGTTTTGAGGCGGACTGGGGGATAGGCCTACGCCTGCCGGTGGCCGGTCAACTCAGCAGTCCCGAACCGATGGCCGAAGGGTCCACATACTCGGCGACGAGTACGTTGGAAGGGCGCAATTACACGGGGGCGCAGTATGCGGCCGTCGGACTTCCGGCGGAGGACGGCAACGAGGCGTACTTCCGCTGGGTCACACAGGGCTGCGTGCAATTCAGCGGTATTATCGATTCGGATAAGCACTGCGCCGGGCCCAACGTCTACCGCCACTCAGATTTTGTGACACCCTTTGGACCCGGTGAGGACGTTCCGCTGCCTTCGGTGGATCTCGCGATCCTGGACTATGGTGTGGCGGGCATCGATCTCGTCGTGAACTCATCTGTCGGATCCGACCAGATTACCGCGGACTGGCTGGTCCTGGGAGCGGCCTCCGGCAGCGGCAGTCTGTCGTACAGCAGTCCCTCGTCGCCCGCGCAGCTTTCGTCCGTGAGAGCTATCGACGGGCCGGGACGGGCACTCTTCTCGGTCGACGGGCTGCTGTATCACTTCACGCGATTCTCTGTCTCACCACGTCTCCGGTTCTGGGTGGACCTCGAGATTCCCATTCCCTTGGCTCCCGATATCACCTGGGAAGACAGCTGGTCGATTTCGCTCGGCACCTATGACCTGAGCGACTTC
>VBLP01000694.1:0-3415 GCA_005887925.1 Deltaproteobacteria bacterium | reverse complement strand
ACCGCGAGCCTCGCGGTCACCGGCGGGGAGAACCTGAACATCCAGGGCGTCCCCACCATCGTCGGCCGTACTGGTGACATCTTCGCGTTTGCCGGAAGCGCGCACGACCCGGGCCGTGATGGGTTGACGCTGTCATGGGATTGGAGTGATGGGCCGCCGGCACCTGACGAATCGGCTCTGTATCCCATCACCGGCCCGACCGGACCTAACGATGCGACGGACCGACGCGCGCACGCGTTCGAGTCCGCGTGCCTGTATGACGTGACGTTCAAGGCGGTGGACGATGACGCGGCGTCGGGCGAGGACCACGTCTCCATCCTCATTACGCAGACGGGGCAGCGGGCACGGCAGGATGGATATTGGCAGCAGCAGCTTGGCCGCAACGGCGCCCAGCTGTCGCAGGATGTCGTAGCATGTTACGTGGCGATCGTCGGGCGCGTCAGCGCGGTCTTCAGCGAAGCGCGGGCGGCCGCGAATGCGGATGACGCGTTCACGGTGTTGAATCTCCGCCAGAATTCCGGCTCCGAGCTGGAGAAACTTGATCGCGAGATCATGGTGGCATGGCTGAACTTTGCGAGCGGCGCGGTCGGCTATTCACAGATGGTCGACACCAACGGGGACGGGACGGCGGACACGCCGTTCAATCAAGTCATGCAGGCGGCCGAGTCAGTGCGCCTCGATCCAGCCGCCCCCGCCGCGGCACTTCGGTTCCAGACGCAGCTCGTTCATCAGGTATCGGTGCATATGTAGGGAGCCCGCCAGTCCCCTCTCATTCAACACGGCCCCGCTATGCGGGGCCGTCGTTTATTCCCGCCGTTCCGCCAGGCGGGTGCGGAGCCGCGCCAGCGTGTCAGGGTCGAGCTGCGCCGCTTGCTGGATCCGTTCCGCCGCGGCAAGCGAACCGTCGAGCATGCGTCGCGCCCCCATCGTCCCCGCATCCTGCGCCACCGATAGCGCAAGATCGAGTGCCGCTTGATCCGGAGCCACGTGCGACAAGAGCTCGACCCGCAAGACGCGACTTTCAAGGTCGGTGCGCCCGGCGAGCGCGTCGATAGCCCGTGTAGCGCCGGCCATCGAAGTGAATGAGGTACCGCCGCTCACATGCAGGCAGCGTCTGTTCAACATCGTGTCTCGGCGACTCGGCAACTTGCGCGATCAACTCGAGGTCGAGGGCTTGGCCGCAAACACTCGCCGCGCTGAGCACGCGAACGTTCGTAGGTGTCAGCTCGCTGATGCGCATTGCGATGGCATGGCGCGCGACCGCCGGAACGGAGAATGGTAGCGGCGCATCGATCGTTCCGCCTGGGGGCGGCCAGGTCACCATGTCCTTCTGGAAATTGCCCGGCTTCGCGAGCGCGCCAAGCAGCGTTACCGCGAGGAACGGGTTCCCGGCCGTTTCATACGCGATGCGACGCGTGAGGCGCTCCCGCTCTGCGTTATCGCGACACCACGGCGCCAGCGCGGCAACCAGCTGAGCAAGATCGTCCTTGCTGAGGGCACGGAGGCGCACCACAACGCCGGGGAGTGCGCGGCCGACGTCGCTCTCCAGTTGTAGAAGCTCTGGTGGAGGTTGGCCCACGTCCTGCGCCACGGTCAACAAGAGGGTAACGGGGCTGGCTTTCAATTGACCGAGTGCAGCCCCGAGCGCGGCGAGCGACATCCCGTCGGCCCAGTGCGCGTCGTCAATCGCAATGGCGAGCGGCTGCTCCTCCGCTGCCGCGCCCAGCACACTGGCCAGCGCAGTCGCCATGTCCGCGATGTCACGCACCTGCCGAGGGGCAAATCGGTCGGCGATTTCGGGGGCAAGGCCGGCGAGCACGCCGAGGGCATCAGGATGGGCTCCGGCCAGCCCTCGGAGATCGACGACCCCTGCCCGTATCAGGAATCTGAGAGAACTCCATGCGGCATCGTGATCGTTCTTCGCCGGTCGTATTTGCAATAGCTGCGCACCCTCGAGCGCCAAGCGGCTGGCACATTCTGCGAGGAGACGCGAGCGTCCCATCCCTGGGGGGCTGACGATCACCAGCGCGCGGGGTCCCGACTTGCTTGTCGTTCCCTGGGCAACGACGTCGAACACACTGCGATGCAGTTGCTCGCGTCCCACGAGCGGAATCGCGCGCGTCGTGTCGCTACCCGGGGGTCGCCACGTCTGCGTGCGAATCCGCTCTGCCAGTGCGACCATGGTGCGCCCCGGCTTTTCACCGACCTCCCGCTCCAGCCGTTGCGCAAATTCTTGGTAGACGCCGACCGCAGTGGCCGAGTCCCCGGCAAGGGCCGCGGCGCGCATCAGCAAGCGTGTCGCGGGCTCGCTTCTGGGCGCTATCGCAAGCGCGCGTCGAGCAAGATCGGCCGCATTTGCCAGCTCCGTTGCTAGGCCGCGCTCCCCAGCCGCGACGAGTGTAGCCGCTGCGAGGGCCCGGTAGCGCTCCCGCTCGCGCGTCATCCAGTCTTCGAACTCCGGTGCGTCCTTGACGTGGAAACCCTCGAGAAAATCGCCGCGCAGGAGTCGGACCGCGGCTTCGGGCGCGCTGCCCGCCTGCGAAAGAAAATGCAAGGCGTCGACGTCGAGTCCCTCGTCACTCAAAGCGAGCGTATCGCTTTCGGAGCGTAGACGCTCGTTGCCCAGCGCGCTCCGTAACCTGTTGATCGCCGTGTTGAGCGCCTTGCGGGCGCCACGCTCCGGTTGCTCAGCCCAGAGGAGGCCGAGCAGGTGATCACGTGAGCGGCTGCGAGTAGGGGAGAGCGCGAGATACACGATCAACGCGACGTGCTTATGCCACTGTAGCTCGCGCGGCGTTTTGCCGCCGGCGAGGCGCGCAGAGGGTGGTCCAAAGCAGCGGAGTTCGAGCGGGGTGAGCGACATATCCCTCGAGATTCCCGAACCGAGCGAAGATAACATCTCCGTTCGAGTTCGCTTGCCGCGTGCCCGTTCAGGGTGTAGCGTAGCGACACCTAGCAAAGGCCGGATCGTGGCGCAGGGTCCGCAGACACCGCACGACGACTTCGGCGATCGCTACGCGATCGAGCGCGAGCTCGGCCACGGTGCCACCGCCTCGGTGTATCTCGCCCGTGATCTCAAGTTCGAAGACAAATTGGTGGCGATCAAGGTTTTGTCGGCCGATTTCGCGCTGCCGGTCCCAAGTGAACGCTTCCTGCGCGAAATCGAGACGACCGCAAAACTGAATCACCCGCACATCGTCACCCTCATGGAGTCCGGTCGAACGCGGGGCGCGCCGCGGCGTCCGTTTTATGTCATGCGGTATATCGACGGCGAAACACTGCGCGACATTCTCGCGCGGGGGCCGCTCGCGGTCGACGACGCGTTGCGTATTGCGCGCCAGGTGGCGGGTGCGCTTGGCCACGCCCATCGCCACGGCGTGATTCATCGTGACATCAAGCCTGGCAACATCATGCT
>VBLP01000173.1 GCA_005887925.1 Deltaproteobacteria bacterium | reverse complement strand
CGGACGCCCCGCTCACAGCCCAGTGCCCAGTGCCACTGCCCCCTATCCTGACTTGGTTTCGGGATTTCGCACAGAGGGCAGGAAGGCCTCGCGGTGACACGTCTCGACGGGGCAAAACGACCGCGGTAGCCTCCGCGCCTGCGGCCTTTCGCCGGGGACGTTGGGGTTCACTCGGCGCCCACGGTTCTGTTCCGGATCCAGAACGAGAAATTCACGGCCCGGGGCATTGGTACAGGGCACAGGGCTGTGAGCGGGGCGTCCGAATCAGCCTGGTCAGCTTCCACGCGCCGGTCACAGGCCGCCCTGCGGTCTCCCGAGGTCGGTTGGGCCTCCGCCGTCCCGCCGCCGCCCTCCGGGCCGAGCTGGACCGGACGGGGCGCGCGCGGCGCGGCGCACGGATCTCGCGCGGGCAACTCTGCCAGGCGCTCGGCATCGACCAGCAACGCCACGCGCCGGCCGGTCCTGGCATATGGGCTCCGCCGGTCCTGGCAGGCTTCCGGTCGTCATCCCGAGCCTTTCAGGGCCATCGGCGGCTCCGTCTGTCCCAAACGTCGCTATCCCAGGGATGTGAAGATCAAGATGAGCAACTACGCGCGGAACCGGCGGAAGGGCTCGAAATGATCCGCCTTCCTCCTTATCCGACTGGCATTGGAGCTGGTTCCGACTTAAATCATTGTTTTCCCTCGAGGATCCGGCGGTGGTGTCGTGATTTTGTGAGGTTCCACCGTCGACGACGCAGCGCGGCGCGGCGAGGTTCCTGCCGAAAATCGTCTCGCGCCCACGCCGCGACGCTGCGCCCGCCCGGCGCGTCACCGGTCCACGCGCCGCGCGGGTAACAATGAGGCGCGATGGATGACGAGCTTCCGTGCCTGGTGACGTTGAGCGGCGACGAGCTCCGAGAGATCCGCTCGGCCACACTGGACCACTACCAGCGAGACGCTCGATCGTTCTGGGCAGGGACGCGCGACCACGACGTGAGTCAGAACATCGAGGCGTTGATCCGGCACCTGCTCGGGCCACCGCCGCACACGATTCTCGACCTCGGGTGTGGGCCAGGGCGGGACCTGGCCGTGTTCCGCGATCTCGGATACGTGGCGGTCGGCCTCGAGGGCGCAGACGAGTTCGTGCGGATGGCGCGCGCGCACTCCGGGTGCGAGGTGCTGCACCAGGACTTCCTGGAGCTCGATCTCGGCAACGAGCGGTTCGATGGCGTGTTCGCGAACGCGTCGCTGTTTCACGTGCCCAGTCAGGAGCTGCCGCGCGTGCTGGGTGAGCTATGGACGGCTTTGAAGCCGGGGGGCACGCTGTTCAGCTCGAACCCGCACGGGCCCAACCGCGAGGGTTGGTCAGGCGATCGGTACGGCTGTTACCTGGATCTCGGCCAATGGCGGCGCTTCATGACGGCTGCGGCGTTCGACGAGCTCGAGCACTACTATCGCCCGCCCGGGCAGCCGCGCCACCTCCAGCCGTGGCTCGCGTCGGTGTGGCGCAAGCGCACGCGATAGCGAGATACGGCCCCGTCGATGCGGTGCGCTCGCAGCTCACCCAGGCGCTCGACCAGATCGAGGAGGTGGCTACGGCAGGCGCCATTGCTGGTTCGGTCCGCCGTTGCAGTCCCACAGAACGAGCTGTGTTCCATTGGTGGTATTGCGGGCGGGGTCGTCCAGGCATTTGCCGGAGGCCGGATTGACCAACTGTCCGTTGACCGCCTGCCACTGCTGGTTCCCCCCGCCGTTGCAGGGCCACCATTCGATGAGGGTGCCGTTGGCGGAGCGGTTTCCGGTGATATCCAGGCAGCCACCGTTGATGGCGATGGTTCCGTCGCTGTTGACGGTCCAGCTCTGTGCGGCAGCGAAGCCGTTGCAATCCCACATCTGTACCTTGTTGCCTGGCGTCGCGGCACCGTTGTTGTTGTCCACGCACTTGGCAGTGTTGAGACCGGATACGATCGGGCCGGTCCGTGTGCCGCCGGCGGACTGGCTGTAGCCGGCGGCCACGATGTTGGCCTGCACCGCGTTCTCGGTGGCGTCCGACGGGAAGCCGGCGGTCATCACGCCCTCGTAGAAGGTACCGGCGGAACTGTTGCTGTTATCCCCGCCGATGCCCAGGATGATGGCGCCCTCCAGGTGCAGCGGTGTGTACCCGCTGGTGGTCGGCAGCGGTCCGCTGTAGTCGGTCTTCAGGCCGCCCGAATTCGCATTGGCGTCCTTGATCGCGTAGGATGTCGAGTTCATCTTGATCATCCCGGTAACGAACGGGCTGTTGCGGCCGGTGTTGTTGGTGTTCGTGCCGTTAGCACCGGCGAACAGGCCGTTCTCCAGGTCGGCCATAACCCACGGGCCCGACCCGACACACTGACCGGCCACGACACCCCCGAACCAGCACAACGTGCCGAAGTAGACCGCCCCCATGTGCCCGTTGCCGGTGTCCCGGGAGTTGGTCTCCGCGTTGCCGTAGTCGAAGCAGCAGCCACTGTTCACGTGCCCCCCGGCGGCTACCATGTAGACCCCCTGCGGCGCGCTGCCGGTGGCGATGCCCGAGGTGGCGTTGTTCCGGTAGCCGGTGCCGGGCGCCACGAACACCCCGTAGGCTTTGCGGCCGCCGATGGTGATCGGGGCGGCGGCCGCGTTGGCCAGGTTGTCGAAGCCGCCCGGTGCCGGTCCGTTGAATCCTCCGGGCGGCGCCTGGGTGAGGTGGTTACGCCGACCAGTCTGGTCATAGATGATCGTGATCAGGCAAGTGGTACCGGCGCAGAACGAGTCCTGTGCGGCGGCGTCAGCGGACCCGCCCGCACTCAACAACCCGATATCCCGGGTGGCGTTGTCCGACGACCGCCGCACCTGATACAGCGGACCGTTATAAGCATCGAACAGCGCTCGCGTGGTGCTGTGCGCAGCCACACACGGCGTACCCCCCGACGCGTAGATGTCGCACGGGGCGGCCGACGAGGTGCCGGAGGTGCCGACCAGGATGGCGGCGGTGAACAAGACAGCCGCACCCGCAAAGAGTCGTATTTTTCTCATGTGTCCAAGTCGTGGCCGAGCAGTCATGGGGTCTCCTCTCCGAATCGATGTCTGGGGGTGTGAGCGTTCACAATACCTCTCGAGGCGGCGCTCGCTGAGCCCGCACGGTTCCACTCATGGACTGATTGGCAGCGGGCCGTCGGTCCGACTCGACCGCCGTGCGGCTGCAGGGCGCTCGGTCTGCCGCCCGGCCGTATGCTCGACCACGCCTCTGATTGGCTCCCATCCCCGGGCGGCGTTCGATGGCCCATCGACGCACTTGCCGAGGACGCGGAGAGGACGGATCTGTTCGATCGAGTCGCGGGCGCGAGTTCTCGGCGCGTACTGACTCGATAATCGATGGTGGATTTGTTCACGATGCGACTTCGCGTGCTTGGCCCAGCACTGTCGACGACGCTTCTACAGTAGCTTGTTTCCGGCGCCGGGAGCCACCTCAGCGGACTGTACTGGATGCCGCAGATGTGTACGACAGATCGCGTGGATCAGGAGGAATGACATGATCAGGTTCTTGAGAAGGAACCGATGGTGAGCATGACGCCCGCGAATGCAGTGCGGACGGTCATCGCTTCTTCCCCCGAAGAACGGCTCGGCGGCGGCCTGCAACGTCCCGGCCCGCCAGGGCATCGACGCGCTCGGCGATTTCGCGCTGCGGCTGCGGCAAGCTGGCGATATCGGCGAACACCGGCTTGTCGCCTTCCGCGGCCTTCGCCGCGCTTGCCTTGCCCGTCATGGCGACGAGCAGCTGGGTCGTGCGTTCATTCGGGGCGCGCGTGTATGCCCTGTTGATCGCGGCGTAGGTGGTCACCACGGATCGCGGTGAAGGTCACCACCGACCGCGACGACGTGATCGGCGATCGCGGTGAAGGTCATCACGGCGGTGCCGCGAGTACCGCGAGGATGTCCGGTGGGGTGGCCGAAGGGCGGATCGGCTACTGTCGGCGCACGACGCACATAGCGAGGACACGGAGATGGAAGCTCCGGGTCCTCTATCGCCCCGGCGGACCGTGAAGTCGCGGTGCGACCCATCTTGGGTCTCACAGGTCCGCGCGGATGTCGAGCCTCGCGTCGACGCGGACCGTGATCACATTGCATATCGTCGTCTGTCGGGACCCTGGATGCGGCCGGGCGGTCGCGCTGTGCACGGCGTGTGACGTGGCCCGAGCGCGGTATTGCGGTCGGGCTTGTGCGCGACGGGCCCGCTGCGCGCGGCAACGCGAAGCTGGGCGGTGCTACCAGCGGAGCTTCCGAGGGCGGCGGCTGCA
>VBLP01000693.1 GCA_005887925.1 Deltaproteobacteria bacterium | reverse complement strand
TCCTCGAATGCCTCAGGGCTGATTTCGGCAACGGCCTCGAGCGACTCACGAAGACGCATGCGGCAACCTCCATGGAGATCGCCGCACGATGATCCTCGGCTCGCTGCGCGCAAGGGCGCCCGCCGCCTTTCGAGAAACCGAAATCAGATCGATCGGTTACGCGCCTAACCGATCGGCATTGGGGCTAGACCGCGTGGAGCTGGCCGCGGGCCTGCGCCGGCCGCGGCTGTCGCGATCGCCGCAGCATCTCGACCACGGCACGGATCTCGTCGTCCTCCGAATCGCCGTAGGGCGTGCGGAGCTCGACCTCGACGACGACCGGGACCCGCAGCGCGTTCTGCACCAGGCAGTAGCGCTTGGCGTCCTCGAGCGTTGCCTCGAACTGCTCGACGTTGCCGGCGATCTCGATGTCGAGCTCGAGCACGATCGACGTGAACATCGGGCCCTCGGGGGTCTGCTCCACGGTGCCATGGACCTGGGCGCGCCACTCCACGAGATCGATCCCGTCGCGGGCCGCGAATGCCTCGAACGTGGTCAGCATGCAGAGCCCGAGCGACGACAGCAGCATGTGCTCGGGCGACCAGGCGTCGACATCGCCATCGAGCTCGGGCGACGGGCCACCGTGGAGCGCGGCGCGTGGCGGCGCCTCGATCCGCGCGCGCGAGGCGAGCGTCCGACACAGCGTCGCGCTGTAGCGATGGGGAAACGGAACCGGCATGCAGGGAGTTCCAGCACGAACTGATCCAACGCTCGGAGGCCGGCGCAGCGTGCGCCAGCGTCACGGCGCGGCGGGCTCGCGCAATCGCGTTGTGCGCCCACGATCTCGCGCGCTCTTGCGGGACGCGCGCGCCGGATGCGCCGGTTCGCGGTGTGGCGTGCCGCGGCATGGACGTCGCCGGCTGCACCGGCCCGGGTCCGGTCCCCTGCCGCGTGTAGGCTTGCATGTGCTGTCACGCTGGTCAGGGCCCCGGAGCCGGGCCCCAGTCGATGCCGGTGGCCGAGCCGCTCCACACCTTGACCGCCTTGCCGGTGCCGTCCGCGTTGGCGATGAACACGCCCTGGCCGGCGCGCGCGAACGCGATCGCGCGGCCGTTGGGCGAGAACGACGGCTCCTCGTTCGAGCCTTCGTTCTGGGTGATCCGCGTCATCACCTTGGTGTCGAGGTCGAGCGTGACGATGTCGTAGACGCCGCCGTCGCGCGTCGTGTACGCGATCACGTGCTTGCCGGCCCTGGGCATCCAGGTCGGCGTGGTGTTGTAGCTGCCGTTGAACGACACCTGCTGCGGCGTGCCGCCGTTCGACGATACGACGAAGATCTGCGGACCGCCGTTGCGATCGCTGACGAACGCGAGCTGGCCGCCGTCGGGTGACCACGTCGGCGAGGTGTCGATCGCGCGGTCGGTGGTGATCCGCTTGAGGATGCTGCCATCCTTGGCGCTGATGACGTAGATCTCGGGATTGCCGTCCTTGGACAGGGTGAGCGCGATCTTGCTGCCGTCGGGCGACCACGCCGCGCCGGTGTTCATGCCGCGCTGGCTCGACAGCTTGGTCGGCCGCCCGCCGCCCGCCGGTGCGACGTAGAGGTCGGGGTTGTTGCGCATGAACGACGTCTAGGCGATCTGTCCGCCCGACGGCGCCCAGGCCGGCAGGATGTTCTGCGAGCTGTTGTTCGACACCGGGTAGGCATTGGCGCCGTCGAAGTCCATCGCGTAGATCGCGCTCGCCGTCCGGCCCTTGGCGGTGAAGGCGATCTTCGAGCCGAAGAAGCCGAGCTCGCCGGTGTAGTACTTGACGACCTCGTTGCAGAACCGGTGCGTGATCGAGCGCGTGTCGCCCTTGCGCGGGTAGGTCTTGCCCAGCACCGAGGTGGTGCCCTTGGAGATCTCGTAGAGCCGGAACTCGATCTCGGTCGGGCTCGCCCGGTACTTGATCACGCCGAACGCGCCGACGTCCTTCCACTTCTGCGGATCGATGATCAGGCCCTCGGCTTTGAGGTCGCGCGCCGCGGTGGCGTCGCCTTCCACCGACGCCGGCACTGCGATCGGGTACAGGACGCGCTTGGCGCCCTTGACGTCGATCAGGACGCCGCCGCTGGGCTCATCGGCGCGCGCGCTCGGCGCGAGCACCGCGATCACGGCCAGCGAGGCCAGGGCGGCCAGCGCAGGGGTGACGGGCGCCGCGACCGCACGGGCCCGCGTGCGCCGCCGGACCCGCGGCCGGGTGCCAGGACGGTCGCCGAGAGAGATCATTGATTTGGGGTGAAGCGAAAACATACCCATTTCTTGATGACACCGAGTTGCTCGGTCGGAACCGGCTGCGGCTTGTCGTTGCGGGACTTCTGGGTCGCCTTGAGGGCGCGCTGGACCGAGTCGTCGAGGGTCTGATCGCCGCTCGGCGTCTCGAACTTGATGCCAGCGATCTTGCCATCGGGCTGGATGTGGAAGCAGCCTACCGCGGCACCGTTCACCTTCGAGATCTGCGGGATCTCCCAGACCTGGTGGAACTCGGCGACCAGGTGCTGCCAGTAGGGGTTGCCGGTATTGAGCGGCGCGAAGCCGATCTCGCTGCCGTCGAACTGACCGATGTCGGTGATCGGCTTGGCGCCCGGCTGCGGATCCTCGTCGCTTGCATGCTTGAACTTGGTGATGTCGACGGGCTTGTCGTCCGGCTTGGGCTTCTCGTCCTTCTTGTCCGGCTTCTTCTCCGGCTTCTTGGTCTCGTCGTGCGACACGCCCTCGGGCTTGACCGGGGGCTCGGGCGCCTTGAGCTCCTTCTGCGGCTGCCGCTTCTTCTCCGACTTGCGGGCGAGCGACGCCTCGATCGTCATCATCTCCTTGAGCTGGGGCTCGTGCGCCGCCTCGGCGGCCTCGGTCAGGTACAAGGTGCCGCCGAACAGCACCGCCGAGAGCACGAGGGTGCTCGCGAGCGCGAAGCCGTGCATCTGGCCGTTGCTGAAGCTCATGCGGATGAAACGTTCGTGGCGGGGAGCCGATTCAGTGGCGGGCCTTGTCGGCTCGCTGGTCGAGGTCGGACAGCTTGAGCTGATCGCTCGGATCGGTGAGCATCATTACTTTTTCTACGCCGGAGTCTTTCGCGATCGCCATCGCGGTGAGGACGACTCCGTACGCCAGGTTGGTGTCGGCTTCGATGTACAGGGCGCCCTCTCGCTTGACTCGCTCGTTGGCTTTTAGCTTGGCGGCGAGATCTTGCCACGTGACCCGGGTTCCGCCGAGAAAGATTTCGTCGCTCACCTTGATCGACAGCACCAGCTTGCCCTCGGGGTCCTCGAGGTTCTTGGCCGCGACCTGCGGCAGCTGGAGCTCGACGCCGGTGTTGTTCATCATCGGCGCGGTGATCATGAAGATGATCAGCAACACGAGCATGACGTCGACGAACGGAGTCACGTTGATCTCCGCGTTGAGCTCGTCGCCGTCGTCTGCTTTCATCGCCATGGTGAGTCCTGGGGCCGGGCCGTGATCGGTACGTGCTGCGCCGCGATCAGCGCAGGAAGTGCCGCTTGATGATGTTGAGGTAGTCCTGCTCGAAGGTGTCCATCTCGGAGCGCAGCACGCGGATGCGGCGCGTGAAGTAGTTGTAGGCCATCACGGCCGGGATCGCGGCGACCAGGCCGATCGCGGTGGCGAACAGCGCCTCGGCGATGTGCGGCCCGACGGTGGTGAGCGTGGCGGCCGCCGGCTTGGCCGGCCCGTTCGGATCGGGCGCGATGTCGAGGAACGCGAACAGGATGCCCATCACCGTGCCGAACAGGCCGATGAACGGCGCCGACGAGCCGGTGGTCGCCAGGAACGGCACCATCGCCTCGAGCTTGGTGGTCTCGACGGTCTGGGCGCGGCGCAGCGCGCGCTCGATGTTGGCGAGGTTGCCCTCGCGGTCGCCGCGCAGGGCCTCGTCGGAGGCGAGCTTGGCGAGCTCGGTGTAGCCGGCCACGAACATCTGCGAGATCGGACTATTTCGCAGCATCTGGGCCTGCTTGTAGATCTGCTCGATGTCGCGCGAGCGCCAGAACGAGTCGGTGAACCGCGTGGACTCTCCCGTCGCCCGGCGAACGAACAGCCACTTGTAGATGATGATGTACAGCCCGACGACGAACATCACGGCGAGGAGCACCATCACGGCCTTGACGATCCAGTGGGCCTGCTCGAACAGGCGCTGGATGTCCAGGTTCGCCGCGAGCGTCGATGCCGTGGATGCCGCTGAAAACCCTGGCATAATGAGTCTCGGCGATAGCATGCACGACGCCTCGGGGTCAAATCGCGAATGTAGGGCGACCGGGGCCGTCGCATGGATGATACGGGTCGCGATCGTGACATTGTGTCTGGGCGTTCACGGTTGCCG
>VBLP01000692.1:4153-5375 GCA_005887925.1 Deltaproteobacteria bacterium | reverse complement strand
CGCCAGGCGGTCCTCGCGGCCCGCCAGCGCGCGCCTGGCCTCGCCCAGTGGCAGCTCGATCACCGCCATCGCGCCCCGCCCGCTGATCGTGCGCAGCAGCTGGCTGCGGCGCGCGATGATCCGCGCCGCATCGTCGAGCGACAGCGCACCGGCGACATGCGCCGCGGCGACCTCGCCCAGACTGTGGCCGACCACCGCGTGCGGCACGATGCCCAGCGAGCGCCACAGCGCCGCCAGCGCGACCTGCACCGCGAACAGCGCCGGCTGGATCACATCGATGTGACTCAGCAGCGCCGATACCGGCTTGGCCGCGAGCACGTCCCGAAGCGACCAGTCGACATGCGGCCGCAGCGCGGCGTCGCACGCGGCGATCGCGTCGGCGAACACCCGCTCGTGCGCTTCGCGCACTCGCTCGTCATCCTGGTCCTCGCGGCTTCGCCGCTCGTGCGCGAGCAGATCCTGCGCCATGCCGGCCCACTGCCCACCCTGGCCGGGGAACACGAACACCAGACGATGACCCTCGGTCGCAGCACGCACACCGGCGGCGACGTTCGTCCGCGGCTCGCCGGCGAGGAACGCCGACAACCCGTCGGCGAGCTCGGCGTGGCTCGTGCCGACCACCGCGACGCGGTGATCGTGATGCGTGCGACGGACCGCGGCCGTGTAACACAGGTCGCGCAGCGCCGGCGCATCCGGGCCCGCCAGCAAGTCGCTGTACACGCCGGCGAGCGTACGCAGCGCCTCGGGGCTGTGCGCCGAGATCGGCAGCACGAGCGCCTCGCCCGGCGTGAGCTCCGCTGCCGAGGCGGGTGCGGGGGCCGGCGCTTCCTCCACCACGACGTGCGCGTTGGTACCCGACCAGCCGAACGCGCTCGCCCCCGCCACGCGGCGCGTGCCGTTGCGCTGCCACGGCAGGAGCTCGGTCGGCAGCGCGAAGCGCGTTCCGTCGAGCGAGATGTTCGGATTGAGCGTCCGGAAGTGCAGGATCGGCGGGAGCGCCTCGTGCTCGAGCGACAGCACGACCTTGAGCACTCCAGCGATCCCGGCGGCGGCCTCCAGGTGACCGACGTTGGTCTTCACCGATCCCACGGCGCAGCTCGGCCGACCCGGCGCCACCTCGCCGATGGCCGCGGCGAGCGCCTCCATCTCGATCGGGTCACCGAGCGACGTACCCGTGCCGTGTGCCTCGACATACGAGATCTCCCACGGCTCGACGTGCGCG
>VBLP01000692.1:1341-4146 GCA_005887925.1 Deltaproteobacteria bacterium | reverse complement strand
TTCGGTGCGGTGAGCCCATTGGTCCGGCCGTCGCCGTTGACCGCCGAGCCGCGAATCAGCGCGTGGATCGTATCGCCATCGGCGATCGCGTCCGACAGGCGCTTGAGCACGACGATGCCACAGCCCTCGCCGCGGACGAACCCGTCGGCGTGCGCATCGAATGCCTTGCAGCGTCCGTCCGCCGCGAGCATCCGCATCTGCGACGCCAGGATCGTCGTGTGCGGCGACAGGATGAGGTTGACGCCGCCGGCGAGCGCGAGCCGACAATCACCGGAGTGCAGGCTCTGGCACGCGAGGTGGACGGCGACCAGCGACGACGAGCAGGCGGTGTCGAGCGCAATGCTCGGCCCGTGCAGATCGAGCAGGTAGGCGAGCCGACCGGCGAGAATGCTGAGCGACGTGCCCGTCCCGGTGTACGCGTCGATGTCCTCCGGATCGGCGAACTGCAGCCAGCTGTAGTCGGTGGAGCAGATGCCGGCGAACACGCCGGTGCGGCTCCCGGCGAGCCGATCGCCGGTCTCACCCGCGTCCTCGAGCGCCTCCCAGGCGACCTCGAGCAGCAGCCGCTGCTGCGGGTCCATCCGCATCGCCTCGCGCGGCGAGATCCCGAAGAACGCCGCGTCGAAGCCGTCGATGTGATCGAGGAACCCGCCCCAGCGGCTGTTCATCTTGCCGGGCGTGGCGGGCTCGGGGTGGAAGAAGCGCTCTACGTTCCAGCGATCCGCCGGCACCTGCGAGATCGCGTCACCGCCGGCCTCGAGCAGGCGCCAGAACGCGTCGGGGTCGCGAGCGCCGCCGGGGAACCGACAGCCGAGGCCGGTCACCGCGATCGGCTCGCTGCGCTCGCGCTCGGCGGCGTCGAGGCGCCCTTGCATCTCCTGCAGCGCGAGCAGGCTGCGCTTGACGAGCGAGAGATCGCTTTGATCGCGAGAGGGGTCAGCGGACGTGGTCATGACGGTCTCCCTTCGTGAGGCGGCCGAGCGTCTCGGCGAGCGCAGCGGCGGCTTCGTCTTCGGTCAGGTCGCGAACCGCGGCGGCGAGCGCCGAGGGCGCCGCTTCGGGAGCGGGGCGTGCGGCGGCTGCGGCGGGCGCGAGATCGAGCTTGCGCGCGAGGTACTCGGCGAGCGCGGTGATCGTCGGATAGTTCCAGACGACCGTGGCGGAGAGCTTCAGGCCCAGGCTCGCCTCGATGCGGTTGCGCAGCTCGAGCGTCATCAGCGAGTCGAAGCCGAGGTTGCCGAGCGGCTCGTGCGGGGCGATCCGTGCCGGCGCCAGGCCGAGCACCCGCGCGGCTTGCTCGCGCAGGTGATGCTCGAGCGCGCCTTGGCGTTCCTCGGCCGGCAGCCCCGCCAGCGTGCGCCGGAGCGGCGCGTCCGCGGCAGCGGCAGCTGGCCGGTCCGATGCGTTGCGCGCGAGGACCTCGAACAGCGGTGACTCGGCCAGCATCGGGTACGACTGGAAGCACTGCCGCACGTCGAGCGGCAGGACGGCGACATGAGGCGCGCCGTCCTGCATCACGCGGCCGAGCGCATCGACACCTTCGGCCGGCGACAAGCTGGCGACGCCGTGCAGCGCGAGCCGGCCCCCGCGCGCAGCGCTCGCGGCGAGCCCGACCTCGGACCACGGACCCCAGGCGATGCTCTGCGCCGGCAGTCCCTCGGCGAAGCGAGCCTGCGCGAGCGCGTCGAGGAACGCGTTTGCGGCGGCGTAGTTGCTCTGGCCCGGCGAGCCGATCAGCGTCCCCGCGCCCGAGAACATCACGAAGAAGTCGAGCGGCAGCGCGCGCGTCGCCTGGTGCAGGTTCCAGCTGCCCGCGACCTTGGGCGCCATCACCGCGGCGAATCGCGCGGCGGTCTGGTGGACAAGCACGCCGTCGTCGAGCACACCGGCCGCGTGGATCACGCCGCGCAGCGGTGGCAGCTCGCGCGCGATGACAGCGAGCACGTGCTCGATCTCCGCCGGTTGCGAGACGTCGGCGCGCTCGACGACCACGCGCGCGCCCGCCTGCACGAGCTGGGCGATCGCCTCGCTTGCTGCGGCGCCGGGCTCGTGCCGGCCGATCAGCGCCAGGTGACGCGCGCCGTGCTCGACCATCCAGGCCGCCACGGTGAGTCCCAGGCCGCCCAGGCCGCCGGTCACGAGGTAGCTCGCGCCCGCCCGGAGCTCGCCGCTCGCGGCGGGAGCGGGCGGCGACAGCTGCGCCTCGGGATCGGGGAACGTCAGCACGACCTTGCCGATGTGCTGCGCGCGCGCGATGTGGCGGAATGCATCCTGCGCCCGCGACATCGGGAAGGCGCGCCACGGTAGCGGTGCGATCACGCGACGGTCGGCCAGATCGACGACCTCGCGCAGGAGCTCGGCAAACCGCTCCGGCCGGTCGCCGTACATCCGGATCAGATCGACCGCGAAGTACGACAGGTTCTGGTGGAACGGATACAGCCCGAGCTTGTGATCCTCGTAGATGTCGCGCTTGCCGATCTCGAGGAAGCGGCCGTGCGCGCGAAGCACACCCACGCTCACCGCGACGGCGTCTCCGGTCAGGCAGTTGAGGACGACGTCGACGCCCTCGCCCTGCGTGATCGCGCGGATCTCGTCGGCGAACGCCAGCGAGCGTGAATCCATGACGTGCTCGATGCCGAGCGAACGCAGGTACGCGCGCTTGTCCTCGCTGCCGGCGGTGGCGAAGATCTCCGCGCCGGCCGCGCGCGCGAGCTGCACCGCGGCCAGACCGACGCCGCCTGCCGCGGCGTGGATCAGGATGCGCTCGCCATGCGCCAGGTGCGCCTTGTGATGCATCGCCCAGTG
>VBLP01000692.1:0-1310 GCA_005887925.1 Deltaproteobacteria bacterium | reverse complement strand
AGCGGCTCGGCACGCAGACGAACGACGAGAATGCGTCCGGCACGAGCGCTGCGATCACGGCATCGCCGGGCGCGATCCCGGTGACCGCCTCGCCGACGCGGGTCACGATCCCGGCGCACTCGCCGCCCAGGCGGGTCCTGCCCTCGGTGTGATCGGGACGGACCCCGAGCGCCGAGAGCACGTCCACGAAGTTGATCCCACCGGCGCGGACCTCGATCTCGACCTCGTCAGCGCTCGGCGCGGGCCGCGGAATCGGCCGCAGCACCAGCTCCTCGAGCACGCCCGGTGCGTCGATCTCGAGCCGGTACGGTCGGTCGCCGGCGAGGACCGCGGCACCTGGCGGCTTCGGCCGTGAGGCGCCGCTGGTCAGCGAGTACGGCACGAGGCGAGCGACGTGGCGCGCATCGTCGCGGAGCGCGATCTGATCCTCGCGATCGTCCGCGACGATCTCGTCGGCCAGCGCCGAGAGCTCCACCGACGACGGCTCGAGACTGAGGTCGACGCAGGTGCAGCGTAGCTCGGGATGCTCGTGCGCGACGACGCGCGCCAGCCCCCACGCCGGTGCCTGCGCCGGCGACAGCGATGCGGCATCTCCGACGGCCTGCGCTCCCGCAGTGACGATGTGAAGGCGCGGTGCCTGCCGGGGCGCCAGGTGCGCGAGCGCCTGGACGACGTGAAGCACCGAGTCGCAGCTCGCGGCGCGCGCGGCGTCGAGCGTGGCAGGCGTCGTCGATTCGTACGGCGCAGCGTCCAGGCTCCCGAGGTGGATGATCGACGACAGCGATGCATCACCCCGCAGGGCTCCGGCGATGACACTCTGGGCGGCGGTCGGGTCACCCAGCGAGCGCGCATCGACGAGAGCGCACGTCGCGCCGCGCGCCTCGAGCAGCGCTGCGAGGCGCGCGGCCACGCCGCCGCGATCGGACAGCACGAGGTGGCGACCGGGTGCGCCGGCATCGCGCGCGGGCGGCGCCACGCGCTGCCATTCGCGGCGATAGAACAGCTCGCGCTGCGGACGCGGGCCGTGCACGAAGCGCTCGCGATCGACGCGCTTGCCACGGAAGCCGAGCTCGGCGATGGCGCCGTCGTCGTCCAGCAGGCGGATCTCGGCAGCGATCTCGTCACCCGTGCGCTCACCGAGGACGACATGGCAGACCACCGGCCCACTCGGCCGGCGATGGAATGCCAGGTGCGTCACGCCGATCGGGACGTACAGCGCGCCGGTCTCGGCCATCGCGCCCGGATCGTCGCCGCGCGACGTGATGGCGAGCAGCTGAAAGCAGGAGTCGAGCAGCCCGGGAAACATCGGA
>VBLP01000691.1 GCA_005887925.1 Deltaproteobacteria bacterium | reverse complement strand
TCACCACGCTGTCCACCAACATCTGGGTCACCCGCATCTTCTTCGACTGGTACGTGTCCAGGAAGAAGGGCAGCCTGGCGACCATCTCGATCTGAGGCGGCGAAGTCATGACCGATCACCACAAGTTCCGCTATCTGCTGCCGCCGGGGAACAACTTCGCGTTCGTCGCGAAGTTCCGGATCTGGATCATCATCTCGATCCTGCTCATGACCGCGTCGGTCGCCTTGTTGTTCATCAACAGGTCGGTCCGCGGCGAGTACATGAACTGGACGATCGACTTCAAGGGCGGCACCCAGATCCACTTCACGTTCAAGAACAAGACCAGCCACGACTACATCAAGGTCGATCCGGCCAAGGTCCGCGACGCGCTCGGCAAGATCGGCGAGGAAGGCTTCGACGTCTCCGAGATCGACGTCGAGGGCCACGACGGGATCATCGTCCGGACGCCGCGGTTCTCGGCGCTCAAGCCCGAGGCCGAGATCAAGGCCGCCGACGAGTTCCAGAAGAAGTTCACCAATAGCGACATCAGCAAGGCGAGCTGGTCCGGTGACCGGCTGCTCGTGCGCAGCAAGAAGAAGATCACCGCCGCCGAGGCCGCCCCGGTGTTCGCAGCCGCCGGCCTCGAGCTCAAGGTGTGGACGCCCGAGGACGCCGAGCGGTTCGGCACGCCCGACGAGGCTACCGGCGAGTTCAAGCAGGAATTCGCGATGTGGGGCGTCGACCGCCAGATCCAGCAGGCGCTGGAGAAGCAGCTCGACAACACCGAGATCATCGTCGCCAACAGCTACGGCGTCGGCGCCAAGGCCGGAGACAAGCTGCGCGACGACGCCACCAAGTCGATCATCTACGCGATCTTCCTGATCATGCTGTACCTCGCGTTCCGGTTCGACATCCGCTATGCACCGGGAGCCGCGTTCGCGACGATCCACGATGCGGTGATGGTGATCGGCGTGTTCGCCGTGGCCTGGGAGCCGGTGTCGCTGACCTCGGTCGCGGGCCTGCTCACCGTCATGGGGTATTCCGTCAACGATACGGTGATCGTGTTCGACCGGATCCGCGAGAACCAGGCCAAGCTCAAGGACAAGAAGATCGAGCGCATCATCGACATCTCGATCAACGAGATGCTGGTGCGCACCATCCTGACCTCGTCGACGGTGTTCGCGACCACGCTGATCATGAACATCTTCGGCACCGGCGAGGTGAAGAACTTCGCGTTCGCCATGAACATCGGCGTGATCGTCGGGACCTACTCGTCGATCTTCCTCGCCGCGCCGCTCTTCATGTACATCTCGCGCAGGTGGTACTCGGGCCCGGCGCCCGCCCGACGGCGGCCCGCGCCGGTTCCGCTATCCGAGTCGGCCGAGCCGGCCGAGTCGCCCGATCCGGCGCCGGCCTCGTCGTCGGACGAGTGATCTCGGCGCGGTTCGGGCTCGCGCTCGACCGGCGAGATGAATCGCGAGTCACCGACGGTGATGCGCAGCGGAGACGAGCCGCTGATCCCACCGGGTGATCCCGGGGATCGCGTTGCGTCCGGGGAGATCGCAACGGGGATCTCGAGCGGTTCGCTGTCAGACCCGGGCACTAGCGTGCGGGCGTGCAACTGCGCCTGCGCCGTGTCGACGAAGCCCTCGTGTCCAGGCTCGCCGGTGCGCTGCGCGTGCGTCCGGCCACCGCGCGCTGCCTCGTCGGCCGCGGCGTGACCGAGCCGCGCGATGCGCAGGGCTTCATCGATCCGCGGCTCGCGGCGCTGCGGCCGCCGACCGGGCTCGCCGGGATGGCGCGCGCCGTCGAACGGATCGCCGATGCCGTGGTCGCCGGCCGGCGGATCGGCGTGTTCGGCGACTACGACGTCGACGGCGTGACCACCGCGGCCCTCTTGACCGGGTTCCTGCGCTCGGTCGGCGCCACCGTCGAGGTCGCCGTCGCGCGGCGCGATGCCGGCTATGGCTTCACGCCGGCCGCCGCCGCCGACTTCGCCACCCGCGGCTGCGAGGTGATCATCACCGGCGACTGCGGCACCAGCGATCTCGACGCGATCACCGCCGCCGCGGCGCGCGGTATCGACGTCGTCGTCGTCGATCACCACACCGTTCCCGCCGCCGACACCGCCCACCCCGCGCTGGCGCTCGTCAATCCCCACCGCGCCGACTCGACGTTCCCGTTCCGCGGCATGGCGTCCGTCGGGCTCGCGTTCTATGTCGCCGCCGCCGTGCGCACCGAGCTGCGCGAGCGCCGGCATTTTGAGCTTGGTTCGCGGGTCGAGCGGGCCGGGCACGCCGAGCCCGACGTCCTCGACCTGCTCGATCTCGTCGCGCTCGGCACGATCGCCGATCTCGTCCCGCTCGCCAGCGAGAACCGCATCCTCACCGCGCTCGGCCTGCGCCGCCTGCAGAGCCGTGCCCGGCCCGGCGTCGCCGCGCTGCTCGCCGCCGCCGGCGTGTCCGACGACCGCGAGGTCGACGCCCGCACCGTCGCCTGGAAGCTGGCGCCGCGGATCAATGCCCCCGGCCGGCTCGGCGCCGCGGCACCGTCGCTTGCGCTGCTGCTGGCCGATGCAGCCTCGGCGGCCGAGCGCGCCCAGGTCCTCGAAGCCGCCAACACCGAGCGCCGCGCGCTCCAGGACCAGGTCATGGCCGAGGCGCTCGCGCAGCTCGGCGACCGCGATCCCGGCCCCGCCATCGTCATCGCCGGCGACGGCTGGCCGTCCGGCGTCGTCGGCATCGTCGCCGCCAAGCTGGTCGATCGCTACCAGCGGCCCGCGTTCGTCGTCGGCATCGACCGCGAGACCGGCATCGGCCGCGGCTCCGCCCGGACCGCGGGCGGCGTCAACCTGTACCGCGCGCTGTGCGAGGCCGCCCCGTGGCTCGACCGCTACGGCGGCCACGCGGCCGCCGCCGGCTTCACGGTCCGCCGCACCGAGCTCGCGGCGCTCGGCGAGGCCCTCGGCGCCGCCTGCGCCCGGCTCGCCGCCGGCTCCGGCCCCGTCGCCACCGGCCGCGACGTCGACGCCGAGGTCCGGCTCGCCGAGGTCGACGAGCGGCTCGCCCAGGAGCTCGCCGGCCTCGGCCCGTTCGGCCAGGACAACCCCTCGCCCGTTCTCGTCACCCGCAACGTCCGCGTCTCGGCCGTCCGCCGCGTCGGCGATGGCTCCCACCTCAAGCTCACCCTCGAAGACGACCGCGCCACCACGCGCAGCGCGATCGGGTTTTCCCTCGGCGAGCGCGAGGTCGACGTCGGCGCGCGCGTCGATCTCACCTTCCTGCCCACCGTCTCCACCTGGCAAGGTCGCCGCAGCGCCGAGCTCGAGCTGTCCGATCTGGCGGTCGTCTCCTAGCCGCGATGCGCTGGCGATCGCGGCGGTGGCTTCCGGCCGCGCAGCGCGCTATCCCACTGGCGTGACCGGCGACGCTCCGCGCCCTGCTCCAGCAAGCTCCGCGCCTGACGAGGTGCCCCGGCTGCCGCGCGGCCGGGGGCTACGGCTGTCGCGCATCGAGCTGCTGCGGATCGCGGGGCTGGCGATCCTGCTCATCTTCCTGCTGGCGACCCAGCGGCAATGCGCCGACGCGGTCTCGACGTTCGTCACCAGCTTCGGCGATCAGAAGCCCGCGCAGCCGAGGCCATCCCCCGCCGCAACGACCGGCTCCGGCAGCGCCGCGATCGACGTCGACCGCTACGAGCGCCTCCGGCCCGGGATGACCGATGCGGAGATGAAAGCGACGATCGAGCGCGCCAAGGCCAGGGCCGCGGCGCAGAGATCCGCCGAAGATCCGGCCCACTGACGCGGCGCGGCCCTACTTCCAGAGGACGGCGTGCGACAGGCAGGGCATCTGCGTGCGCCGCCTGGTGACCTGTGCGCTATCGATCGTGGCGACCACGACGCCGTCGCCCTCGGCACGCTCGGCGGCGATGGTGCCCCAGGGGTCGACGATCAGCGAGTGGCCGTAGGTCTCGCGCTTCTCGTTGTGGCGGCCCCACTGCGCGGCGGCCACGACCCAGGCCTGGTCCTCGATCGCGCGGGCGCGCAGCAGGAGGTGCCAGTGCGCGGCGCCGGTATGGGCGGTGAAGGCCGCCGGCACGAGCAGGACCTCGGCGCCCATGTCCTTGACCAGCCGCCGGTACAGCTCGGGGAATCTGACGTCATAGCAGATGGTTACGCCGACCGGCGCGCCGGCGATGTCGACGACCAGCGGCTCCTCGCCGCGCGCGGTCGAGTCCGACTCGCGCAGCACCGCGCCGCCGGGGATGTCGACGTCGAACAGGTGGATCTTGCGATAGCGAGCGATCAAGGCGCCGCGCGGATCGACCACGAGCGCGGTGTTGTAGGCGCGCCGGGGATCGCCGGGGACCCGCTCGGGGGTCCCGCCGCCGACGATCCAGACGGCGTGCTTGACGGCGAGCTCGCGCAGGGTGGCCAGCACCGCGCCGGGTGGCGCAGTGCCGTCGAACGCCTCGGCAAGCCCGAGCTTTTCGCGCTCGCTGCGGCCCAGGAACGAGAAGCACTCGGGCAGCACGACGAGCTGGGCGCCGTCGGCGGCGGCCTGGGCGGTCAGCTCGCGACATCTCGCGAGGTTGGCGGGCTGATCGTGGGTCGAGCACAGCTGAACCGCGGCGACGCGAAGCTGCCAGGTGGCCATTGGTAGAGCCTAACTTTCCCCCACCTGATGGTGGGTTTCAGCAAGGACCCCTTTCAAACCGTGCGTGCGGATTTCCCGCACACGGCTTACG
>VBLP01000690.1 GCA_005887925.1 Deltaproteobacteria bacterium | reverse complement strand
CTACCACAGTCGTCAGGGGTCTTCTAGCGAGAATGATTTCACGGCCGCCGCGTCCGTGGATACGGCATTCACCCGGGCGCGGGACGCCAGCGATGAATCGGGCAGGGATGACGGGGAGGCGTTCACTCGCGGCGCTTGGTCACGCTGCGCAGGCCGCTGAGCCGCGCGTTGGGCGTGAGCGCGTAGCCCTGCAGATCGACGTTGGACAGCACGATGTTGTCCTCGTGCCACAGCGGCACGATCGGCACGTCGTCGGCGACCAGGCGCTGGACCTGGCCGTAGATCTGGGTGCGCCGGCCGCGGTCGAGCTCCTGGCGGCCCGCGAGCGTGAGGCGGTCGACCTCGGGGTTGCGGTAGCGCCAGCGGTTGAAGCCGTCGGGGGTCGCCGGCGACGGGATCCACGACGAGTGGAAGTACATGAAGTAGAAGTCGGGCTCGGTGATGTCGGTGGTCTGCATCGACGCGAGCTGGTATGCGCCGCGCTTGACGTCGGCGAAGAATGTCGCGAACTCGAACGAGCGGACCTCGACGGCGATGCCGACCTCGGCGAGCTGCGCCGCGATCACGCGCGCGACCGCGACGCGGAACGCGTCGGCCGAGGTCTTGTACACCAGGTGCAGCCGCGGCGCGGGGCCGTCGCCGTCGGGATCGCGCAGGCCGGCCTCGTCGAGCAGCTGCCGGGCGCGCGCGAGGTCGTGGTCGTAGCGCGGCACGTCGGCGGCGTACGCCCAGTGGCTCGGCGGCAGGAGGCCGGTCGCGGGCAACGCGCGGCCGCCGAGCTTCGCGGCGATGATCGCAGGGCGATCGATCGCGAGCGCGATCGCCTGCCGCACCCGCCGATCGGACAGCACCTTGTCGTCGTTGTTCATCATCAGGTACGTCAGCACGTCGCTGCGGCCGGTCTGGAGCTGGACGCGCGGCCGGCCGGCGACCTCGCCGATGAGATCGAGCCGCACCGCGTTCTGGATGAGGTCGGCCGAGCCGCCGACCAGCATGAGCAGCCGCGCCGCCGCGTCGCGCACGAACTTGATCTCGACGTTCGTGCGCGGCGGCCCGCCGAAGTAGAACGGGTTGGGCTCGAGCGACGCGCCGGTCGAGGTCAGCGCGCGCAGCCGGTACGGCCCCGCGCCGATCACGCGATCGCTCGGCGGCGGGCCGCCGTGAAACGACACGATGCCGTAGTCGATGTCGGACAGGAACGTCGCGAGCGGCGCCTTGAGGTGGAACCGCGCGATCAGCGGGCCGACCACCTCGACCGAGTACATCCGGTCCGACAGCATCTTGTGCGAGCCGCTGGTCGACGCCGGGTCGAGCACGGTCATGTACGTGCCGGCGACATCGGCGGCGGTCACCGGCGAGCCGTCGGAGAACCGCGCGTCGTCGCGCAGGGTCACGTCGATCGTGCGGTCGTCGACGCGGTCGATCCGCGCCGCGAGCTCGAGCCGCGGCACCATGTCCGGGGTGTCGACCGCGGTCAGCCCCGCGGCCACCATGTGCGCGAGCTTGCCGTCGTAGCTCGACACCTGGGCGCGCGGATCGGCGGTGTTCATCGCCGACTCGATCACCACGACGATGGTGTCGTCGGGGGTCTGCCGCGTGCGCGGCTGGCAGGCGGCGAGCGCGACCGCGGCCACCGTGTTAGCGTAACGACGTGCGTGCATCTGGTGTGGTGCTCATCGCGCTCGCGGTTGCGATCGGCGCTTCGATCTCGAGTATCTGCACCGCGCCGGCGCATGCGCAAGCCGCCGGGTCCGCTGCCGAGCCGGCCCGCGACGACGAGGAGGAGTCCGGCAGCGCGGCGCACCACCTGACCGCGCCGGCCGACCCCAGGGCCCGGCTGCCCTGGCTGCGCGACCGGGTCGCCGCCGCGATCGCCGGCCAGCCCCGGCTCGCCGGTGCGCGGTTCGGGGTCTCGGTGATCGACCTGGTCAGCGGCGCCGAGCTCGTCGCGCACGACGCCGATCGCGGGATGAGCCTGGCGTCGACTGCGAAGCTGCTCACCTCGGCGGCCGCGCTCGCGACGCTCGGCGGCGGGTTTCGCTGGCGCACCGCGGTGTACGGCGCCGAGCCCGACGACAAGGGCGCGGTCGCCGGCGAGCTCGTGGTGCGGGGCCGCGGCGATCCGACGCTGACCGCCGCCGATCTCGACGCGCTGGCCGGCGACGTCGCCGCGCGCGGCGTGCGCTCGGTCGACCGCCTCGCGATCGACAGCAGCTACTTCGACGACGTGGTCGATCCGCCGCACTTCGCCGACCAGCCCGGCGAGACCGCGGGGTTCCGCGCGCCGGTGGCGAGCTTCGGCGTCGCGCGCAGCGCGGTCACCGTCACCGTCGTCGCCGACCCCGGCGGCGCGGCCAGCGTCACGCTCGATCCGGTCGCCGGCGACTACGTGAAGCTCGTCAACAAGGGCACCACCAGCGTCGCGCGCGGCCGGACCCGGCTCGTGGTCGACGCCCGGCCCCGACCCGACCACCTCGAGATCACGGTGGCGGGCCAGATCCGGTGGGGCGAGGGCAGCTGGGAGGTCCGCAAGCGGGTCGCCGATCCGGCGCGGTTCGCCGGTGAGGTGCTTCGCCGTGCGCTGCTCGCACGCGGCGTGAAGGTCAAGGCGCGTATGATCGGGCGCGCCGCGGTTCCGGCGACCGCCAAGCTGCTCGCCGCCCACGACAGCGCGCCGCTGTCCGACGTGCTGCGGGCCATGAACAAGCTGTCCGACAACTACCTCGCCGAGTCGCTGCTCAAGACCCTCGGCGCCGAGACGCGCACCACCCCGGGGCCGGCGACCTGGGCCGACGGCCGGGCCGCGCTGCACGCCTACCTCACCTCGATCGGTATGCCGGAGTCCGGGTATCGTGACGATAACGGTTCGGGCCTGTTCGACGCGACGGACGTCTCAGCGCGCCAGGTCACGACGCTGCTCCGTGCGGCATATACAGATTTTCGCGTCGGTCCGGACCTGATCGCGTCGCTGCCGGTCGGCGGCGTCGACGGTACGCTGGCTCGGCGCTGGCGCGGCCGTCCCGCGAGCGGCCGGGTCCGCGCCAAGACGGGCACGCTCGACAAGGTCACCACGCTGGCGCCGCATCGTCAACATCTCGTCGATCGCCGGCCGCGAAGGTACGGCGTTGCTCGCCGCCTATCTGACGGCACCGTGAAGACGCTGGAAGATCGTCGTCGGAAGCTGCCCGTTGCTGCACCCGGGCCAACCAGCGAGCCGGTGCGTGGTACACCCGCATCATGAGTCTGGTGCGTCCTGTCACCCGCAGGGACATCAAGCGTCCCGCGCTGCGTAGCGCGCTTGGCATCGCCGCCGCGCTCGCCGTCTGTACGCCCGGGTCCGGCTGCGGCGCGGCGCGGCGCGAGCAGCTCGCGCGCGAGTCGCAGCGCTTCGACTGCCGCGGCCGGCGGGCGAGCTACGTCGCGACGCACCACCTGGGAGGCGACGAGCTCGGTGTCCAGATCGACTGCGCCGACGCCGGGCCGCGCATCAAGCGCTGGCGCACCGACAAGAGCGGCACGCGCCTCGAGGACGCGCGCGGCCTGACCCCGGGCGAGTTCGACAAGGTCTGGCAGGAGATCGACGGCACCGGCTGGACGTACCTGCACGACTGCGGCAACGGCACCGGCGGCAAGCACGATCCGATCTACGTGTTCGACATCAAGGACGACCAGCACCAGGCGTCGTTCCAGTGCCAATCGCAGTCGATGCCGTATCCGTACAACGATATCGTCGACCCGCTCGACCTCGCGGCCCAGGTCGGCCGCCGGCAGCTCGGCGACGACGAGCCCGCGGAGATGAAGGCGCGGGAGCACAAGGACAAGCAGCGATGACGACCGCGCGCGCAGGTGCCGCACGACGAGGCACCTCGTGACCGGCGAGCGCGCGAGCGCGGAGGCACGGCCGCTGGCAGGCAGGACGGCCGTCGTCACCGGGGCCAGCCGCGGCATCGGGCGCGCGACCGCCCTGCGCCTCGCCGAGGCCGGTGCCGAGGTCGCGCTGTGGGCCCGCGATGCCGGTGCGCTGCAGCGCGTCGCGGACGAGGTCGCCGCCGTCGGTGGTCGCGGCTACCCGTTCGTGTGCGACGTTACCGACTCTGCGGCTGTCGATCGCGCCGCCGACGAGGTGCGCCGGGCGCTGCCACCGGTCGCGGTCGTTGTCAATAATGCCGGCGCGGTGCTGCGCAAACCCACGGTGGCGATCAATGATACCGAGTGGCGGCAGGTGATGGCGGTGAACGTCGATGGTACGTTTCACGTGACCCGCGCGTTCCTCCCCGATCTCACGCGCACGGGCGGCCGCATCGTCAACATCTCGTCGATCGCCGGCCGCGAAGGTACGGCGTTGCTCGCCGCCTACTGCGCGGCAAAACATGCGGTCATCGGGCTCACCCGGGCCCTTGCGGAGGAGCTACGCGCTGCTAAGGTCTCCGTGAATGCGATCTGTCCTGGCAGCGTCGACACCGTCATGCTGCGCGAAGGTATGCCGGGAGCACGTCCGGATATGACGCCGGACGATATTGCTCGCACGGTGTTGTTCCTGGCTCACGCAGCGCCGCCGGCGTTGACCGGCACCTGCATCGACGTGTTCGGCTGAGAGCCCGGAGGGATGCGAGGACCTATGCGCGAACTTGGATTGGACAATCCCGCCGCGCTGACGTCGTTGCCGATCTTCCCACTGCCCAACTGCGTGCTCTTGCCCGGTGGGCTCTTGCCGCTGCACGTGTTCGAGAAGCGTTATCGCGAGATGACACGCGACTGCCTCGCTGGCCACCAGCTGATGGGCGTCGCGCGGCTGCGCCCCGGCTTCGAGAGCTCGTACTACGGCCGGCCGCCGGTGTACGAGAAGTGCGGCGTGGGTCGGATCCTCTGCTCCGAGGAGCTGCCCGACGGCCGGTTCGCGCTGCTCCTGCGCGGCGTCGCGCGCGCCGAGATCGCGCGCGAGCTGCCGAGCGAGCACAACTACCGGCTGGTCGAGGCGCGCGCGCTCGACGACGCCTCGTACGACCCGATCGACGCGCACGACACGCATCGCCGGCTGATCTCGCTGTGCGACCGGCTCGCCGAGGTGATCGATCAGGGCGGTGCGCAGCTGCGCGACCTGGTGCGCAGCTTCGACTCGCCGGGGGCCTGCGCCGACGCCGTCGCGGCCGCGCTGGTCATGGACGCCGATGCGCGCCAGGAGCTGCTCGAGGCGCGCGATCCGATGGTCCGCCTGCAGCGCACGCTGGGCCACGTCAGCCACCTCCTGTGCGAGCTCGCGCCCTGCCAGGGCGCCGTCAACTGAGCGCCTGGGCACGATTCGGCGCGCCAGGATCGGGGGGCTGAAGACGGAGCCGCGGATGGCTCTGGAAGGCTCGGGATAGCGACCAGGAGCCTGCCGGGACCCTGCGGAGCCCCATGGCCGGGGGCCCGGCCGGCGCGTGGCGTTGCTGGTCGATGCCGAGCAGCTGGCAGAGCTGCCCGCGCGAGATCCGTGTGCCGCGCCGCGCCCGGTCCAGCTCCGCCCGGATGTCCACCGGCCGCTCAGTGGGTGAGCCGCCACAGCATCGCGCGAACCCGATCCAGCACCGCATCGACGGCGGCGAAGTCGGCGGGCGCGATGTAGCCGGGTGCGCGGCGCGATGCGCAGCGCCGTGGTGAGCTCGCTTGCCGAGCCGGCAGCACGGCGGAACCGGTCGGCGCGATCAAGGCCGGCACGCAGGCGCGCTTCGCTGACGTTGCGCGCGATCGATTCGGCAGCGCGGCGACTCGTCGGCAAGCGACTTGCGGCGCTGGCGGAGCTCGGGCTCCAGCGGAGCGAGTCGTTCCAGCACCGTGAGCGACATCTCGAGCGTATCGAACATCAGAACCTCATGCTTGGCCTCCGAGCGGCGGGGCCGTCGTCGCCCGATGCGTCCGCGGAGCGCACGTCCCGTGACGAGCGCGGCACCGCCGCTCGCGGCTCGTCGATCGATCACCTGTGGGGACGCCCTCGGCGTCACGTCGGTGGATCGAGCGCTCGGCGCGGGAGGTGCGCGAGAGCGGCGCAAGGGCGACGGCCTCGGCGCGGGGCCACGCACGGGGCGTGATGTGACACCGCGAGCGACGCGAACGCGCAGGACTCGCAGCGCAGGAGCCAGCTTCGGCCACAGCTCGCCGATGTCGGCAGCGCTTCCGCAGCGGTCGCCGGAGCGGCAGCGGCAGCGGTCGCCGGAGCGGCAGCGGCAGCGGTCGCGGAGCGGCAGCGGCAGCGGTCGCCGGAGCGGCAGCGGCAGCGGTCGCCGGAGCGGCAGCGGCAGCGGCAGCGGTCGCCGGAGCGGCAGCGGTCGCCGGAGCGGCAGCGGCAGCGGTCGCCGGAGCGGCAGCGGCAG
>VBLP01000689.1:5030-8045 GCA_005887925.1 Deltaproteobacteria bacterium | reverse complement strand
CGCGACAGCTCGGGTGGCGGCCAGAACGCGAGCGGCGGCAGCGTGGGAAGCCACTACGTGTTCAGGAACGTCAAGCTCTATCTGATCGCCGACCTGTTGCGGAACTCTCCCAACGCCGGGTTCCGGCCCAGTGGCTCCGCCGGCCTCACCAAGCCGTTCACCGCCCCCGAGGACGTCAATGGCAAGGCGATCCTCGGCGTCCATCTGGGCTTCGTGTTGCGGTTCTGATCGCCCGCCGCGTCCGGGCCGCGTCCCGGGGTCGCCTTGACGGTACGAACTAGTTCGTACAATATCTCCTCGACCTCCTGGAACGCCGGCACGATCAACCACGAATGGAGCGCACCCATGGCTGCGAGCGAGAAACCGATCAGCGACGACCAGCAGCAGGAGCTCGACGATGCCTTCGCGCGCGCCCGCAAGGCTCTCGCCATCATCGAGACCTACGATCAAGCGCGCGTCGACCGGCTGTGCCAGGCGGTGGCCTGGGTGGTGTCGAACAAGCGGTCGTTCACCCGACTGGTCGCGATGGGAATCGCGGAGAGCGGCCTCGGCGACTCCGAGAGCCGGATGAACAAGCGCATGAAGATCCGCGGCGTGCTGCGCGACGCGCTCCGCCAGAGGAGCGTCGGCGTCATCGAGGAGCTCCCCGAGCTAGGCATCGTCAAGTACGGCAAGCCCGCCGGCATCCTCGCCTGCGTCGTTCCTACCACCAACCCCGATCTCACGCCCGCAGGCAACGCGATCTACGCGATCAAGGCCCGCGACGTCGTGATCTTCGCGCCGCACCCGCGCTCGAAGAAGACCTCGTTCGAGACCGTACGGCTGATGCGCGAAGCGCTCGAGCGCGAGGCCGCGCCCGCCGACATCCTGCAATGCCTGACCAGGGTGAACATCCCGATGTCGCAGGCCGTCATGGCGCGCGCCGATCTCGTCATCGCCACGGGCGGACAGGCGATGGTGCGCGCCGCGTACAGCTCCGGCACACCCGCCTACGGTGTCGGCGCGGGCAACGCCACGATGATCATCGATGAGACCGCCAACGTCGAAGAGGCTGCGCTCCACACCCGCCTGAGCAAGACCTCGGACTTCGGTTCCGGCTGCTCCGCCGACGGCAACCTGGTCATCGAGGCGAGCCTCTTCGACCGGATGATCGCGCAGCTGCAGCACCAAGGCGGGTATCTCGCATCGGAGGCCGAGAAGGCCGCGTTGCGCAAGGTGATGTGGGATGCCGAGAACCACCGCTTGCCCGACACGGTGGCGATCGCCCCGCAACAGCTCGCCGCCGCGGCGGGCTTCCGCATTCCGGCCGACCGCACGTTCATCTTCGTGCACGGCGACGACATCGGCAAGGACCATCCGTTCTCCAGCGAGAAGCTCACCACGCTGCTCGCGGTCTACAAGTACGAGGGCTTCGACCAGGCGCTGGCGATGATGCGCGCGATCTACGAGGTCGGCGGAAAGGGGCACTCGTGCGGCATCTATTCGTTCGATCGGGAGCACATCCACCGGCTCGCCCTCGTGGCGCCGGTGAGCCGCATCATGGTGCGCCAGCCGCAGTCGAGGGCAAACGCCGGGGCGTTCAACAACGGCATGCCGATGACGTCGAGCCTGGGCTGCGGCACCTGGGGCGGAAACATCGTGTCCGAGAACGTGCACTTGAAGCACTACCTGAACACCACCTGGGTCTCGGTACCGATCCCGGAGGACCGGCCCTCCGATCGAGAGCTGTTCGGCGCGTTCTACGATCCGGCGCTGGAGGCCGATACGCCGGCGACGGCCGCTTCGTGACTCATGACGACGACGAAGACCCCCGAAGCGCAGCTGGCCGAGGCCTCCGCATGGTGGACCACGGACATCATCGATATCCATCCCGGCAAGATCTCGCTGCGCGGATATCCGATCGAGGAGCTGATCGGCAATGTCGGCTTTCCGGACATGGTGTATCTGCTCTTGCGCGGCGAGCTACCCGAGCGCGCGCAGGCCGAGCTGCTCGAGGCGGCGATGGTCGCCTCCGTCGACCACGGCCCTCACGCGCCTGCCATCGCGATCTCCAGGATGGCGGTGACCTGCGGCTTGCCGATCAACGGCGCCATGGCGTCGGCGATCAACGTCCTCGATGACATCCACGGCGGTGCCGGACAGCAATGCATGGAGCTGTATCGCGAGATCGCCGCCGAGGCCGGCGCGGCCGACCTCGCGGAGGCGGCCGCTCTGGTGCTGGAGCGCTGGCGCTGCGCGGGCACGAGGTACGTTCCGGGTTTCGGGCACCGCTTCCATCCGGTCGACCCACGCACGCCGCGGCTGCTCGCGCTGCTCGACGCGGCCGCGACGGCGGGCGTGGTCTCGGGCCGCTTCACCGCGATCGGGCGCGCGGTCGAGGTCGCGCTCGGAGCCGGCCGGGCGCGGCCCGTGCCGATGAACATCGACGGCGTGACCGCGGTGATCTACTGCGAGCTCGGCTTCGAGCCCGAGCTCGGCCGCGGCATCTTCATCCTCTCGCGCGCGCTCGGCATCCTCGCTCATGCGTGGGAGGAGAAGCAGCATGGCACGCGGCTCAAGGGCCCGATGCCGCGCGACATCCCCTATCGCTACAGCGGACGGCCGCGCCGCGCCGTCCCCGATGGAAGGAGGAAGTGATGGAGAAGCAGCTCGTCGCCCGCCAGCTGGTGCGGCATCTCGAGGCCCGTGGCGTCACGTGCGTGTTCGGTCTGTGCGGCCACACCAACATCGCCGTGCTGGCGGAGATGGCCACCAGCAAGGTCAAGTTCGTCAACGTGCGCCACGAGCAGATCGCGGCGCACATGGCCGACGGCTACGCGCGCGCGACCAAGCGCGCCGCGGTGGTGCTCTCGCACCTCGGGCCCGGGCTCACCAACGCCGCGACCGGCGTGGCGAACGCTGCGCTCGACTCGATACCGATGGTGGTGATCGCGGGCGACGTGCCGACGCACTACCACGGCAAGCACCCGCACCAGGAGATCAACCTGCACGCCGACGCCTCGCAGTTCGAGATCT
>VBLP01000689.1:0-4746 GCA_005887925.1 Deltaproteobacteria bacterium | reverse complement strand
GCGCGACTTCGTCGACCACCTGCAGATCCCGGTCGCCCACACCCTCATGGGCAAGGGGGCGCTGCCCGATGATCATCCCTTCGTGCTCGGGATGACCGGATTCTGGGGCACGCGGTTCATCAACGAGCAATGCCGCGCGGCGGACTGGATCCTCGGCCTCGGCACGCGGTTCTCGGAGGCCGACTGCAGCTCGTGGGAGCCGGAGTACACGTTCAATTTCCCGCCGACCCGCCTGATCCAGATCGATATCGATCCGGCCGAGATCGGCCGCAACTATCCGGTGGAGGTCGGCGCCGTCGCCGATCTGAAGCAGGCGTTGACGGCGCTCCACCGCGCGGCCCGCAAGCTCGCGCCCGCGGGGGTGACGCGCCCCGAGCGCCGGGGGGAGATCGCGGCGGCGCGCGCGCGGTTTGCCGCCGAGACCCGCGCCCACGCTCAGAGCGATACCTACCCGATGCGGCCCGAGCGCATCCTCGCCGACGTGCGCGCGGCGATGCCGCGTGACGCCTTCCTCACCACCGACGTCGGCTGGAACAAGAACGGCGTCGGGCAGCAATTCCCGATCTACGAACCGGGCACGATCTTCACGCCGGGCGGATACGCGACGATGGGCTTCGGCGCGCCCGCGGCACTGGGCGTGAAGCTCGCCCACCCCGAGCGCACCGTCGTCTCGCTGGTCGGCGACGGAGGGTTCGGCCAGAACCCGGCGCTGCTCGCCACCGCCTTCGAGCAAGACCTCGGCGTGGTGTGGGTCATCATGAACAACCACGCCTTCGGCACGATCGCGGGCCTGGAGAAGGCGCACTTCGGGACGACGTTCGGCACCGTGTTCGAGAAGGACGGCAAGCCGTATTCGCCCGACCACGCGGCGATCGCGCGAGCGTATGGCGTCGACGGCGTTACGGTCTCCGCGGCCGGTGACTTCAAGCCGGCGCTGGAGCGGGCGATCCAGGCCAACCGGCCCTGTGTGATCGACGTCGTGATGCAGAACGAGCCGGTGCCGACGGCCGGCCACTGGAACATCATGGACATCTACTCGCCCGGCAAGCGCGTGCATCACGCGAGCACAGGCGCGCCCGACGGGTGAGCCGAGCCCTCACCGGACCAACGACACCTACGTCGCCTCGACCCGCTGAACGAAGCCATCGCGTCCCGCGAGGCTAGCGGCGGAATCGGCACGATGCAGGTCGATGCCGAGTGTTTCAGGTGCCGTGCGGATCGCGATCAGCGAGATGACGTTGAATGCGACGCACACCGCCACGACCCCCCACGGCGAGCCGCCGCCGAGCGACAGCAGCCACACGGCGAGCACCGGCATCGGGCTGCCGGCGACCAGGTTGGCTCCGGTATAGGCGAGCGCCGACCCGGAGTAGCGCACGTTGGTCGGAAACGCCTCGGCGAACGCGACCGGCTGGATACCGCTCTGAAACTGCGTGAAGCCGAGGAACAATCCCATCGCCAGCAGCATCGGAGCGAAGCTCTTCGAGTCGAGGATCGGGAAATACACGAACAGCATCACGAGCGTCGCGATCGAGCCGATCGTGAGCGCCTTCCTGCGGCCGAGCTTGTCGCTCAGCATGCCGCCGGCGAGGGCCCCCACGATCGCGCAGACATTGGCGCCCATGAGCAAGAGGAAGCCGGTCTGCTTGGGTAGCGCGAGCGTCTTGGTGATGTAGCTGAGGGAGAACACCACGATCAGATAGAAGATCGCGGCGGGACCACAGAAGAACAGCATCCAGCGCAGCACCGTCCTGCCGTGGAGCCGGAACACATCGCGCAGCGGGCTACTGACCTGTACGACCTGCGTCTTGCGCAGCTCCACGAAGGCCGGCGTCTCGCTCACCTTCAGCCGGATATACACGCCGATGATGACCAGGGCGAAGCTCAGGACAAACGGAATGCGCCAGCCGTACGACTCGAACGCCTCGGGCGACATGATGGACGCCAGCAGCAGCAGCACGCCGTTGGCCATGATCTGACTGAGCGGCGAGCACACGCCGAGCAGGCCAGAGTACCGCCCTCGGCGATCGGGGCTGGCGTGCTCGATCGCCATCAGCTGGGCGCCGGTCGACTCCCCGCCGAGCGCGAAGCCTTGCAGGATGCGCAGCACGACCAGCAGGACAGGAGCCGCGACGCCGATGCTTGCATAGGTCGGCAGCACTCCCATCAGCATCGAGGACAGCCCCATCATCGAGACCGTGCCGAGCAAGAGATTGCGGCGCCCGAGCTTGTCGCCGAGATGGCCGCAGACGATCGCACCGAGTGGCCGCGCAGCCAGACCGACACCGAAGGTGGCGAGCGACGCCAGGAGCGCCGGTGTCGACTCCATCGCGGGAAAGAACAGCTTTGGCAAGACCGTCGCCGACAGCGCTCCGTAGAGCGTGAAATCGAACCATTCGAGTGCCGTCCCGACGGTGGCGGCGGTCACGGCGCGCGTGCGCATCGCCGCATGCGCGGGTTGCTGTGCATCCTGGCTCATCGCTGTCTCCTTTCAATCCGCCACATCGGACGTCGATCGCTGGGCCGGTGACGTCGGGACCACTAACGTAACGAACCAGTTCGTACATATCAAGGAAACGTTGGACCGAACGATGCGCCGCCCAGCCGGTCACACCATGACGGCCCAGCTGACCCAGTCACACTCGTGCTTGACGAAACGAACTAGTTCGTACACGATGCGGCCGAAAACATGACTCACGGCCCGGGCGCATCGAGCTCGGCCAGACCGCTGCTCGCCCATCTACTCGAATCGAGGTGACCGGTATGACACGCGTTCCCCGTAGTAGACGCATCTTGCGAAGAGCCTTCCTCAAAGGAGCCGCAGCCACCGCCGTCGGTACCGTCCTGGTGCCCGAGCTCACCCGCACGGCGCTCGCGAATCCGGATCCGGCGGAACGCGACGAGCTGTTCCATGGCTGCACGGCGGCCGCCGCTCGGGACTTTCCCAAGATCGGCGGAAACCTCGGCAATCAGAACTTCACGTCGCTCGGCAAGATCGGTCATCACAACATCCACCGGCTCGGCGGGGCCTGGCTCAATCGCATCGAGGGCGGCATCACGACGGGGACGAACCAGAGCACCGCGGTGGCCGTCGACGGTGTGCTGTACATCGAGTCCGCGCTCGGCAACGTCTTCGCCGTCGATGGCAAGACCGGCGTCACGAAATGGAAATACCTCCAGACGCGCGGAGCCTTGACCCGGCGCGGCGTGGCGGTCGGCGACGGCAAGGTCTTCACCCACGGCAAGGGCAACTGGATCATCGCCCTCGACCAGGCGACCGGCGCGATGGTCTGGGAGAAGCAGATCAACGGCTTCGGCAACATGGAGAAGGTCGCCGTCACGCACCATGACGGCCTGCTCTACTGCGGCACGCACGACAGCAGTCGCTGCGCCGCCCTTGCGCTCGATGCGACGAACGGCGATGTCGTCTGGTGGCTCTGGGGCGCTCCCGGTCCGGGCGAGCTCGGCAACGACACGTGGGAGGGCACCTCCTGGCAGACCGGCGGCGCCACGCCATGGATGCACCCGGCGATCGATCCGGAGCTCGGGCTGGTGTACTGGACGTTCGGCAACGCGCGCGGCAGCCGGTCATCGCAGGACGGCTCGCTGCGCGGCGGCCAGAATCTGTTCTCCAGCTCGATCGTCGCGATGGACATGAAGACCGGCGAGTACCGCTGGCATTTCCAGTCGATCCATCACGGCATCTGGGACATGGACAACGTGATGGCCCCGGTGCTGGCGGACGTCCGCATTCACGGCCACCGGCGCAAGATCGTCATTTACGGGAGCAAGTGCGGGATGTACTACATCCTCGACCGCCGGGATGGTTCCGCGCCGCTGGGCATCGACGAGATCCCGGTGCCGCAGGACCCGCGGCAGAAGACGTGGCCCACGCAGCCGTTCCCGCGTCAAGGCACGTGGACCGAGCACATGATCGTCGACCAGCCGCTCGGCACCGCGATCCCTGGCGATCCGAACCGCGCATTCCCGGCCACGGCGGTGGTGCCGACTGGAACCACCAGTCGTACAGCCACAGCACCAGGCTGGTCTACACCGGTTTCGGCTACGTCGCCGCGGCGCATTCGCTCACCGAGTCGGCCAACGGGCTGCGCCCGCCCGGCGAGTACCAGACCGGCGGGATCGTTGCCGTCGATCCGTCGACCAACCGAGTCCGGTGGAAGAAGCACATGCCGTACGAGCTCGCGCATGGCAATGGCATCCTGACCACGGCTAGCGATCTGCTGTTCATCGGACAGCCGGACGGCAACCTGCTTGCCCTCGACGCCCGCAGCGGTCACGAGGTCTGGCGGTTTCAGTCAGGCGCTGCGATCAGCAGCAGTCCGATCAGCTACGAGATCGACGGCGAACAGTACATCGCGGTGTACGCCGGCGGTACCGACATCCCCTACGGCAGCTCCGCGCCGCGCGGCGACTTCCTCTGGGCCTTCAAGATCGGCGGCGGCGTCGCGCCGGCGCCGACCCCGACGCCACCGGTCGTCCGTCGCCCCGTGTCCGGGGATCCCGTCGACGGCGCCGTCGTCAACAACACGGTGGTGATCGGCCGGACGTACAACGCCGCGACCAACACCGTCGGGACCACCGAGTCGACCGCGGTCAACGCGATGGCTCCGACCCACCTGCGCGTGCCGGTCGGCACCACGGTGACGTTCGTCAACCCCGTCGACAACGTCAACGTCCGTGGCGTGACTCAGTTCTTCGAAGGCCTGTTCGACGTTCGCCTGCACC
>VBLP01000688.1 GCA_005887925.1 Deltaproteobacteria bacterium | reverse complement strand
AATGCGGCGTTCGAGCGGCCCGCGAATGCAGCTCTCGTCGCCGGAAGCCGTCGCCGCGTGCGCTGTCGCGCAGTGATGTGCGCCCCCGTGTGAAGGCGAAACCGCGGTTGCTCGTCGAACGACCACGTTGCTGGCGATGTTGCCGATTTTCCGGTATATCTCGATCCGGGTGATCCATGAGGGTTCCTGGATACGCGCTTGTCGGGATGAGCTGGATGGTCGTCGCCACCATGGCCTCGGCATCGTCGGCGCAGTGGTCGATTGTCGCGCCACCGGAGTGGAAGGATGTATCCACAGCTCTCCGGCAGCAGCCCCAGATCCAGGAGCAGCAAAAGAAGCTGATGGCAAAGGGCGGCGCCATGGAGCTTGTGGGTTACCAGAGCCCGACGGGAGACTCGTTGTTCGTGATATTCACGCGAGCAGCAGCCAGTGGTAGAGATGCGGGCCGGGCGACGCGAGACTTCGAGGCCGGGGCCCACGAAAGCAGCATCAAGCTGGGCTCGGAAACGAGCTATACGACACGCGAGCACAACCACACGTTGATCGCGGACCAGGTCATCGACGCGTCTGGACGGAGCTTCTGGATGAGACGGCTGACTGGTGTCAATGATGCCTACCTGTTGTCCGTTGCGGCGACATGCACCGGCCCCCAGGGAGCGTGTGCTTCGGCGCTGCAGTCGTTGACGCTCGACAGTAGCGGATTCCATCCGCTCGGCATCAACAGTGGCGATATCGGCGGCGTTGATCGCGAATCAGACGCCTACAAGGCCGGCTACGCAGCTGGCCGGGTTCTCGTGGCGGTGATCATCGCGCTGTTGCTCCTCTGGTTGCTGGTGCGCCTCCGCAGGGCGAAGCAGTCCAGGTGAGCTCACTGACGGCCGACGCGTGTTAGCCTGCGCGTCATGCGCACAGCCCTCGTCGCCAGCCTCGCCCTGACCGTCGCGGTGCAGACCGCTGCGGCCCAGTCGACCGTCGCACGCCTGGAAGTGATCCCGATCCAGTCGACGACCCTCGACACTGGGCAGTTCCTGCGTGGCGACAAGGACGGCAAGCCGGTGCAGATCGCCGGCGAGCTGCGCCTCCCGACGCAGGGAACTGACAAGCTGCCCGCGGTCATCTTGATCCACGGCTCGGGCGGCCTCAGCGGGGCGGCCGACCGCTGGGCCGGCGAGCTCCTCGGGCTGGGCGTCGCGGTGTTCCTCGTCGATTCATTCTCGGGCCGCGGCATCGTGAACACGATCAACGACCAGTCGCAGCTCAGTACGCTCGCGATGATGGCCGACGCCTACCGTGCCCTCGCCGTGCTCTCCGAGCACCCGCGCATCGATCGCAACCGGATCGCGGTCATGGGCTTCTCGAAGGGCGCGGTCGCAGCGGTGTACTCGGCGGTCGAACGGTTTCACAACATGTACGGTCCAGGTGTATCGTTCGCCGCCCACATCGGCCTCTACACCCCCTGCAACGTAGCCTATCGCGACGACGACAAGGTAGCCAGGAAACCGATCCGTCTGTTCCACGGCATCGCCGATGACTATGTCGCGATCGGACCGTGCCGCAGCTATGTCGAGCGGCTCAAGAAGGCAGGCGCCGATGTGGCCCTGGCGGAGTACCCCAATGCCCTCCATGCCTACGACAATTCGGCACTGGCCAAGCCGATCAAGCTCCCGCAGGGCCAGACCACGCGCAACTGCGCGCTACGCGAGGCCGAGCGCGGCGACATCGTCAATGCGCGCACGGGCAAGCACTTCGATCTGCACGATCCCTGCGTCGAGCTCGGCCCCCAGGTCGGATACAACGCGGCGGCTCATCAGGCGACCGTCAAGGCGGTCAAGCAGTTCCTGACCACGACGTTCGCGCTCGGCAAGTAGCGCCGCAAGCGGTCGCGGAGTGCCTCTCGTCCTGAACGCGCTCGAAGCGATGTGCCGCTGGCCCGCGCCGCTGGATCCGGTCAACGATCAGTGCCGACGTCAGCTTGGACGAACAGCGCTGATGTCTCGCTTGCGGAGGTGGACTCTCGGCGACGAACTTTGTCGCGTAGCGATCGATCGCCCTGTCGTGGAGAGCGCGCTCGCCTTCATCGAACGGCTTGGCTTCTCGGATCGGTTGTCTTCGCCACCGTGATCAGCGCAAGATGCGGCGTGAATTCTCGGGGGAAGATGATGCGCAGATCGGTTCTCGTTGCATGGGTCGTGCTCGCGGCGTGCGGAGCGTCGCCGGCTTCCAGGCCGTCGGCGTCGCAGGGCGGAGCGGCGTCGGCTGGGGTGGTCGCCAGGCCCGCGCCGGCGGTGGCCGCGGTGCCGGTGGCGCCGCCGGTGGCGCCGGTCGATCCGGTGGTCGCGCTCGATCCGCAGATCAAGCGGGGCACGCTGGGCAACGGGCTGACGTATTACGTGATGAAGCACCAGAAGCCGGAGCAGCGGGCGGCGCTGTGGCTCGCGGTCAACGCCGGCTCGGTGCTCGAGGATGATGACCAGCGCGGGCTGGCGCACTTCGTGGAGCACATGGCGTTCAACGGGACGCGGCGGTTCCCGAAGCAGGCGATCGTCGACTACATGGAGCGGGCCGGGATCCGGTTCGGCGCCGACCTCAATGCGTACACGGCCTTCGATCAGACGGTGTACCAGCTGACAGTGCCGACGGACAACCGCGACGTGCTGATGAAGGGCTTCGACATCCTGCGCGACTGGGCGGGGGATGTCAGCTTCGATCCGGTCGAGGTCGACAAGGAGCGCGGCGTGGTGCTCGAGGAGTGGCGGCTCGGGCGCGGCCCGTTCGCGCGGATCCGCGATCGCCAGTGGCCGGTGATGTTCCAGGGCTCGCGCTATGCGGAGCGGCTGCCGATCGGACTGCCCGAGACGATCAAGGGCGCGCCGCGCGACAAGCTGGTCCGGTTCTACAAGGACTGGTACCGGCCGCATAACATGGCGGTGATCGCGGTCGGCGACTTCGATCCGGTGGAGATCGAGCAGGCGATCGCGGCGCGGTTCGGCGACCTGGCCGAGCCGGCGCAGCCGCGGACCCGCGCGCCGGTGCCGGTGCCGCACGATCACGAGCTCGCGGTGACGATCGCGAACGATCGCGAGATGCCGTTCACGCAGGTCGCGGTGTACGACAAGCTCGCTCACCGCAGGAACGCGACGCGCGGCGACTTCCGGCGCTTCGTGGTCGAGAGCCTGTACCACCACATGGTGAACGCGCGGCTCGGCGAGCTGGCGCAGGATCCGGCGGCGCCGATCACCGGCGCGGGATCGAGCACGAGCGAGCTGACCCGGACGTGCGACGGGTTCATCCGCAGCGCCGGGGCCAAGGGCGGCCGGGTCGGCGACGCGCTCGCGGTGCTGTTTCGCGAGATCGCGCGGGTCGAGCAGTACGGCTTCCTGCCGGCGGAGCTGGATCGCGCGCGCCGCGAGCTGGTGTCGCAGTTCGAGAACGACGCCCGCGAGTGGGACAAGGCGCCGCTGCGGCTGATCGCCGACGAGATCACGCGCAACTTCTTCGACGACGAGCAGATGGCGGGCCGGCGCTGGGAGCTCGAGGCGGTGCGCGAGATCGCGCCGGCGGTCACGCTCGATGAGCTCAACCACCTCGCGCGGAGCTGGGGCGGCGCGCGCGGCCGCGTGGTTGCGATCGGCGCGCCGGCCGACGCCGTGCTGCCGGGCGAGGCCGAGGTCCGGGCGATCGTCGCGGCCGCGACGACGGCACGGCTCGAGCCGTGGAAGGACGCGGGCGAGGTGGCCGCGCGCGGGCTGGTCGAGCATCCGCCGGCGCCCGGCAAGGTGGTGGCGACGACGCACGACGCGGCGGCGGATGCGACGGTGTGGACGCTGGGCAACGGCGTGCGCGTGGTCGTCAAGCCGACGGTGTTCCAGAACGACGAGGTCATGTTCACCGGCTGGCAGCTCGGCGGCACGTCGCTGGTGCCGGACAGGGACTTCGTCCACGCACGGTTCGCCGGCGAGATCATGAACGCGTCGGGCGCCGGCGAGCTCGACGCGGTCGCGCTGCGCAAGGCGCTGGCGGGCAAGGTCGCGGGCGCCAACGTGCTGCTCGGCGAGCTCGGCGAGCAGGTGCAGGGATCGGCTCGGCCGGCGGACCTCGAGACCGCGCTGCAGCTGGTGTACCTCAAGCTGACCGCGCCGCGCCGCGACGAGCGCGCGTTCGCGGCCTGGAAGGAGCGCCAGCGCGACTTCCTGCAGCACAAGACGGCCCTGCCCGACATCGCGTTCGCCGAGCAGATGCTCGCGGTGACCAGCGGCAACCACCTGCGCCGGCGGCCGGCGACGGTCGAGATGCTCGACCAGGTCGACCTCGATCGCGCGCTCGCGATCTACCGCGATCGGCTGTCCGATCTCGGCGGCTTCACGTTCGTGTTCGTCGGTAACCTCGAGCTCGCGGCGCTGCAGCCGCTGGTCGAGACCTACCTCGGCAGCCTGCCGGCGGCGGGCCGCAAGGCGCACTGGAAGGACGTCGGCATCCGCTACCCGGTCGGCCGGATCACCAAGACGGTGGTCGCGGGCGCCGAGGCCAAGAGCCATGTCGAGCTGTCGATGGGCGCACCGATGCGGTGGTCGCTCGACGGCGAGCGCGACGCCGAGATCCTGTCGATGGTGCTGCAGATCCGGCTGCGCGAGGTGCTGCGCGAGGACATGGGCGGCGTGTACGGCGTGCGGATCAACGCGTTCGTGACGCGCGAGCCGGTGCAGCGCCGGAGCCTCGTGATCTCGTTCGGCTGCGATCCGGCGAACGTCGCGTCGCTCCAGGCGGCGGCGCTCGCCGAGATCCGCGCGATCGCGAAGGCCGGCATCGGCGCCGACTACCTGACCAAGGTGACCGAGCAGCTGCGCCGCGAGCGCGAGGTCAACCTCAAGAGCAACGGATGGTGGCGGAGCCGGCTGCGCAGCGCGTACTACTTCCACGAGGACTTCGCGCGCGCGACCGATCTCGACGCCATGCTCAAGCGGGTGACCAGCGCGAACGTCAAGGCGAGCGCGGCGCGGTTCCTCGACGAGCACAACCTCGTGATCGGCGTGCTGCGTCCGGCTGCCGAGGCAGCGAAGGACGCCGCGACGCCGCCGGCCGCCGCGGCATCGCCCGCACCCGCGCCTCCGAAGTCACCGAGCCGGCAGGCACCGGCACAGCCGTCGCCGAGCGCACCGCCGGCGCCCTGAGCCGCGCTTGGCCGCGAGCCGGTGGCGGCGGCTCTCCGCGTCACCAGGCGAGCTCGAGGATCTCTCTGACCTGCGCGGCGGCCTCGATCCGCCGCGGGTTCATCCGCACCGCCGGATAGCTCAGCGCGCGCTCGGCGATCGCGTCGAGGTCCTCCCGGCGGATGCCGACGGCGCGCAGCGAGCCCGGCTGGCCGAGCGACGCGATCAGCT
>VBLP01000008.1:1614-13837 GCA_005887925.1 Deltaproteobacteria bacterium | reverse complement strand
CATCGCCTCGCCGTCCTCGAGCTGCCATCGTACGCGTCCCCGCGGCGGCGTCCATTCGACCGGGGGACCCAGCGTGCGCACGCGCACCCCATTGCTCCGATCCGTCGTCGTCTCTGGCATCAGTACCTCCTTGCTCGCCACACTGACCGAGACACGTGGCTACTACCAGACGGCGACTATCGGGTGGTTACTCCGGCGGTATCTGGTACCGGGGACCGCGCCGCGATCGCCCGCGGAAATACTGTGCAGGTATATGAGCTTCCGGGCGGCCGGCTGCTGCGGGCGATCTCTCACACCGCACCGGTGAGTGCTGTGGCGTTCGCGAACACGGGGAGCGACATCGTCAGCGGAGCAATTGATGGCTCCGTCCTCATCACGCGTGACCGCAGCGGGCAACTCGCGCTGCAGTCCTCGGGAGGTGTCGACGCGGCAGCGATTCTCTCAGATGGCAGGGTCATCGTGGCCGATGCGCAACGACGACTACGCGTCTATGACCGCAGCGGTGTAACCCTCGCGGATCTTGAGGTGCCCGTCCGCATGATGTCGCTTCGGCCTGACGGATCTCGTCTTCTTGCCACCCCGACCTACACCGGCAACACGGCCTCCCCACTGCTGATCGACCTGGATCGTAGTCGCGTCATCGCGCAGCTCGAGGGTCACGTCGGCCGGGTGTTCTCGGCGCGCTGGGTCGTGGGGGAGCGCATCCTCACGGCAGGCGCCGATGGCGCGGCCCGGCTGTGGGATGGCGCAACGGGCCAGCTTCTCCAGGTGTATCGAGGGGGTTCACGGTTCCTCGGCGATGCTACGGTATCCGACCGCTTGGTGATCGCTGGCGATGCGGATGGACTCCTGCGGTTCTGGGATGTGGCTACCGGGGCTAAGCTTTGGATACTGCCGGCGCACAAGTCGGCCGTCATCGGAATCCACGTCGAGGGCGTTGATCTCGTGACGCGCGGATTTACTGGGGAAATTTCACGCTGGAGGCTCCCGCGACCCGAGGACGTGATCGACGCGTGCGGTCACCATCCCCGCTGCGCTATCGTCGCGCAATGAAGAAACCACCACGTAAGGTCGCGTTGCGCAAGGAAACGCTTCGAGTGCTGGCTAATATGGAACTCGCCCGCGCTATCGGAGGAGGTGATTCGGACGCAGTCAAGCTCGCCGACACTGGGGACAAACAGTGCCCGGCGCCAGCCGTGGTCATACCTGTCAAATGAACATCGGTGGCCACAGGCCTTCAAGCGTGTCTTATATCAATCTTCGTGCGGACATGGACAGTACCTTGTGCGTCTTGCTCCTGCGAGTCGCATTGACCGTCGACTGAGTGCTCAGCGGCCTTGATGGCGACATCATCATCGCTACCGCCGTGCCTTGTCCATAGGCCCGCAACGGCCGTCGGTTTTGACGTCCAGGATCGCAAACCCGACGGACGGTCATGCCAGCTACCGTCGCACTCCGTCCAGGGCTTGCCTCGACGGTCGGTTTTGACCTCCAGGATCCGAAACCCGACGGACGGCCATGCCAGCTATCGCCGCGCCCCGTCCATGGCTTGCCTCGACGGTCGGTTTTGTCATCCAGGATCGCAAAGTCGACGGACGGTCATGCCACTGCCGCCGCGCTTTATCGATAGTTCTGATCGATGGTCGGTTTGAGCGTTCGAGATCGCAAATCCGACGGATGTGACCATGCGTGACCTGGCAATGGCCATCTTGATCACATCAGGAACACGACATCGATGACGGGTTTGAGCGAATTTGAGCTACACCCGTCAATTCCGCATACGATGCATGCCGTTTGCTCCGGGTGTGTCGTAGATGCGAGTGATGAACTGGAACGACGCTGACGGCACTGCTCATCGCAACGACGAGATTGGCCACAACCTGCCGGCGGCCCGCGCTGCGGTCGATGCGCAACTGCGCGACGCCGACGCGATGGCCGCCCTGTACCGCATCGCAGAGAGGTATGCGCGCGTACGTCGCGATTCTTGGGTGGCGCACGAGCTCGTCTGGGACGTCCTCGGAGACCTGCTGCTTGGCGATCTGCCCTACGACCCGGAGCGCCCGTTCGCGCCCCAGCTGCAGCGGGAGGTGCGGCGCCGAGCGAATCGCTTCCGTCGTACCCAGCCCAGCGCGCTCGTGCTCGACAGCCGGCACGAGGCCCTCGAAAGCGATGACCAGCCGCTCGATCCGGGGGAACTGGTGTCTCGGATTCGCGAGCAAGCTCGCGGCGATGAGCCCGCGCAGCAACTCCTTGCGCTCTACGACCGCGGACACACTTCGCGGCGCGCCGTGCTGAGCACCGGGATGACGGAGTGGGTCTACCGAGCGGCGCGGAAGCGGCTCGTTGGGTACGCGGCCGTAGCCGCAGCTGCAACCGCGACGCCTACGCCTCCGGACGCCGAAGGTGCCCCCGACGCGGCCACGCTCCCGATCACGTGGGCGATCGGCATCGCTGGTCGGACGGTTCGGGTTCGACGTGCCGTTTCGCGCGCCCTCCACCGACGTAAATCGCGCAGCGCGTAGCACTCCACGGACGACGAACCCCGAGAAGTTGCGCCGCTCGACGCGTCTGTTGCGCCGCGCGTCGATGGCCGGCCGCTCGCGCTCACCACCGCTCTCGGCAATCTGGTCCTGCGCGATGGCTGGCACATGCGCAGGAGCGGGCGGGCAGACGAGTGCCCACCCGGATGCTGGCGTGCACATGTGCCACCCGGAGCGAAGCCTGCAACGCTCGGTCGCCGAGCCTTGACGCTGATACGGTGTGGCGTCATCCCGGCGTGCGTCCCGGGCGATCGGACCGTCGCAACACTGATGTGCTGCGTCACCATGATTGCCGCGCTGCGCCGCGGTGGTCGCTCACCCCAAAAGGGGGGAACCCACCTGGATGGAGCCTGCGTAAATGAATTCCGCAAGGGCTCGCGCGCGACCATGCGGACGCGTTTTCGTCGGAGGCGGCGGCGAGCTCGATAATTCGCGCGGTAATTCGCGCGGTAATTCGCGCGTTATTCGCGAGGTCAAAAGCGCGACGGTTCTCGTCGGGCGTGATCCAGCTGGCCTGATGCGGATCGCTCCGAAAAAGAAATCGCGACCTAAAGAAAGATCGAGAAAAGCGCATCAAGAATCTGCTTCAACCCCGATCTATATAGAGGGGGAATTTTCGATGATGAACTGCGAGCTGGCGATCAACGAAGAAGGAGAGCCGTTCCTGGTGCCTCCGCAGGTACAGGGGTGGAAGGTACGCCGCGCCTCGGAGCGCCGAGGACGCCCGGCGCTGATCCACGATGGAGGCAAGCCCTTGATCGTGCGCGTGGACGCGTCGCACACGGATCTGCTCGCGGCGGCGGGCCCTGGAAAGTATCGGCTCGAAGCGGTCGACGAGAACCGGCGAAAGGTCGAAGGCGTTCCGCAAGCTTGGACTGGACCTTTGAGCGACGACGACGACGACCCCGACGAGGATGACGAGAGCGAAGGTAGCTTCGCCGGTCCAGCGGTCGGACGACCTCGCTACGAGGACGTGATTTGCCAGCTGCTGGCGCAGAGCCACCGGCGCCTCTCCCGCCACCGGTACCGCCACCCCTCCAGATGGACTACGACGAAGACGAAGATCAGAGCATGGACGCCACTCCCGGGTCGATGCTGCCGGACGCGTTGCGCCTCATCATCGAGAAAGCCGTCGACAAGCTCGTGCCGCTGATCTTCGAGAAGGTCACCAGTGGCGGCGGTCTCGGGGGACTCCCGCTCGGGGCGCTCCTCGATTGGCGCAAGGCAGTGCCCACCCCGGCCACCACGCCGAGCGCGCCCGCAGCGCCCGCAGCGCCGAGCGCGCCGGTGGCGTCAAGCATGCCCGCCGCGCCGAGCTCGTCGCGCCCGCCCGCGAGCGCCTATGCGGCGCATGCCGTGACCGCGCCCCCGCCGCCCGCGCCTGCGCCGGCCGGTGCCGTTCCGAGTCCCGCATCCCCGCTCGGGGCGGCACCGGCCGAGATGGCACCGACGACGCCGACCACCAGCTCGCCCGTGACGCAGGAGGACGCCGCCGCCATGCTCAACGCACACATCCTGCAGATCTGGCAGGGGCTCTCGCCGCCGGAGCGAACCCGCGCGAGCCAGCTGATCGCCGGCCTCAGCGATGAGCAGCGCACGGCGTGGCTCGCCGAGCTGGCGCGGCTGACCACCGCAACGCCCAAGGGAGACCCGTCATGATTGGACTGCCGTTCAACGATCACCAGTGCCTCGGTGCCATCACCCAGATCCTCGCGACCATGGTCGAGGAGAACGATCCGGTGCTGCTCGAGCTGGCCACCAAGTACCCCACCACCCCGCAGCTGATCGACTACATCCGCTCGTTGCCGCAGCGCGACGACCGCGGCGATCCCACCGACGGCCCGCGGGTGCACGCCTGCACTCCTCCACAACGCGTGCGGATCGGCGCGCCCGACCCCAACTGCCTCGAGCGCGCCTGCGTCCTGGTTTCCGTCGAGGAGGTCAACCGCCCGGAGCACACCTACCAGCTCGCCACCGTCGACACACCGGTCGGCATGCACACGTTCCCGCTGGTCGACGGCAAGCCCATCGTGCTCGATCCCCGGGTCACGAGCGAGTGCCTGGAGTGCGGCCTGGCGATCAACACGCCCGGTCCGGTCGCCGTCGAACCGCGCAACGCGGTCGCGTGGATGGTCGACATGGCGGCACAGGACGCCGGCCAGCTTCGCAACGGCCCCTCGGCGCTCTACCTCGGCAAGAACGCGATCCGCCGCATGCTCGACGATGGCGCCGTCCCCGCGCCCCGGGAGATCGACGCGATGGGATTTCTGTTCGCCATCGCAGAGCGCTGCGCACACCGCTACGGCACGCGCGCGATCGGCATCGTGCGCACCGCCGCGCGCGCCCTGGCAGACGTGCTCGACGCGGTGCTCGCGCGCCGCAACGCGCACATCGACATCGGCGGGCTCAAGTTCGACACGCCGCAATGGTTCGACGAGACCGCCGGCGCCATCGGCAACGTCGGGCTCGGCGTCGGGTCGGCCTACTTGCGGACCAAGCTCGCCGCGCTCGATCTGCCGAAGCTGATCGGATTGCCCGGAGGGGCCGATGCCATCATCGGTCTCCTCGAGGCCGAGCTCGGGGACAAGGGCCGTACGCTGGGGGAGTTCGCTCATCCGCCCCAGCTCGCCACGTTCGCCAAGTTCGCCGCGCCGCGCACGGCCTGAAACGTCGTGCGCGGGAGAGTGCCACGATGACCTCGCTCGCTTCCGTCGCCCGAGCCTGCGCATGGTGCGCAGTGCTCCTCCCCTGTTGACCTGCACGCGCAGGTCGTAGGCGGTGCCTCGCGCGCCGCTGTCCCCGCATCGCTCGCGCAAGCGAGCCACGGCCGCGCCTTGGGCGCGCCAGAGGTGGAAGGCGACGCACCCCGCACGCGTCCGCCGCCGGGTGTGGCCGGCGTGCTGCGCGATCTGGTGTCGTGGGCCGCGGACATCGCGATCCTGCTCACGCGCGGCTGCCCCGAAGATCGCGAGGCGATCGAGCGGGTGCGGCGCTGCGCGTACGCGTGGCTCGCGAACGAGTCGTGCCCGGACATCGCCATCGACGACGTGCTCACGACCGCGGCGGCGCTGATGGCCGGGATCGATCGCACGCTCGGCGGCACGATCCCCGACGACGAGGACGACGAGCGCAACGCCATCGGCGCCGCGGTGCCGACATGAGCGACGACCTCGTGTCCCCCCTGTCTCCAGATCCGGGAGCTTCCATGCCCGCACCCACACCCACGCCACGCAAGCACCTACCCAGGCGCAACGCGAAGGCCAAGCCCAAACCCAAGACCAAGCATGCGCCGCCGCGTTACCGCAACGCGGGGCCGCCGCCGCCACGCCCGGCCGCGCCGAGGAGGGACAAGGCGCTGCGCGAGCTGACGACGAAGGAGAAGCTGGTCCACCTGGCCGAGACCCTCGGCGGCGCGGGGCTGACCTCGGTCATCGGGGCCTACGCCGTCAAGTGGGGCCTTCACCCCGTGCTGGTCTCGACGGGCCTGGGCATCGCCGGTGGCTACTTCGCCCTGTCGCCGCACGAGTTCCGGCGGTTCGCCGGCGTCGGCGCCGCGTCGGCCGCGGGCTCTCAGCTGCTCCTGCTCAAGCTCAACCCGGCCCCCATCGCGCCCAAGGTGGCGGCGCCGCCGCCTCAGCCGACGCAGACCGCGCAGCTGCCGCGCCCCAAGAACGCCGACCTCGGCTCGCTCCCGCCGGGCATGCTGGACGCTGCGTTCGAGCGAGCGCGCGCCGAGCTGGCGGTCGCCGGTGACGGCAGTCCGCCCGGCTACGAGTACGGGCATCCCCCCGGGCCACCCCACTTCCACCACGGCCCGGTCTTCCCGCACGGGTAGGTCATGCCGTAGCTCACCCATCCACATGCACTGACTGGGATCGGGAGTCAGGGCCGCGCGCGAGGAATTGTGCGGCCAAGACAAGGAACCGAAACGATGGATTACGAAAATGTCTATTACGTGGAGAACCGGAACGCGACGCCGGTCGTGGTCGATCACCGCACGGGGCAGCGCGTCCCGATCCGGACGCAGATCGTGAGCTCGCCGACGCCCGCCATGGGTCCGGGGGCGATGACCCCGGCGTGGTCGCAGAGCGCGGCGCCGTATCAGTACGGAGCGCCGAGCTACTACGGCCCGACGATGATGCCGAACAGCTGGACGGGCTATCCCGTCAACCCGCCCTACGTCCTGCCGCCGGTGAGCTCTTCGAGCAACCTGGCGACGATCCTGGGTGGGTTCGGCGACATCGGCACCCTCGCCAACATCGTGGCGCAGGCGTTCGCCGCGTTCTTGCCGCTGCCCACGGCGCCGACGCCGCAGGACAACCTCGAGTCGGACCAGGCCGCCAACGCCGCGGTGAACTCGTCGAACCTGATCCGGTACCAGAACGCGCTCGCGCTGTTCGCGCGCCGTGATCAGCAGATCCTGACGCTGGGCAGCATCCTCAAGGAGCTGTTCCGGCGGCCCGGCACGGTGATCGGGTAACGCCCCATGTCGACGCCCGCGTACGACGGAAAGGGACAGCCACCCACGGCACAGGGCTGGTTCTCCGGTCTGGTTGTGTGGTGGAACCGTCTGACACCGCAGTACGTCACTCATGCGTCCAGCGGTACCAGCGCCCCGCGTCACAGCGGCGCCAGCTCGACGACGACGATCGGCTCGCTCGGAGCGCCTGCGGGCGCGACGGCCAGGCCGGCTGACTCGTCGAGTGCGGCTCCCGCTGCGAGCGGGACTGCCCTCCCCCCTGCGCCGAGCGCTGCGAAACCGTAGCGCGCTGCGCGTGCACATCGCAACACATCGAAGCTCGTGACTCAGTAACCCGGGTGTCCTCGAGACACCCATAGCCAACGGCTCGCATGACCCTCGCGCGCGGCCCTGGCTCCCGATCCCTCGCATCCACACTCGCACTGCATTCACGCTGTCACTTCAGGAGATGTCATGTCTGATTCGCGTCCGCTTACCATTCAATCGTGGTCCGATATCTATCAGATGCTGCGCGCCAAGGCCGAGGCCAGCCGCGGCACTGTCACGGTCGCCGCCCATGGCGCCCCGAGCACCGAGTGGCCGCATACCACCTCGCGCGACGCGTTCACGATCGCGCTCGTGTTCGACACCGCGATCGACGAGCACGCCTCCGGCGCGATCGTCGCGCGCTGGATCATCGAGTCGGATCTGCTCGCCGGTGAGCCCGAGGGCAGCACCGAGCCGTACCTCGGCAACCGCTCGTTCTGGGAGATGCTCGCCGCCGCAACCATCGAGCTGGACCGCGTGCGCGCGCCGCTCCCCGCGCTGTCCGTGATCGACGACGCGATGCGCGAGCTGGAGACCGCTCGCCCGGCCGCGGCCCGCGAGCCGCGCAACGCGTCGCGAGCGACGCTCGTCACGGTGCTCGCCGAACCGTCGTGGAAGGCGATGGCGCTGCGCCAGCTCGAATTCTTCCGCGCGCTGCGCGGCGAGACCATCGGATTCAACCCGTTCGCACCGACGGTCCCGGCGACGTGCAACGCCGACGTGCTGGCGCTCACGGATTACTGGACCGAGCAGCTCGCCCGCGTCGGCCACAGCGCGAGCGACACGTATCATCGCCTGCTGTACTCGTGCTGGCGGGAGGTGCAGCACCGCGTGCTGCGCGACGTCAAGCACGCGCCCGCGCATGAGCCGTGCGAGCACAACCCCGAGTTCTGGACTGCGCTGCTCCTGCTCACCACGCAGAGCGACGCGTGCGACGCCGCGCCGATGCCGTGGGCGTTCCACGTCCCGGAGTCGTGCCACCACCAGCGCAACGCCGCGCCCGTCGACACCGGGGCTACGCTCGATTTTCCCGCCGCCAGGACCTGGGACGATGCGGCCAGGATGCAGCGCGACGAGTTCGCGCGCCTGCGCGGCGAGGACGTCGTCACCGGCCGGCTGGTCACCCATGTCCCGCGCACGACGGTCGCCGACGTCCGCCAGCTCGCCGCGTACTGGTCTGCAGGTCTGGCCAAGGCCGGCGAGCACAACGTCACTGATGTCTCGTATCGGCACGTCGTCGACCGCTGGAAGGCCGCGCTCGCCGAGATCGATCGGATCCCGCTCAACGTCGATCCGTCCTCGGTGTACGCGCACAACACCGATTTCTGGGAGGCGCTCATGACGATCGCGATCCAGGTCGCGGTGACGGCCGAAGCCCCCTCGCGCTGGCAGCTCCTGAAGGACGCGACGGTGCAGGCCGTCAAGGACCTTCCGCACACGCTCCGGACGGCCGCGCAGGAGCTCGTGAGCGACGTGCTCGCCCGGCCGCTCATGTCGATCGGCATCGGCCTGGGGGGCATCGCGCTGGCGCTCTTGCTCCTGCGCCGCTCGGGCCACGAGAGCCGCCATGAATGAGCTGCTGCTCCTCGGCGGCGGCACGCTCGTCGCGTACCTGCTGCTCCGTCACGGTGACGCTGCTGCGGCCACGCCTGCACCTGCGGCCCTCAGCGGAGTCACGCAACCCGGCACGCCCTCGGTGCCGTGGCGACCGCCGACTCCGCAGCCTCCGACGCCCGCTCCCAAGCCGGGCCCTTCGCCTTCCCCGCCGAGCACCAGACCGCCGCAGATCACCACCCTACCGCCTCCGTCCCCTGCAGAACTACCGGCGCCCAAACAATCGGCGCCCGTGGTGCTCACCGGCCGCTGGGGATGGCCTGTGCCGCGCTGGGAGGGTCGCGCGCCGGTCATCAGCGATGGCTTTGGCTCTCCGCGGCCACCCGGCAAGCACCTGGGCGTGGACCTCATGTTCGGCCGGATCTCCAGCGATCCGTTCCCCATCGGCCCCAACGGGAGCAAGGGCTTCGTGATGCCCGATGCGTGGATGGCCGTGGCGGCAAGCGATGGCGTGCTGTGGTCCGCCGGGCACACGCCGCGCGGGTTCGCCGTCGTGCTCGATCACGGCAACGTCGCCACGTTCTACCAGCACCTGGATGCCCTGTTCGTGCCCGAGACCAAGGCGCCCGCCAAGGGGGCCCCGAAAGACAAGTTCCTGGCGATCAAGGCTGGTCAACCGCTCGGCGTGATCGGCGCAGATCCGCTCGATCCGGCCGGCTTGAAACACCTCCACCTCGAGCTGTGGTCCGGTGGTCCCCTGAATGCCCTCGATCCGCAGCCGCTCATGAAGACGTGGCAGGTCTTCACGCCCAACGACATCCCGCCATTCCTCCCGCCACTGACACGCAACGCTGCCAAGCAGCGGCTCGCCAAGCGATCCAACTTCGTGTCGGTCCGAAGCTACGAGCGGCGCTGGCCCGGCGCATCGCTCCATCCGCCGCGCTGAGCTGCCACGGCCATCCACCACGCAACCGCGCTGCGCGAACGCGCCGCGCCTGGAGATCGTCATGTCGGACACCGTCACGCCCCCACCCGACCCTCTGATCGAGAGCGCGAGCGCCGCCGCGCCCGCGCCCGCCGCGCCCGTCATCGGCGATCCCGACCACAGCATCACGAGCACCCCTGTGCTGGCGTTGCCGCCCGCGTTGCCGCCCGAAGCCTACGTGATGCTCGAGCTGGTCGGTCGCGGCCTCGCGCCGGACGCCGACGAGCCCACGCGGCACGCGGCGCGCGATCTCTGGGCGCGGTTCGCGCAGGTGATGACAACCGCCGCGCCGGGGATGGCCACTGCGCCGGGGATGCTCACCTCGGCGGGGGCGCTCACCGCGGCGGGGATGCTCACCACGGCGGGGACGCTCACCTCGCCGGCGATGTCGACCGCGCCGGTGCCGACCGCGCCGATGCTGACCGCGCCGATGCCGACCGCGCCGATGCCGACCGCGCCGATGCCGACCACGCCGATCGCGATGGCCGCGCGTGCACTCCGGCAGATGCCGCCGGACCAGCTCCTCGACATGTTGCTGCAGCGGCTGCGCGGGGCGCTTCCGCCGGGCGTGACCGTCCCGACGCCCAAGGGGATCCAGTTTCAGCTCATTCCCGTGCCGCCGCCGTCGGGCTCGCGTTGAGCGCCGAGCGCGTCGCGCACCCAAGCGATCACCCACAACCAACCATCAACCACAGACCAGGAAGGTCGTACCTCATGAGTTCCAAGCTTTTTTGTTCCATCGCTGCGCTCGTTGCGCTGGCGAGTACCACCGCATGCAACAGCTGCGGCCCCGACATGGCCGCGCGTGGCTCGGCCTCGGCCGCATGGTCGATCACCGCGCTCGGCCAACCGGTCACGTGCGCGCACGTCGGTGCGGCTTCCGTGTCGTTGCTCCTGCACAGCCGCGCGAGTGGCAACGACACGGTGTCCGCGTTCGGCTGCGCGGATACCGAAGGCACGACCTCGCCGCTTGCTGCCGGCGCGTACGATGCCACGCTCACCCTTCACGCCGCGAACGGCGCCACGCTTGCCGCAGCGCCCACCCAAGCGGCTGTGACGATCACCGCCGGCCAGGTCACGGGACTGCGACCCACCGCGTTCGCTGTCTCGGACCGCGGCAAGCTCGTGCTGTCCCTCGCGACGCTCTCGACGTCGAGCAACTGCAAGCCGCGCGATCAAGGCGGCGCCGGCGTCACCGGATTCGCGATCGTGTTCGAGCACGCCGCCGGCGGCTGTGCCCCGGTGACGCTCACGCGATCACGCGGGACGACGACGCTCGGCACCTACACGATCAACTGTAGCTCCCCCCAGGTGGCCAGCTGCATCGAGCGCGATGAGACGCTCACCGTCGATGGCATTCCATCCGGCCCCTACGGAATCGGCGCAACGGCGCTCCAAGGGCCAGCCGCGTGCTGGACGGGCACCGATGCCCTGTTCGTGCCAGCGGGTACGTCGGTGGTCAAGCCGGTGCAGCTCGCCGTCCTGCCGACCCCGGGTTGCGGCCCCATGTAATCGCTACCTGCGTCGATCCGGATCGCGCCGGAGCCCTGCTCTGGGCTTCTGAGCGCGACAGATCATTAGATCGTGTCGAAAGCAACAATGTCGTGGATGCGGCCTGCCTATCCCGGCGGGCCGCATCCTTTTAGGAGCTTGTGTCATGGCTGCTGTGTCCAGTGCCGATGCCGATCGGCTACTGCGTATGCTGAGCATCGAGGTGGATGCTCCACCGAAGAACCCAACCCCTCTCCATCATCCTGTCACACAGGATGCGCGCGGTCTCGAAGCACTCGTTCGCCTGATCGTTCGTGACGAGCTACAGCGTCACTTGCTCGCACCTCCCTCCGAATCGTCAGGCATCGACAGCACCGAGCCGCGGAACGATCCACGAGGCGGCGCGCTCGCCACCAGAGCCGCCGAGAACGCGAGCGACAGCGATCCGGAGGCAGAAGTGATGAGCGCCGAGGACGTCGCCGCATTCCTCGGGGTAGACCGCAATACCGTCTATGACTACGCTGGTCGTGGCACGATCCCGTGCCGTCGATTAGGCAAGAGACTCCTTTTCCACCGGCCCGCACTCGTGTCATGGTTGGACCCGTGCAAAGCCGCGTCTACCCGGAAAGCATGACTATGCCGGTGTTCCGACGCAAGAATGGCCGATGGAGTTATCGTGAGAAAATATGCAAACCAAATGGAAAGAAGGTGCGCATTGCGGGAACTGCACCCAAGCACCGCAACACCCAGGGCGCCGCAGAGGATGCGCTCAAGCAGCACATCGAGCGCATCCAGAACCCGGAACGCGCTGGCGTGGTGGAACCAGCCAAGGTCATCACGTTCGGCGACTGGTTCAACGGTCGGTTC
>VBLP01000008.1:0-1511 GCA_005887925.1 Deltaproteobacteria bacterium | reverse complement strand
GCCGTCGCCCAGCTGCGCGCCGACCTGGTCGAAGCCGAGCTCAGCGAGAAGCGCATCAACAACATCCTGGCCGTGCTCTCCAAGCCACTTCGCTACGCAGCCGAGTGCAACGTGATCGCCAAGGTGCCCCGGATGGGCCTCTACAAGTACGAGCGACCCGAGATCGAGGCGTGGGACTTCGCCGAGTACGCGCGTCTCCTGGCCTCGGCGAAGGTCGAGGGCGAAGACTGGTACACCGCGGTGTGCCTGGCCGGTGAGGCCGGGCTGCGCGTCGGCGAGGTCAAGGCGCTGCGCTGGCGCGAGGACGTCGACATGATCGCCCGGACGATCACGGTGCGGCAGCAGACCTGCAATGGCGTGACGACCACGCCCAAGGGCCGCACGCGGCGCACGATCCCTATGACCACGACGCTCCACGAAGCGCTCAAGCGCATGTCGGTCGTGCGCGAGGGCTTCGTGGTCCGCAACGCCGACGGCTCGCAGAAGACCGACGGCGAGGCCAACTGGTGGATGGCGCGGATCTGCCGCAAGGCGGGTCTGCCCGTCCGCTACTGGCACACCCTGCGGCACGGCTACGGAACCCACGCCGCGCTGTTCGGCGTGAACCCGTGGCGCCTGCAGTCGTGGATGGGCCACAAGCGCATCGAGGAGACGATGCTCTACGTCCACGTCGCCGAGACCCACGCGCGAGAGCTGCCGCAGGTAATTCGCGACGCGGCGATCGGCGAGACCGATCCCGATGCGCGGATCGTCAGGATGCTCGGCGCGCGTGGCACATTTGTGCCACGAACCGAGGGGTCTGCGACCGGAACCGTAGTAGTTACGGCCGCTTAGAACGTGCGCGAAGGGGGACTCGAACCCCCACGGTGTTACCCACTAGCACCTCAAGCTAGCGCGTCTACCAATTCCGCCATCCGCGCATTCGGTTGTCAGTGAGGTCCGTTGGTAGCGCCGGCAGGCCGGCCTGTCAAGCCGCATCCGTCGACGATGGCGCGGTGGAGGAGGGGGCCGGCGGTGCTGTCGCGCGGCCTCGGGCGCGGTGAACGTGCGGGAGGTTACGAGCTTCGTTTACCGCGGGAGGACCGGCGGCGGCGAGACGTTCGAGCCGGTGATGTTGGTGGCCGAGACGACGACGATCGTGCCGGGGCGCCGCCGCCGCCGCCACCGCCGCCGCCGTGCTGTGCGCTGAGGCCTGCTCGACCGTTGCGCATCGGAGCAGCAGCGGGGTAGCCGTAGCCACCGTCGCCGCCTCCGGCGGAGAATGTGGGAAGGGAAGATCCGTCGGTGCCGCCGGTGCCGCCGCCGCCGCCGGAGCCGGGATCGGTGGGGTCGGTGCCTGGATCGCCGGCGGTGAAGCCGGTCCCGGACGGGTTGGCTCCGGCGCCACCGCCGCCGTGGCCACCGTTGGCGAAGACGGCGGCGGCGGGGTGAAGCGCGATGCTCGGCGATTGCAGGACGATCATCCCGCCTGCGCCACCGCCGGACCCGCCCCGGTCGGCTGCGCCGCCGGT
>VBLP01000172.1 GCA_005887925.1 Deltaproteobacteria bacterium | reverse complement strand
CGGGGTGCTGTCGCTCCATCTGCCGGCGGCGGCCAACGCGGCGGTCGATGTCTACTCGCTCATCGGGTTCTCGCCCGGGACCACGCTCGAAGCCCGCGTGACGATCAACGCCAATCAGTTCTACGATCACAAGGGCATCGGTTTCGCCTCCGCCGCGATCGGCTCGAGCTGCGATCTCGGCGAGACCGATGCCGTGATGTTCCGCGGCCAGGACAACGACGGCTACATCGAGATCAAGTCGGGCGGCACGCCCACGTGCTCGATGACGACGCACAACTACCCCGGCGGGACCAGCACGCTGCAGATCACGCGGCTGGCCGACCAGGTGTCGTTCGTCCAGAACACGACCACCTACGGTCCGATCAAGGCCAACGTACCGACCGGCCTCCTGCCGGTCCGGTTCAGCGCGTACACCTTCACCATTGCGCCCACGCTGCCGGTGCAGATCGACATCGACTACGTGTTCGTGAAGTAGCAGCGCCGCGAGTGCAGATCGAATCGATGACGTGTTCGTGAGGCACCCGTAGCGGCGTCCAGCCGCGGCTCGCGGTGCGCAATGCTGCATGCCGCAATCTGCTCCAGCCTGCGACGGGTGAGTCGCGTCGGCCGCGCGGCGAGCGTCGCGTATCGTGCCCGCCATGCGTGGCGCTCTCGTCGCAGTGCTCGCCGCTTGCTCGCCGCCCGACGCCGTCCGTCCCGCACCGCCGTCGCCGGCCGCGCCGCCCAGGACGGCCGCGATGGAGAGCTCCGACGCGCCGCCCGCGCTGCGCCTGCCGGGCGATGTCGCGCCGGTGAGCTACGCCGTCGACCTGACCGTCATCCCCGACGAGCCGAGCGCCGCCGGCCGGATCCGCATCGCCGCCGAGGTCGTGCGGCCGACCCGCGTGGTCTGGCTCAACGCGACCGACCTGGCGATCGATCGCGCCGCGCTCGACGGCCACCCCGCGCGCGTGATCGCCGGCGGCGATGACTTCGTCGGCCTCGCGGCCGATCGCGAGCTCGCGCCCGGCGCGCTGGCGATCGACGTCGCATTCCGCGCGCCGATCGATCGCGTGCGCAGCCGCGGCATCTACAGCGAGCGCGAGACCACCGGCAGCTACGTGTACACCTTCTTCAGCACGATCGGCGCGCGGCGCGCGCTGCCGTGCTTCGACGAGCCGGGCTACAAGGTGCCGTGGCAGCTGACGCTGCACGTCCGGCACGACCACGTCGCCCTCGGCAACGCGCCGGTCGTGCGCGAGACCCCCGAGCCCGCCGGCATGAAGCGGGTCGAGCTCGCGGCGACCCCGCCGCTGTCGAGCTACCTGTTCGCGTTCGCGGTCGGACCGTTCGAGGTGATCGACGGCGGCACCGCGGGCCGCGCCAACACGGCGATCCGCTACGTCATCCCCGCCGGCCGCGCCGGCGACGCCGGTCAGGAAGTCCTCGGCCGAGGCGGACCGAGGCCTACTTCGACATGGCGTATCCCTACGACAAGCTCGACATCGTCGTCGTGCCGAGGTCGTGGGGCACGATGGAGCACCCCGGGCTCGTGGCGATGGGCCAGCCGCTGGCGCTGATCCGCCCCGACCAGGAGACCCGCGAGCGCCGCGAGTGGTACACCAACATCCTCGCCCACGAGCTGTCGCACTGCTGGTTCGGCGGCCTGGTGACGATGGCGTGGTGGGATGACACCTGGCTCAACGAGGCGCTCGCCGAGTGGGCCGATCTCGAGCTCACCGCGGCCGCCGAGCCGACCTGGCGGGTGCGCGACGAGCGCGTCGCCATGACCGTGCGGGCGATGCGCGCCGACGAGGCGCTCTCGACCCAGCCGATCCGCCGCCCGGTGACCTCGCGCGATGCGATCGCCGCGTCGCTCGACGGCGCGATCACCTACCTCAAGGGCGCCTCGGTGATGCGGATGTTCGAGGCGTTCGTCGGGCGCGACGCCTGGCGCGGCTTCCTGCGCGGCTACCTCGCTGCGCACGCGTGGGGCACCGCCTCGGCCGAGGACTTCCTGACCGGCGTCGCCGGCGCGTTCGGCCCAGCGGTCGCCGCGGCGATGCGCACGTTCCTCGAGCAGCCCGGGGCGCCGCGGATCTCCGCGCGGCTGCGCTGCGCGCCGGGTGAGCCGGTGCGGGTCGAGCTGGCGCAGCAGCGATCGCTGCCGGCCGGCGTCACCGATCCCGCGGCCCGGCTGTGGAGCGTGCCGGTGTGCCTGCGCTACGGCGACGACCGCGACAGCTTCCAGGACTGCGTGCTGCTCACCACGGCGACCGCGGTGGTCGAGCTCGGCGCGGCCGCGCGCGGCGGGTCGTGCCCGAGCTGGCTGATCAGCAACGCCGACGCCGTCGGCTACTACCGCTCGACGGTCGATCCCGCCGTCGCGCGCCTCTTGCTCGCGCCGGATGCGCCGGCCGCCCGCAGCGCCCGGCCGACGCCCGCCGAGCGGATGATGCTGGTCGAGGACCTGCGCGCCGCGGTCACCCGCGACGAGCTGGCGCTCGATCAGCTGCTCGATCTGGTCCCCGCGATCATCGCCGATCGCGACGACAAGGTCGCGCGCACCGCGCTCGACGCCGCGGCGCTGCCGACCGCCGGCCTCGACGATGCGATGTACCGCGCCGCGCAGGCCTGGTATCGCAAGACGTTCGGCGCGCGCGCAGCGCAGCTGGGCTGGCGGCCCGGCGCGAACGAGTCCGCGGAGCTCCACGGCCTGCGCCGCCACCTCGTCCCGGCGGTCGCCGCGCTCGACCCCGCGCTCGCCGCCGAGGCGACCCGGCTCGCCGACCGCTGGCTCGCACGGCGCACCGGCCTGCCCGACGACCTGGTGGCGCCGGTGCTCGAGGCCGCCGCGCGCCACGGCGACGCCGCCCGGTTCGACCGCTACCTCGCCGCCGCGCGGGCCGCGCGCGATCGCACCGAGCACCACCGGCTGCTCCACACCCTCGCCGGCTTCACCGAGCCGGACCTCGCGTCGCGCGCGCTCGACGTCGTCCTCGCCAGCGATCTCGATCTGCACGACACCGCCGACATCGTCGTCCGCGTGCTCGGCCACCGCGAGACCCGCGACCTCGGCCTGGCCTTCCTCGCGGCGCACCTCGACGAGCTGCTCGCGCGCATGCGCGGCGATGACGCCGCCCTCTTGCTCGGCAAGCTCGCCGGCGCGTTCTGCGATCCCGCGCGCCGGGCGCGGATCGCCGAGATCGTCGCGCCTCGCGCCGCGCGCATCGACGGTGCGCGCCCGCAGGTCGCGCGTGCCCTCGAGCAGGCCGACCAGTGCATCGCCCTGGTCCAGCGCCAGCTGCCCGCGCTGCGCCGCATCCTCGATGTTCGGTAAGCCAGCTCGCGACCGACCGTACGGTAGATCGCGCCGGTCCCCCGTGCTACGGAAGCGTCGCTCATCCCCGGAGCCTTCATGCGAGCCACGTTGATCTGCCTCCTCACCGCGGCGTGCGCCGGAACCGCGCCCCGCGCGCCGGCCCCCGCGCCCGCCCCCGCGCCGGCACCCGCGCGCTCCGCCGGCGACCCGGCGCCCGCCGACCCGGCGCCGGCCAAGCCGGTGACTCTCCAGTCGCTCTCGGCGATCGGCCTCGACCCCGACGCCCTCGATCGCACCGCCGACCCCTGCGACGACTTCTACCAGTTCGCCTGCGGCGGCTGGATCTCGTCGCACCCGATCCCGGCCGACAAGGTCGCGTATGGCCGGGGCGATGGCCGGGGCGATGGCCGGGGCGATGGCCGGGGCGATGGCACGACCGGCCAGCTCGGCGCGTTCTACGGCTCGTGCATGAACGAGCCCGCGGTCGAGCGCGCCGGGCTCTCGCCGCTCCGGCCGATGCTCGCCGTGATCGACCGCGTCCGCGACGTCCACACGCTGACCGCCGCGCTCGCCGCGCTCGACGCCGCCGGCTTCTCCGGTCTGTTCGTGCTGTCGCCGGTCCAGGACGCCGCCGACGCGCGCCACGTGATCGCCGGCATCGATCAAGGCGGCCTCGGCCTGCCCGACCGCGACTACTATCTCGGCGACGACGAGGCCACCCGCAGCCTGCGCGCCGCCTACCAGAGCTACGTCGAGAGCGTGCTCGGCGTGCTCGGCCACCGCGCGGCGCGCCAGGAGGCCGCCGACATCGTCGCGCTCGAGACCGAGATCGCGCGCGTCTCCAGGGACAAGGTCGCACGCCGCGATCCGCGGGGCAACTATCACAAGATCGATCGCGCCGGCGTCGCCCGTGCCATGCCGCGACTCGACTGGGACGCCTACTGGGCCGCGCTCGGGTTGCGCGACGTCGCCGACATCACCGTGACCTCCGTCGAGCTGCTCGGCGGGCTCGACCGGCTGCTCGCGGCGGCCCGGCCCGAGGTCTGGCGATCGTACCTCGCGTTCCACCTCGCCGACGACGCCGCGCCGCTGCTCACCCGCCAGCTCGAGGAGCTCCAGTTCAAGTACATCTCGGCCCTGACCGGCCAGCCCGAGCAATCGCCGCGCTGGAAGCGCTGTGTCGGCCTCACCGTCGATGCGCTCGGCGACCTCGTCGGCCAGGCCTTCGTGCGCGACCGCTTCGGCGGCGACAGCCAGGCCGTCGCCGAGGCCCAGGTCCACGCCATCGTCCGAGCGATGAAGGCCAACCTCGAGGCGCTGCCGTGGATGGACGACGTCACCCGCGGCCGCGCGCTCGCCAAGCTCGACGCGATGACCTACCAGATCGGCTCTCCGCGCCGCTGGCGGACCTACGGCTTCAAGCTCGACCCCGGCGCGTGGGCCGGCAACGCCTTCGCGGCGCGCAGGGCCGAGCGCGCCCGCCAGCTCGCCAAGATCGAGAAGCCCGTCGACCGCGACGACTGGCAGATGGCCGCGCCGCAGGTCAACGCCTACTACGACCCGCAGCTCAACGGCATGGTGTTTCCCGCCGGCATCCTGCAGCCGCCGTTCTACAGCGCCGGCGCGGCGATCCCCGTCAACCTCGGCGGCATCGGCGTCGTCGTCGGCCACGAGCTCACCCACGGGTTCGACGACCAGGGCGCCCGCTACGACGCCGCCGGCAACCTCACCAGCTGGTGACAGCCCGACACCGAGCAGCAGTTCCAGCAGCGCACCCGGTGCGTGATCGACCAGTACAGCGCCTACGAGGTCAGCGGCGGCACCCACCTGAGCGGCGCCAACACCGTCGGCGAGAACATCGCCGACATCGGCGGCGTCAAGCTCTCGCTCGCCGCCTACCGCCAGCTGCGCGCCGCCGCTCCCGACACCGTCGTCGCCGACGGCTTCACCGAGGACCAGCAGTTCTTCCTCGGCTTCGGCCAGGCGTGGTGCGCCCGGATGCGCCCCGACTTCGAGCGCCTCCTCGCCGCGATCGACGTCCACGCTCCCGCTCGCTGGCGGGTCAACGGCGCGCTGTCCGCGACCCCCGAGTTTGCCAGGGCATTCCATTGCAAGACCGGCTCCAAGATGGTGCCGGCAAAGCAGTGTGTCGTTTGGTAGCGGTATATTGTCCGCCCCGTGCTCGCGACCCAGATCAGGCAGAAGGACAGCGTCTTCTACTTTTGCGCGTATCCCGCCGACGACATCCTCGACAAGGTCCGGTTCATCAGCCGGTTCTACGCCGAGGGCGAGCCCAGCCTCGCCGGCGACGCCGTCGAGGAAGGTGACGAGGTCGCCTCGTTCATCTCCCGGATCGAGGCCACCGACGCCGCGTTCCAGCGCCAGCTGTCGCGCGCCAAGGTCACCACCATCAAGAACTTCTACGAGACCGCCGCGAGCCAGCCGCCGATCCCCGGCACCGTCCTGCTGTTCACCGACGAGCGCCTCCGGTTCGATCCCGTCAAGCCGTTCACCAACGTCGGCAACCTCACCGAGCCCAGCGGCAAGTACCTCATCATCGACGGCCAGCACCGGCTCGCCGCCCTCCACTTCTACCGCCGCCACCACCCCGAGGACGCCGGCACCATCCACGTCCCCTGCGTGATCTTCGACGCCAAGAGCGAGGACTTCGCGACCGAGATGTTCGTCATCATCAACTCCACGCCGACCCGCATCAACAAGAGCCACCTGGTCGACCTCTACGAGAAGGTCTCGTGGGCCGCCCCCGACAAGAAGTTCGCCGCGCGCGTCGTCGATCAGCTCTACCGCGAGGCCGACAGCCCCCTGCGCTACAAGATCAACCGCCTCGGCGGCCGCAGCAAGCAGGAGAAGTGGATCCTCCAGGCCGAGCTGTTCAACGAGATCCACCGCTGGGCCACCGCCGACTGGAAGAAGATCCAGCGCCGCGCCAACGCCCCGCGCGAGGCCGAGCGCTACTACGAGATCGTCCGCGACTTCCTGCGCGCCGCCGAGAAGGCCTGGGGCGACGCGTGGGGCCACCCCAACTTCATGGTCACCAGGCCCGTCACCCTCAAGGCCCTGCTCCGCGTCTGCGCCGACCTCGCCGCCGACGACGCCGAGCCCAGGGATGACCGCGTCAAGCGCTGGTCGCGCCGGCTCTCGCCCTGGACCGACCTCGTCAAGCAGTTCCGCGTCGACGGCTTCTACGAGCGCTTCCCCGCCAAGGGCCAGGTCGAGCGCGTCGCCCGCATCCACCGCGACCTCACCCGCGCCGCCAACATCGAGCGCCGCGGCAAGACCGACGACGACGAGGACTGATCGCATCGCACGCCGAACGCGGCCCACCTCGCAGCGCTTCGGCCTCCGATTCTCGCCGGACTCGCCGTTCGGATGACATCTTCTCGGCGCGCCGACCCTGTGCCCGAGATCCGCGACCGGCTCGCACCTCGCGTGACGTCGTATCGCTGCCGATCACTCGGTGCGGATGCGTCCGTTCCGTGCCGCTCCAGCGCCTGGCGCGCTCGCGCCACCCGGCGCATACTCGCTCGCCCGTGCAGCACGTGTACTTCACGTGGCCCGATCGCCGGTTTCGCTACCAGTGCCACGGCTGCGGCGCGTGCTGCAAGGGCCACGGCATCGGCCTCGACGTCGCCGGCGGCCAGCTCGTCCAGCTCCTCGCCCGCCGGCCCGCCCTCGCCGCCTTCCTGCGCCGCCGCGGCGACGCCATCACCGCCTTCAACCCTCGCGACCGCTGCTGGTTCCTCGCCGACGACGGCCTGTGCCGCATCGAGGTCGAGGACGGCCGCGCCGCCAAGCCCGCCTCGTGCCGCCTGTTCCCCTTCAACCGCATCTTCCGCCTCGGCGACATCACCATCGTCGACTACAACAGCGTCATCTGCCCCCTCCACATCGCCGACGACGACGGCGTCAGCCACGCCGAGATCGCCGCCGAGATCGCCACCATCACCGATCCCGCCGTCATCGCCACCCCGCTCCCCGCCCGCGATCCCACCGCCGAGGCCCGCGCCTTCGTCGACACCGAGCGCCCCATCGCCGCCGCCCTGTTCGCCGCCCCCGGCGACCTCGCCGCCGCCTGGTCCGCCCA
>VBLP01000686.1 GCA_005887925.1 Deltaproteobacteria bacterium | reverse complement strand
GCCCTGCAGCAGCGTCGCGCCATCGAACGCGCCGAGCGCCGGCGCGACGTTGGCCACCGCGGCGGTGGTCGTGATCGCGTCGGTCAGCCCGTCGTTGTCGGTGACGGTGACGGTGACGGTGTAGAGGCCGTCCTGGGCGTAGGTGTGCGTCACGCTCGCGCCGCTGCCGGTCGTGCCGTCGCCGAAGCTCCACGCGTAGTCGACGACCGTGCCGTTGGGATCGACCGACGCCGCCGTGCTCATCGCGATGCTGCTGCCCTCGCCGCCGGCGTACGGCCCGTCGAGCGCGCCGATCGGCGGCTTGATCCCGGCCTCGACGATGTTCTCGACCTTGTCGGGCAGGAGCGCCAGGAAGTCGTAGCCCGTCAGCGCCTCGAGCGCATCGACCGTCGTCAGGTACGTGTGCCAGTCCACGTTCCGGATCCCGGGGATGTTGGGCATGTTGACCGCCATGACCTCGAGGTCGCGGTAGTCGCGGATGTCGGCCAGGCCCTTGTCGCGATCCATGATCACCGCGATCTTCCAGGTGCTCTCCGGGATCACGATCTTGCCCTCGTTCTTGACCGTGCCCTTGTTCCCGGCCGGTCCGGTGATGATGTAGACCTCCTTGTTCTGGAACCGCGCGAGGTCGCCGAGCACGGTCTCGAAGTCGGCCCACGGCCCCTGGTTGAGGTCGCTCGCCTGCGGCACGACGTTGGACAGGAGGAACGTGTGGGCGTTGTCCAGGCTCGCCGTGGTCCGGTCGAACGATCGCGTCATGTGGCCGCGGTCGATGCCGAAGCCGGCCGCCGCGCCCGCGCCGGTGTAGTCGTTCGTCGTCAGGTGGGTGAACGACGCCGGCAGGTCGGGATCGAACGTGAAGCAGTTGCAGCGGTCCTCGGGGCCGAACGCCGACGCGTCGAGATCGTAGCTCACCCAGTTGGGCTCGCCGCGGCTGGCGTTGTACGACAGCGTGAACTCGGCGTGGCGGACGATGAAGTCGTCGCTCGGATCGGCGTCGGCCGGCTCGCCGAACGCGGTGTTGCCGATGTACGACGCCGTCGTGCTCGCGATCGCGACCCGGACCGGCAGCGCCAGCGTCCCGGTGGTGCCGTCGGCCGCCGTCGCGCGGAAGGTCGCCGTGCCCTCGGCGATGCCGGTGATGACACCGTTCTGGTCGACGCCCGCGGTCGCCGGGGTGTCCGACGACCAGGTGAATGTCGTGGTCACGGTGGTGTTGCTCGCCGTGCGCTCGGTGGCGAACAGCTGGGACTGGAAGCCGACCGGCAGCGCCGGGTCGCTCGGCGCGCGGCCGCTGAAGCTGATCGAGTTCGGCGGCGGCGGGGCGCCGTTGCCGTTGCACGCGCCGAACGTCGACGTCGTGAGCGACCAGTGGTTGAACGCGTCGCGCTGCAGCGACTGGCCGATCGGGGTGGTCGACGGCTCCTGCGCGATGATGTCGGTCGACGTGATGCCCGAGGCCGGGCCGCTGGTCGCGGCGAACGTGCCCTCGTACGACAGGAACTCGACGACATGGCCGGTCGCGTCGACCAGCGCCATGCCGTCGGGACTGCCGTTCTGGATGCCGTTGGACGGGTAGTTGACCACGAGGACGCCGCGCGCGGCGCAGGTCGCCGGGATCGCGCCGCTCAGGGTCTGCGTGTTGTAGGCACCGCCGCCGTTGCCGTCGTAGAGCACGATCGTCCAGCCGGTGACGTCGGTGCCGGCCGGGCCCTCGATCTCGATCGCCTCGCCGGTGTCGACGCCGGTGTTGTCGTAGTGCAGCTCGGAGAACCGGGTGTTGGGGAAGCCGGGCTGTGCCGCGGTGACGTGCAGCGTCGCGGAGCCCGAGACGCCGTTGGGCGCCGCCGCGGAGATCACCGCATCGCCGGCGGCGACGCCGGTCGCCACGCCGGAGGCGTCCACCGTCGCGGTCGCCGTCAGGCTGCTGCTCCACGCGAAGGTGACGCCCGCGATCGGCTGCTGCGCGGCATCGAACGCCGCGGCCGAGAACGCCTGCGTGCTGCCCACCGTGACCGTCGCGGTCGCCGGCGTCACCGTGACGCTCGCGACCACCGGCGGCGGCGGCGTCGTGCCGTTGTCGTTGCAGGCGCCGAATGTGTTGTCGATCGGGCCGGTCCACGTGCCGCTGCTGCTCCGCTGCAGCGACTTGCCGACCGGCTCGGTGCCGGCCTCGGCCACAGCGATATCGGTCGAGGTGATGCCGAGCGCCGGCCCGTTGGTCGCGGCGAACACGCCCTCGTACGACAGGAACTCGACGACGTGGCCGCCCGCGTCGACCAGTGCCATGCCATCGGGGCTGCCGTTCTGGATCCCGTTGACCGGGTAGTTGATGACCATGACGCCGCGCGTGCCGCAGGTGGCCGGGAACGCGCCGCTCAGCGTCTTGGTGTCATATGACGCGCCACCGTTGCCGTTATAGAGGATGACCTGCCAGCCGGTGACGTCCGTGCCCGCCGGGCCCGAGACCTCGATCGCCTCTCCGACATCGGTGCTGACGTTGTCGTAGTGCAGCTCGGCGAACCGGACGTCCGGCGCCGAGACCTGCTGGGTGACCGACGATGTCGCGGTCTCCGTCCCGCAGGATGCCGCGGCAGCCGCCACGGCGATGACCAAGCCGATTCGAGTCGCACAGCGCATCATTCGCTCCCTCATGGCCAAAGACAGCACGATCAGCGCACCGTACCTCAGCCGATGCGCGGATTGAAAGAGTGATTCGATCAAGCGATCGCGGCGCTCGGTGATCGGTCCAAAGGCCCACGCGCGCATGTAGCGAGTGTGTGCGCAGCAACATCTCGGACACCTGACGTCACCTCCGCGAGGCGCGGCTTTCGCGAGCCGACCCGGCGCGGATGCGATCGGCGTCACGCCCACAGCGCGGCGTGCACGGAGCGCACGTGCACGCCGAACGCGCAGGCATCTGGCGCACGCGACGTCAGGCCGACGGCTGGAACAGGCCGATCAGCTCGACGAACGCCATCGGCGCCGCGTCGCCCTTGCGGACGCGGGTCTTGAGCAGCCGCGTGTATCCGCCCTTGCGCGAGGCGAAGTGCGGGCCGATCTCGGAGAACAGGCGGTCGAGCGCCGTCGAGGTCTTGACCGTCCGGCGGGCCATGCGGCGCGCATGGATGATCTGCGCGCGCTCTTCCTTGGTCGCCTTGTCGCCCTTGGCGGCCAGCTCGTGCACCGAGACACCCCAGGAGATCGTGGCGTCGGCGAAGCCGCGCAGCTCCTTGGCCTTGGCCTCGGTGGTCTCGATCCGGCCGTAGGTCAGGAGCGAGGTGACGAGGTTGTTGAACAGGGCCGCGCGATGCGAGGCATCGCGGCCGAGCTTTCGTCCTGAGTTGCGGTGGCGCATGGTGGTGTCCTTGGCCTTCTGTGCAGTGCGATCAGGGCTTCTTGAGCGGGTTCGGGCCCGGCCAGTTGTCGAGCTTCATGCCGAGCTGCAGGCCCATCTCGGCCAGGAGCTCCTTGATCTCCTTGAGCGACTTGCGGCCGAAGTTCTTGGTCTTGAGCATCTCGGACTCGGTCTTCTGGACCAGCTCGCCGATGTACTTGATGTTGGCGTTCTGCAGGCAGTTGGCCGAGCGCACGCTGAGCTCGAGCTCGTCGACGGTGCGCCACAGGTTCTCGTTGAGCTTCTCGGCGGCCTCGTCGCGCGGCGCCTCGACCGGCTCGGCCATCTCCTCGAAGTTGATGAACAGGTTGAGCTGCTCCTTGAGGATCTTGGCGGCGTACGCGACGCCGTCGTCGGGGCGGACCGAGCCGTTGGTCCAGACCTCGAGCGTGAGCTTGTCATAGTCGGTCTGCTGGCCGACGCGGGCGTTGGTCACGGTGAAGTTGACCTTGCGCACCGGCGAGAACAGCGCGTCGATCGCGATCGTGCCGACCGGGAGGTCGCTCGAGTGGCGCTCGGCGGGTGCGTAGCCCCGGCCGGTCGCGATCGTCATCTCGACCGCGATCTTGCCGTCCTTGGACAGCGTGCAGATCTTGTGGTGCGGGTTGAGGCAGATGACGCCGTCGACCAGCGCGATGTCACCGGCGGTGACGATGCCGTCGCCCTGCTTGTCGAGCCGGACCGTATAGGTCTTGTCGTGCTCGACCTTGAACAGCGTCTCCTTGAGGTTGAGGATGATGTCGGTGACATCCTCTGCAGCGACGACAACAGGATGCGGCGCAGCGCCACGCCGAGCGTGGTGCCGAAGCCGCGCTCGAGCGGCTCGCACGAGAACTTTCCGTAGGTCTCGCTGCGCTCCTCGATCTCGAGGGTGCGCGGCCGGATCAGGTCGCGCCAGTTCTTGGCCATGAAGGCGGTCTGCTCGGGGGTCGGTTCCATCTGCTTGCTTCTCCTCTGATCGGCTCGCTTTCATCACGGCCGATCACCATGCAGGTTTCGAGGCCTGCCGATTCGGGCGCCGAGCGGTCGACGACCGCTCGATCACCAGGAAACTCGCCCTACTTGGAATAGAGCTCGATGATCAGCTGCTCGCGGATCGGCAGCGTGACGTCCTCGCGCGACGGTAGCTGCGCGATCGCGCCGCGGAAGTTGTCCTTGTCCATCTGGATCCACTGCGGCACGCCCCGGCGGTCGACCGCCGCGAGCGCCTCGTTGATCCGCGCCATCTTCTGCGATGCCTCGCGGACGGCCACGACGTCGCGCGCCCGGACCAGGTACGACGGGATGTTGACCTTCTTGCCGTTGATGGTGAAGTGGCCGTGGCGGACCAGCTGGCGCGCCTCGGCGTGATCCGAGGCGAAGCCCATGCGGTAGACCACGTTGTCGAGCCGCCGCTCGAGCAGCTGGATCAGCGTGTGGCCCGAGACGCCCTTGGCGCGGAGCGCCTTGTAGTAGTAGCCGCGGAACTGCTTCTCGGCGATGCCGTAGATCCGCTTGACCTTCTGCTTCTCGCGCAGCTGCTCGCCGTAGTCCGAGCGCTTGCGCCGCCGGCTCTGGCCGTGCTGCCCCGGGGGATACGAGCGCCGCTCGTAGCCGCACTTGTCGGTGTAGCAACGCTCGCCCTTGAGGAAGAGCTTCATGTCTTCACGCCGGCAGAGCCGACAAACCGCGCCTGTGTAACGAGCCATAGCAGTTTCCCCACCCGGCCGCTTGCGGCCGGTACAGTGTTATCAAACGCGACGGCGCTTGCGAGGCCGACAGCCGTTGTGCGGCACCGGGGTGACGTCCCGGATGAGGTTGATCTTGAAGCCGGCGGCGTTGAGCGCGCGCAGCGCGGACTCGCGGCCCGAGCCGGGGCCGTTGACGTAGACCGTCACGTTGCGGACGCCGTGCTCCATCGCCTTCTTCGCGGCGTCCTCGGCGGCGAGCTGCGCGGCGAACGGCGTCGACTTGCGCGAGCCCTTGAACCCGCAGGTGCCGGCCGACGACCACGCCACGACGTTGCCGCTGACGTCGGTGATCGAGACGATCGTGTTGTTGAACGTCGCCGAGATGTGGGCGACGCCGGTCTGGATGTTCTTCCGGACCTTCTTCTTCTGCTTGCCTTTGACGGTCGACATGGTTCGCCTTGCTTATTTCTTCGCAGCCGTGCTGGCGCCCATCTTATTCACCGCCATGCGGCGCGGCCCCTTGCGGGTGCGGGCGTTGGTGTGCGTGCGCTGGCCGCGCGCCGGCAGGCCGCGGCGGTGCCGCGTGCCGCGATAGCAGCCGAGGTCCATGAGGCGCTTGATGCTGAGCTGCACGTCGCGGCGCAGATCGCCCTCGACGCGGAAGTTGGCCTCGATCGAATCGCGGATCTTGCGGACGTCATTCTCGTCGAGATCATCGGTCCGCTTGTCCGGCGAGATGCCGGCCTCGCGCAGCACGACGTTCGCCGCCTGGCGGCCCAGGCCGTAGATGTACGTGAGTGCGATCTCGATCCGCTTGTTGCGGGGAAGGTCGACGCCTGCGATACGTGCCATGGTTCAGGATCCTGTTCTCGTCGAGGGCCTAGCCCTGGCGCTGCTTGTGGCGCGCGTTGGAGCAGATGATGCGCACGATGCCCTTGCGCTTGATGACCTTGCACTTGGGGCAGATGGGTTTGACACTTGCACGGACTTTCATGGCGGTCTCTCGCGGAGCGTTAGTTACGGGTGGCCCGGCGTGGAGGACGGTCGGGTGAGGACCCAGGGGCCCTCGTCCAGGATCGCGATCGTGTGCTCGAAGTGGGCGGACATCGAGCGGTCTCGGGTCACGGCGGTCCAGTCGTCTTCCAGCTCCTCCACGTCAGGGGCCCCGGCGTTTACCATGGGTTCGACGGCGATGACAAGGCCTGATTTCATGCGTTTGCCGTCGTTGGCCTTGCCGAAATTGGGGACCTGCGGGTCCTCGTGCATCTGGCGGCCGGTGCCGTGACCGACGTACTGGCGCACCACCGAAAACCCTCGTGATTCCGCCAGGCTCTGCACGGCATTGCCGAGGTCTCCCAGGCGGTTCCCCACCCGGCACAGCGCGATCGCGGCCTCAAGGGCGTCGCGGCAGGTGTCGACCAGCCGGCGCTTGTCGGGGGAGACGTTGCCGATCATCAGCGTCCGCGCGGTGTCGGCGCAGAACCCGTGCCTGAAGATGCCGAAGTCGATGCCGATGACGTCGCCGTCCTGGAGGACGTCGGACTTGCGCGGGATGCCGTGGACGATGACCTCGTTGCGCGAGGTGCACAGCACCGCGGGGTACGGCGGCTTGTTGCCCGGGTTGTAGTGCAGGAATGCGCTGGTGACCTTGTGCCTGGCGATCCCCTTGCGGGCGATGTCGTCGAGCTCCCAGGTCGAGACCCCGGGCTTGGCGGCGTCGCAGACCTGGTCGAGGATGCCGGAGGCGACGAGCCCGGCCTCGCGCATCAGGCGAATCTCGTCCTTGGATTTGAGGTGGATCCGCACCGGCGCGGCGACGATCATCGCGGTCGCGCCGCGACCCGGCCACGGATCCGCGGACCCTTGGGCCCTGCGAAGCCCTCGTAGTTGCGGGTGATGAGGTGCGACTCGATCTGCTGCACGGTATCGAGCGCCACGCCGACGACGATCAGCAGTCCGGTGCCGCCGAAGCTGAACGGCACCGACATGTACTTCTGGAGCAGCGCCGGGATCATGCAGACCACCGAGAGGTACAGCGCGCCGGCGAACGTGATCCGCGACAGCACGCGCTCGATGTAGTGGGCGGTGTTCTTGCCGGGCCGGATCCCGGGGATGAAGCCGCCCGACTTCTTCAGGTTGTCGGCGACGTCGACGGGGTTGAACACGACCGAGGTGTAGAAGAACGCGAAGAACACGTTCAGCACGGTGAAGATCGCGTTGTAGCGCCAGTCCGCCGGGTGCAGGACCGATGCGAACTCCTCCATGATCCGCGACCCGGACATGTGCGCGAGCTGCGCCGGGAACATCAGGATCGAGGACGCGAAGATCGGCGGGATCACGCCGGAGACGTTGATCTTGAGCGGCAGGTAGCTCTGCGCGCCGGAGTACATCTTCCGGCCGACCTGACGCTTGGTGTACTGGACCGGGATGCGGCGGTGGGCGCGCTCGAAGTAGCAGATCGCGGCGATCGTGCCGATCACCAGCACGAGCATGAACAGCACGGTGAGCCCGCCGACGTTGTTGCTGCCGCCGCCGGCGAGGAACCGGGTCAGCGCGTCGGGCATCGCGGCGACAATGCCGGCGAAGATGATCAGCGACGAGCCGTTGCCGATGCCCTGATCGGTGATGAGCTCGCCGAGCCACATGATCACGACCGTGCCGGTCGTCATCGTCAGCACGGTGAGCAGGTGGAAGCCCAGGCCGGGGTTCGCGACGACCTCGGCGCCGCCCTTGGACAGGCTCTCGACCCAGCTCGCGGCGACCCACGACTGGACGATCGCGACCAGGACGGTGCCGTAGCGGGTCAGCTGGTTGATCCGGCGGCGGCCCTGCTCGCCCTCCTTGTTGAGCTGGTCGAGCTTGGGCACCACCACGGTGAGCAGCTGCATCACGATCGACGACGTCACGTACGGCATGATGCCGAGCGTGAAGATCGAGAGCTGCTGCAGCGCACCGCCCGAGAACATGTTGAACATGCCGAGGAACGAGCCCGTGCCGCCGCGCGTGACGACGTGGCTCATCTCGACGCGGTTCACGCCCGGGATCGTGATGAACACGCCGACCCGGTACATCGCGAGGATGAACAGCGTGAACAGGATCCGGCGGCGGAGCTCCGGAACCTTACCGATGTTTGCAATCGCGCTCGCCACGTAGGCCCCTTACCCGGCGACCTCGATCGTGCCGCCCGCCTTCGCGATCTTGTCCTTGGCGGTGGCCGACGCGCGATACGCCTTGATCGTGAGCTGCTTGGTGATCTCGCCCTCGCCGAGGATCTTGACGTGCTCGATGAGCTTGGGCACCAGCCCCTTGGCGCGCAGGGCGTCGAGATCGACGGTGGCGCCGGCCTCGAACACGCGCTCGAGCGTCGCGACGTTGATCGGGAACATCTCGATACGGAACGGGTTCTTGAACCCGCGCTTGGGCAGCCGGCGCGCCATCGGCATCTGACCGCCTTCGAACCCGAGCCGGGCGCCGTGGTGCCCCGGGCGCGCCTTCTGGCCCTTGACGCCCTTGCCGGACGTCTTGCCGGTGCCCGATCCGCGGCCGCGGCCGAGCCGCTTCTTCGGCTTGGTCGCGCCGGGGTTCGGGTGGAGATTGTGCAGTGAGATCGTCATGGGGACTTTCCGCCCGCGCCTGCAATCTGGCGCGGAAAACGAGGGAGCGCAACTACCGGCCGGGCTGAGATCGATGTTCGAGGATGAGATCGCGGCGACGGCGCGTCGGCCGGCTAGTCGGCCGGCTCGACGACCACGAGGTGAGAGACCTTGCGGATCATGCCGCGGATCGCCGGGGTGTCCTCGAGGATCTTGGAGCAGTTCGGCCCGCGAAGGCCGAGGCCTTCCAGGGTCTTGTTCTGCGCGTCCGAGCGGCCGATGCCGGACTTGAGCTGGGTGACTTTGAGCTTGACGGCCATGGCTTAGCCTCGCATGTCGCTGGCGAACCGAACGCCCTGGAAGTCCGACAGGTTCTTGCCGCGGGTCTTCGCCACCTGCTCGACCGAGCGCAGCGCCTTGAGCGCCGCGATGGTCGCGTGGATCACGTTGTGCTTGTTCGACGTGCCGATCGACTTGGTCAGGATGTCGGTGATCCCGGCGACTTCGAGCACCGGCCGGACGGCGCCGCCGGCGATCACGCCGGTGCCGTGCGACGCCGGGCGGAACAGCACCTGCGCCGCGCCGAAGAAGCCCTGGATCTCGTGCGGGATGGTGCCCTTGACCAGCGGGATCTTGAACAGGTTGCGCTTGGCGCGGTCGGTGCCCTTGCGGATCGCCTCGGGCACCTCGTTGGCCTTGCCCAGGCCGGCGCCGACGTATCCGTGCTGGTCGCCGACGACGACGAGCGCAGAGAACGAGAACCGCCGGCCGCCCTTGACGACCTTGGCGACGCGGTTGATGTGGACGACCCGGTCGACCAGCTCGCCTACTTCTTCGGGATTGATCAGCATGCAGTTGCTTCCTCTCGCTCCGCTCGTTCCAGCAACGGAGGTTCTAGAACGTGAGACCGGCGTCGCGAGCGCCGTCGGCGACTTCCTTGACGCGACCGTGATAGATGTAGCCGTTGCGATCGAACACGACGGCCTTGATGTTGAGGGCCAGGAGCTTGTCGCCGATCGCCTTGCCGATCGCGCGCGCGCGCTGCTTCTTGGGCTTGCCGGACACGGCGGTCTTGAGCGCGGCCTCGAGCTCGCTCGCGGCGGCCACCACGCGGCCCGTGGTGTCGTCGATCGCCTGCGCGTAGACGTAGCGCGCGGAGCGAAACACCGACAGCCGCGGCCGCTCGGGGGTGCCCGACAGCTTCAGGCGGATCGCGATCTTGCGACGGACGCGCTTGCGCTGCTTGGGGTTGACGTACTTGATGTGACCAGCCATGTTCGGTTCTCCGGATCGAGGCCATTGTCGCGGTGGCGGGCCGCCGGACGGCGGGCCGCGCGCGACGACCTGTTCGATCATTCAGCCATGAGTTGTGTTCTCGTCGTGCTCTGGGGAACGAGGGCTCACTTGCCCGCGGTCTTGCCTGCCTTGCGCTGGATCGTCTCCTTGAGGTACTTGATGCCCTTGCCCTTGTAGGGCTCGGGCGGGCGGAAGCTGCGGATCTTGGCGGTCGCGGCTCCGAGCGCCTGGCGGTCGATGCCGGTCAGGGTCAGCAGGTTCTTCTCGACCTTGGCCGCGATGCCGTCGGGGAGGTCGTACTCGATCGGGTGCGAGTAGCCCAGCGACAGGACGAGCTTGGCGCCCTTGACCTCGGCCTTGTAGCCGACGCCGTTGATCTCGAGCTGGCGCGTGAAGCCCTGCGTCACGCCGGTCAGCATGTTG
>VBLP01000687.1 GCA_005887925.1 Deltaproteobacteria bacterium | reverse complement strand
TCATGCCGTAGCCCTCGTAGAGGTTGAAGCCCAGGCCGCGGAACGCCTCGAGCGTGTCGGGCGGCAGCGCCGAGCCGCCGGTGATCAAGAGGCGCATCCGGCCGCCGAGCTTGCGATGCACCGGATAGAACAGGAGCTTCCCGGCGCTGATGTCCCACGGCAGCTTGTCGCGCAGCGAGCGGTTGAGATCGACGATCGAGTCGAACGCCTTCTCGATCAGCACGCCGGCGTCGGCGACGTTCTTGTAGATCTTGCGCTCGAGCAGCTGGAACAGCGCCGGCACGCCGACCATGCCGGTGATGCCCTGGTCCTCGAGCGCGCGGGCCAGCGTGTCGGCGTCGAGCTCCTCCAGGTAGTCGACCGAAGCGCCGTGCAGGAGCGGCATCAGGAACCCGGCCGAGAACTCGAGCGTGTGGTGCAGCGGCAGCACCGACAGGAGCTTGTCGTGCTTGTACAGGGTGAACAGCGACGACAGCTTGCTGACCATCGAGGTCAGGTTCTTGTGGGTCAGCATCACGCCCTTGGGCGTGCCGGTCGTCCCCGACGTGAAGATCAGCGAGGCGAGCGAATCGCCCTTGACCTCGGGGTACACCGCGCCCACCGCGACGTCGGGCTCGGTCAGCAGCTCGTCGAACGCGAGCACGCGCGGCGCGTCGTGGGCTGCCGCCTCCGCGTCGCCCTCGGCCAGCCGGCGGGCCAGCCAGTGGCCGAACGCCGGGTGCGCCGGCGACCAGACCGCGTCCGCGCCGGCGGTGTCGTCGACCGGGACCGCGATGTCGGCCTCGCCGGCGAGCCGCTCGACCACCTTGCGCGACAGCACCAGCACCTTCGCGCGCGACACGCGCACCAGGTTCACCACCTCGGCCAGCGACAGCTCGCGGTCGAGCGGCACCGCGGTCGCGCCGGCGAGCAGGATCGCGAAGTACGCGATGCCCCACTCCGGCCGGTTCTCGGACATCAGCACGACGCGGTCGCCGAGCCCACGATGGAGGGAGCCCGATTCACTCCGGCTCCCGGGGCCAACGCCGAGCTGGCGCAGCATGCCGGCGCCCTGCCACGCCATCTCGCCGACCTGGCCGTACGTGTACGCGACCGGATCGGCGTCGTCGGCCTCCTTGATCAGCCGCAGCGCGATGCGGTTCCTGTGCAGCTTGACCGCGGCCTCGAACAGCTCGACCAGCTCCTTGTGGGTGTAGACGCTCTTGGGCTTGGCGCCGAACTCCTCGTCGAGCTTGTCGAACGTCCACTTCTGCAGGCCGGGGAAGTGGGTGTCGAGCCAGTACTTGCGCCAGTCGATCAGGTGCGGCGCCCAGAGCAGGCGATCCTGGTCGGCCGGGGTCACCCGCGCCCACAGCGCGCGGATGTTGTCGCAGCGGAAGCTGAGGTCGTGGTCGGTGGTGAACGGCTTGAACAGCTCGATCAGGTCCTGGACCTGCCCGGTGAACGTCGAGATCTTGGCCAGCTCCTCGCGCGCCCGCTCGGCGAACGCCTCGATCCGCGGCGTGCCCCAGCGCGGCAGCTTGTCGTCGAGCACCGCGATCAGCCGATCCGCGATCCGCTTGAGCATCGGCGCCGACCAGCGCTCGAAGTGGTCGTAGCTGACCGGCATCGACTCGAGCCGTGCGCGCAGCCGCGACCGGAGCTCGTCCTCGCCGCGGTCGGCCTTGTCGCGGAAGTGCTGGCGCACCGCGAGCGCGGTGAGCTCGGTCAGCCGCCTCGACGTCACCCGGTTCGAGTCGCTGGTGCCGAGCTGGTAGACCGGCTCGTGCTCGCCTGCGAGCACCGCCGCCGTCGCCAGCAGCATGCCGCTAGCGATGAAGTCGACCGGGATCACGTCGAGCGCGGTGTCCTCGCCCATCGGCACCGCGCGGTGGCCCTTGAGCATCAGGTACATCAGCGGCGCGGTGGTGTTGAACCCCTCGTTCCAGCCCGGGAACGGGAACCGCACCGCGCTCTCGACGATCGCCGGCCGCACGATCGTCGCCGGCACCGCGCGATCGGACAGGATGATCTGCTCGCCGAGCGACTTGGTGTACGTGTACGTGTTGGTCCAGCCCCAGTGCTCGGCGCGCTCCATGCCGAGCTTGGTCAGGACGTCGTTCATCCAGATCTTGCGCTCGCGCGCCACCGCGATCTTGAGATCGTTCTCGTCATCGGGATCGCGCCGCTGCTCGCGCAGCGCCTCGGCGGCCTTCTCGCGGAACCGCGAGATGTGCTGGCGATCGTTGGACCGCTCGCGCGCCTGGTCGATCACGCGCTGGCAATCGGCGATCTCGGCGGCCGGGTCGAAGTCGCGATCGAGCAGCTCGCCGCGGCCATCGCTGCGGTGCCGCCCGCCCCGCGGCGCCGCGTCGCGCGCCTCGCTGCGCGGGAAGTAGCCGACGATCGGCTCGTCCTCCCAGACGTCGCCGTCGCGGCGGCCGGCGACGTAGCACGTCGAGACATGGCACAGCCGCGCCCCCGCCTTGCGCGCGGTGTCGAGCACGTTCTTGGCGCCCATCGCGTTGATCCGCAGCGCGCTCTCGAGCGACGGCGCGAACGACACCAGCCCCGCGCTGTTGATGATCGCGTGCAGCCCTCCCGCGCGATCGAGCTCGGCGAACTGCTCGTCGCCGAAGTTGCACAGCGGCCGGCCGATGTCGCCCGGCACCGCGACGATCTTGCCGCGCAGGAAGTCCTCGAAGCCGCTGCCGTGCTGCGCGCGCACCGGGTCGAACACCTCGGACGACGCCACCTTCTTGTAGAACCGCTCGTCGGCGGTGTTGCCGGCCCCCGGCCGCACCAGGCAGTACACCCGGCCGATCTCCGGATAGCGATGCAGGAGCATCGCCAGCGCGACCTTGCCGACGAACCCGGTCGAGCCGATCAGCATCACGTTCTTGCGGCGAAAGATCTGCGCGACGTCGAGCCGCGGCTTGCCGGTCACCGGCTCGCGCAGCGCCGGCAGCGCCGCCCCGCGCCGCGCATCCGGCCACGGCGCAGCCGTCGCGGTCGGCCCCCACGCCAGGTCGGTCTCGAGGAAGTAACCGCCGCGGACCGCGCGCCCGTTATGTCCGTTGCCCCCGTTCACATCACGTCCGAGATCATGTACGGCGGGTGGTGCAGCATCGACATCTGCGCGCTGCGCCCCATCGTCCCGCGCGCCATCGCGATCGCCTCCGCGATCGAGCCGGCGGTCTCCCAGCCCATGATCGCCGGCACCGTCGCGTTGTCGGCGCCGACGGCGATCACCCGGCTCGCCTTCTCGCGACCGCGCTGGCCCCAGTACCACATGAAGCACGGGTGCGAGCCGTGGTAGGCGTTGCCGCGCCGGTACATCTCGATGTAGCTCGGGTTGTAGGCCAGCTCGTCCTGGTACTTCTTCTCGATCGTGTAGCTGTCGGTGGTCTCGGTCAGGATCCGGTTGAAGAACTCGATGTAGCTCGGGTGGTGCACCGGGTCGAAGCGATCCGAGCACGGGTGGGTCAGGATCAGCACGCCGCCGTCGCGCAGGATCGGCTGGTGCCGGTACATGTGATAGAAGTAGCCCAGCCCCATCACCTGGACGAGCAGCGGGTTGAGCGCCTTGCTGTTGACGTTGTACGGCGAGATGTACGGGATGCCGAACAAGAGGATGTCGGCCGGGCCGTCGACCTCGACGCAGTTCTGCTCGTTCAGCTTGGCGACCGTGCGCTCGTGTGTCGGATCGCAGGCGCCCGCGTAGCACGCGATCATCTCGTACGCGCCCGGCGTGCGCATGAAGATCTCGCGGCGCGCCGCGAACGGCAGCTTGTCGAGCGTCCACTTCATCGCCTGGAGCTTCAGGCGATCGCTCTCGGTGAAGTCGTCCTCGTTCTTGGTCAGGAACCCGAGCGGCCCGTCGAACGCGCGGTTGTTGAGCACGGTCTCGATGTGGAACACCTTGAGCGCGCCCTCGATCAGGTCGCCCTGGCGGCGGAACGAGTGCGCGATGAACGACCGCGGTGGATCCATGAACGAGTTCGACTGCACGATGCTGTGCGGCGTGTGGTGCGCCTTGAGGCTCTCGTAGCCGCACAGCCCGACCGCCATCGACTTGTGCCCGCCGTTCATCGGCACGAAGTTCAGGTTGACGTAGATCGTCAGGTCGCTCTCGGCGACCCGCCGGTTCATCTCGACCAGCTCCTGGCCGTGCGGGCCCTGGACGTGGCCGAGCACGACGATGCCGTCGGGGTCGCAGCCGTCGTGGTTGTACAGCCGGTCCGGCCAGTACTCGTCCCACA
>VBLP01000683.1 GCA_005887925.1 Deltaproteobacteria bacterium | reverse complement strand
CGCAGAGCCAGACCTCGGTTGTCGGCCTCCAGACGCAACTGCACCGCACCTGTCACCGCATCGACCTGCGGCAGGATGTCGGAAACCCGAGCGGGAAGCGTGTTGCTCTGGTTTCGCAGCTTGATTCTGGCCAGCACACCCGGGCGCAGGTGTTGATCGTCACCGGCGAGAAGCTCGCCGATGACCCACACGTGAGTCAGGTCTGCGATGCGATAGAAGTCGGTGTGACGTTCGAACCGGACAGCAGCGGGAATTTTCCCTGTTGCCGCGATCTCCTCGATCTGCGGCGCGCTCATTCCGAGATTGCGCAGAGTCGCGGACCATTGGTTCTTCGTTGTCGACACCGCTCGAGCCTTCTGTGCGGTGTCCTGTCCCGCGCTATCCTGCGCTCGTTCGATGGCGGCGACGTAAGCCGCTGCGGCGGACAGGATCTCTTGCGAATGGATGGCCGCGAGCCGCTGGTTTTTCCTGACGCGGCGGCCGACACTATCGTTGTAAGTCTCTCCCACGAACCCATCGGCACTCAAGCTCACGCGATAAACGCGACTCTCATCCGCAGCGACTCTCCCTGGAACTCGCAAGGTGCGGGTCCCAGTTGTCTCCAGCACCGTCACGACATCAATGCCAAACAATTGTTGTGCGACCGGCTCGATAGTGACCGTCTCAGTTGTTGACTGCCGGGCGGATACAAGCCGCGTCCTGCCGAGCTCATCCGCATACACTGGCTGCAGCGGCATGCCGCAATCCGGGGCAATACCGGGCTTGTCGGACCTGTAGCTCGGATGCATCGGGTCGACGTAGTAGAGAACGCGTCGCGGAGCGCCGCGGTGCGAAGTGTTGGCCCGATTGTCGCTGTGTCCGACGAGCAATGCGACCGTCCCGGCCACCAGCATCGAGATCGTCCAAAAGCCCTTTCTCACTGAGCACTACTCCCAAGTGCAGCACACGGTCGGGGAGGCTCCGCTCGTGGTCTGAGTGACCACGAGCGGACCCACGAACCCGCGAGCGCTCTTTATCTCTTTACTGGGAGGGGCACCCTGCAAAACCGTCCAAAGTGGGAGTCGCGGGCAGATGCAGCGGATCCGTGATGCACAGCGGCCTCATCATCTCGTCGTCCTCGTGCTCGGTAATGTGACAGTGCCAGGCGTAAAGACCCGGTTTCGCGTGGCGGAAGTCGGCACGGACTCTGGTGATCTGGCCTCGGTCGGCGATCACCGTGTCCTTCAGGCCAGTCTCGCCCGGCCGGGGTCCGCAAGGCGCGATGCACGAACCATCGAGGTTTTCGCGGTCCATGACCTGGAACGCCGCCTCATGCAGGTGGATCGGGTGAGAATCCGTAGACGCATTGTAGATGTCCCATTCCTGGATCGTTCCGGCGGCTACAGATTCGCTGGTGATGTCATCCCAACGCATGGGGACGGCAGTAAGCTGGTCACCCGCGCCGAGGAGTGAGTCAAACAGGGTCACCTTCACGGGAGTCAGGGTCGTCGGGTCTGGAATACGCTGGAACGGCAAGCTAGGGGGCACGACGCTAGTATCGGCACCCGCTAGCACTTTGTTGACTCTGATCTGGAGCACTTGAACGCTATCCGTGTTGAGCGTGAAGATGCGCCCGCTCAAGCCCGCGAAGTCGACGACCACGTCCAGCCGCTCGCCCGGTGCGGCGACCAGCGTGTTGAGCACCTGCGGATTCGGCAGGAAGCCCTGATCGCCCCCGATCTGCGTGAAAGCAAGCCCCCTACTGAAATTCAGTTTCAGATAGATGCCGATGCTTGCACTCACGATTCGGAACCGGTATCTGCGCGGTTCGACGTTGAGGTACGGCCAGGATTTACCGTTCACCACCTCAATGTTGCCGTCCTCGGCCTCGTGGAAGGTCCCGTCCGTGTTGAATGACTTGTCCTGTATCACGAGTGGGATGTCATAGTCGCCCGCAGGCAGTGTGGCGACATCCACCGGCGGCACGCCACTGATGACGTAGGCCCCTAGCAGCCCCATGTAGATGTTCTGCAGCGTGACTCCGAGTGTGTGGTCATGGAAGAAAAGCATGGTCGGCGGCTGGCCGATATAGTTCGTCGCTGGGACAGGGACAGGGTTGGGATACTGAAAAAGTGCGGCGCCCGGCGTGAAGGTGCAGTCCCTCGCGCCTGCTGTCGTGACTTGGCAGTAATCCGATCCGTGGTGCCCTTGGAACTCCGGGGGGACATTCGCCGGCAGATACCAGGCTTCTGGAATCCCATCGCTGGCCGAGTTGACTTCCATGGCGCCGTGCAGGTGAGGAATCATGGGAATCGGTCCCTGGTAGAACCCGGTCCTCCCGACGCAATCGGTCTGCTGACGGCCGTCGTCGCAAATCCCGCGGGGATTCGCCCAGTGGATGCCCTGATCGACGCGCACGCCGGCGGGATAGGTCACAGGATTTCCCGCGTTATCGACGAGCTGATTGAGCCAGTTCACCTGCACAGGCGTGCCCAACTTAGCCGCTATGGATGCCGCCGGATAGTGGAAACAACTCGTGGGTAGGCTGCCACTCTCATCGCAAACGGGCGTTTTTCCAGCTATGTTCGGGCCGTAGCCGAACACCGGGGTCTTGTTAAACGGGTTGCCGTTGACGTCCCTGGCCGGAAGTATCTGCTGCGAGAATGGCCTTGCAGCGATTTCGTAATGATCGAGAGTCGTTTGCGAAGTCGGGGTCATCGCGAAGCAAGGCACCGTCGCGATAGCCGGGTTACCCGTCCCAGCACACAGACGAGGCAGCGCATCGGCAAACCTCGGGACGAGCGACGAGCTCAGGGTAGTCGCCAGCGCCGCGAACGGCAGCGCGCCAAGGACCAACCCTGAGACCCAAATTCGAATTCTGCGATGTTGCGCGGACATGAACCGTACCCCCTCCCGTCTCGCAACGGGACGTTGAAGATGAACCCACGTGACGGAAGTCTTGGATAGTTCCAGACAACAGATCACCAACGGCGGTTCGACGACCGCCTTTCTCGTTAATACCGACTCGTTAGTTCCAACCGATGCCCCCGCAGTAGAGTCGACCACACCGGCGCCCCAAAGTCTCTGCCGGCATCTACCTACATTTGTTTGAGGGTTTTCCCGCGGGAGGCGGGGTCAGGTCTATACTGAGCCGTGCTGATATTCAGGGGTGTTGCTATGCGTCAAGCAGCTTGTCAGAGTTCGCCGCGCAGTCCCCATCAACAATCAAACGAACCATCTCTCCGCCCGCGTAGCCGCGGCGCAAGTCCTGCAGAACCTGAGGTGACGACTCATGGTGAAGTCCCAGCGGCACCATACGGGACTTCGCGCGGCTGAAGACGTTGGAAACTCCTGTCACACGCCTCATCGGCTTCTGCGCCAGCAACAAGCTCCTCATTCTTTCGCTCGTTGCGGCGGGGTGCCTGTGGGGAGCTTGGGTGATGATGCATTTGCCGCTGGATGCCACGCCGGACTTGAGCGAAACCCAGGTCACCATCCTGTGCCGGTGGGATCGCAGCCCGGACATCATCGAAGACCAAGTCACCTATCCGATCATTGCCGCGATGACCGGCGCCCCGCGGGTTCGAACGGTCCGCGGCATCACGGACTTCGGTTTCTCGTACGTTTACGTGATCTTCGAAGAGGGCACGGATATCTATTGGGCACGCGCCCGGACACTCGAGTACCTCGCCGGCGCGACCTCGCGGCTGCCCCCGGGGGTCAAAACCGAGATCGGTCCCGATGCGACCAGTCTGGGCTGGATTTTTCAATACGTCCTGAAGGACGAATCGGGCGGGCACAGTCTGGCGGAGCTGCGCGCGTACCAGGACTGGTATCTCAAGTATTACCTGAAATCGGTTCCGGGCGTGGCCGAGGTCGCATCGCTCGGCGGGTTCACTCAGCAGTATCAGATCAACGTCGATCCTGATCGCCTGCGCGCCTACCGGATCCCGATCTCCCGCGTGGCGGATGCGGTGCGTGCCGGCAACAGTGAGATCGGCGCACGCTTGCTCGAGTCGGCCGGGGCCGAGTACATGATTCGCGGGCGCGGTTACGCCAAGTCGCCCCGGGACATCGAGCGCATCGTTCTTGCAAGTCAGAATGGCACGCCGATCCGCATCAGGGATGTCGGTGAGGTCGTGCTCGGTCCGGACATCAGGCGCGGCGCCGCGGACCTTGACGGCACGGGAGAGGTCGTCTCCGGCATTGTCATCATGCGCGACGGCAGCAATGCCCTGGAAGTCATCGAGCGGGTGAAGGCGCGATTGGCGGACGTTGCCCCGGGCATGCCGGCGGGCGTCAAGGCGGTGCCCGTCTACGATCGCTCGGAGCTGATTCGGCGCTCCATCGCAAACGCCCGCGATACGCTCATCGAAGTCATCGTCACCGTCGTCTTCATCATATTGCTCTTCTTGAGGCATTTCCCGAGTGCCGTCATCCCGATTGTCACGATGCCGGTCGCGATTCTCGTGACGTTCATTCCCCTTCAATACATGGTCGTGGACGCTGCCATTGTCGTCGTGGAGCAGACGCACAAGAAGCTGGAAATCTGCCTGCGCTCCGGACAGCCCTTCAGATACGAGGAGGTCATTCTGGCGGCGGTCAAAGAGGTCGCCGGTCCGACGTTCTTCGCGCTGCTGGTGATGGCCGCGGCGTTCGCGCCGGTGCTGGTGCTGGAGGGAGAGGAAGGCAAGCTGTTCCGGCCGCTGGCGTGGACCAACATCCTTGCCATGCTGGCCGCCGCTGTCCTGACGCTCACGCTCGATCCGGCGTTGCGCCTGTTGCTCATCCGCCGGCCGCTCGCGTTGGGCTCGACCGAGAATCGGTTACAGGGATTTTTGCGTCGGTTGTTGGGCGGGAAAATCCGCCCCGAGGAAACGCATCCCCTCACAGGGCCGTTGATGCGGTTGTACGATCCGCTGGTGCGGTGGATTCTGCGCTGGAAAGTACCGGTGATCGCGGCCGCCGCGGCGCTGGTGGCGCTCACACTGCCGGTATTCTGGATGATCGGCGCCGAGTTCATGCCGCCGCTGGAGGAAGGCTCCCTGCTCTATATGCCCACCGGCATGCCGGGCATCTCGATTGCGCAGGCGCAGACGCTGCTGCAGGCCGCCGATCGCATCGTGAAGACTTTTCCGGAGGTGGATCATGTGCTCGGCAAGACGGGCCGCGCCGACACGGCGACCGATCCAGCCCCGCTCTCGATGCTCGAAAGCGTGATTGTCCTCAAGCCCCATTCGCAGTGGCGGAAGGTACAGACCTGGTATTCGTCCTGGGCGCCGAACTGGGTGCTCCCGGTGCTGAGGCACGTCACGCCTGACCACATTGCACAGGAGACACTGATTTCCGAGATGAACGCCGCGCTGAAGATCCCCGGGATGTCCAACTACTGGACCATGCCGATTCGAGGTCGGATCGAAATGCTGGCGACGGGAATCCGCACTCCGGTCGGCCTCAAGATCCAGGGAGGCGACGTCAACCAGATTCAGCAGGTCGGCCGCCAGGTGGAAGCTGCGCTGGCCAGCGTGCCGGGCACCCGCAGCGCGTTCGCGGAACGCACGGGCGAGGGCTATTTTCTGGACGTGAGCTGGGACCGCGACGCGCTCGCACGGTTTGGACTTTCGGTGGAGGAGGCGCAGAACGCACTGTCCACCGCGGTAGGTGGAGACAACGTCGGTACCCTCATCGAAGGACGGCAGCGGTATCCGATAAACGTGCGTTACCAGCGGGATTTTCGCTCAGACCTCGAAGCGCTCGGCAGGGTGCTGGTGCAGAGCAGCAGCAACAGGCAGGTGGCGTTGTCTGAGTTGGCCACCATCCGCATGGTGAACGGTCCGGCCATGCTCCGCGATG
>VBLP01000685.1 GCA_005887925.1 Deltaproteobacteria bacterium | reverse complement strand
CTGCCCCGCGTACAACACCGGCAAGAACCTGTCGCCGATGCAGCTGATCCACGACCTGCGCTACGAGATGCTCGATCGCGTCGAGCTGCGCGACAAGATCGCCGATCTCGAGGACGAGGTCGCCGGGCTGACCGAGTACGTGGCGTCGCATGGCGGAGATGAGCGAAGCGAATCGACGGGGGGTGGGATCAACGCGCATCCCCATCCCGATCTCGCGCTCGCGCACGACAAGCTGGCCGCCGCGAAGGCCGAGCTCGACGGCATGCCCAGGTTGACCGGCGGCCGCGTCCAGGAGGACACGCTGTGGGCCTGCACGACCTGCGGCGCGTGCCAGGAGGTCTGCCCGGTGTTCATCGAGCACCCGGTCAAGATCCTCCAGATGCGCCAGAACCTCGTGCTCGAGCAGGACAAGACGCCCGGCGAGCTGCAGCGCACGTTCCGCAACATCGAGCGCCAGAGCAACCCGTGGGGCATCGCCGCGGACCAGCGCATGGACTGGGCCAACGGGCTCGACGTGCCCACGATCGAGGACCACCCCGACCCCGAGTACATCCTGTGGGTCGGCTGCGCCGGCGCGTTCGACAACCGGATCGTCAAGCAGACCCGCGCGATGGTGAAGATCCTCGACGCGGCCGGTGTCGACTACGCCGTGCTCGGCCACCAGGAGGCGTGCACCGGCGACCCGGCGCGGCGCGCCGGCAACGAGATGCTGTTCCAGGCGCTCGCCGAGCAGAACGTCGAGACCCTGAAGTCGGTGCACGCGAAGAAGATCGTGACGTCGTGCCCGCACTGCTTGCACACGCTGCGCCACGACTATCCGCAGTTCGGCGGCGAGTTCGAGGTCGTGCATCACACCCAGCTGATCGACCACCTCTACAAGACCGGCAAGCTCACCTCGGAGACGGCGCCGCTCGGGGCGATCACCTACCACGACAGCTGCTACCTCGGGCGCTGGAACCGCGAGTTCGATGCGCCGCGCGAGGTGATCCGCGCCGTGCTCGCCCCCGGCGGCGACAACGGCCACGGCTATCGCGAGATGGTGCGCAGCAAGCGCCACGGCTTCTGCTGCGGCGCCGGCGGCGCCCGGATGTTAATGGAGGAGACCGAGGGCGAGCGGGTCAACCTCAACCGCACCGACGAGATCATCGCCGCCGAGGTCAGCGCGGTCGCGGTGGCGTGCCCGTTCTGCAACATCATGCTCACCGACGGCATGAAGCAGCGCAACGTCGACGACAAGATCGCCGTGCTCGACGTCGCCGAGCTGGTCGCCGCGAGCATCCCCGACGTCCCGGTCGACCGCCTGGTGCGCAAGAAGTCAACGTAGCTGCGTGACGCAAGCCTCGCTCGCGCGCCGCGTCCGCGCGACGATCCATCGCCGGCATGGCGACGGCCGGACGACCGCCCGCGGTATAACCGCCGGGATGACAGGACGTCTCGCGATCGCTGCCGTGTGCGTCGGGTGGGCCGTGGCCTGCGGCGCCGGCGATGACACCACCGAGGGGACGCGCGCCGAGTGTGCGCAGGGCGGCGCGCTGACCGATTGCCCCGACGCCCAGCGCACCTCGCAGGGCGCGTGCTGGCGGCTGGTCGACTGCGGCGCGATCTCGGTCGTGTCCGACAACACCAACCGCTTCACCTGGGCCCACTGCGTCGACGACATCGACCGGCTGACCGCGGATCGCCAGCGCCTGGTGATCGACTGCATCGCGGCGTCGACCTGCGACGAGCTCCGGGTCGAGGGCTCGCCGCGCGCGCCGGACCCCAACCAGATGCACTGCCTCCGGTTCGGAGGCCCGTGATGCGAGCGACCACCTTGCTGGGCGCGGCGATCGCCATCGCCGTCGCCGTGATCGCGTCGCCGGCCCGCGCGCAGCCGGCGGAGGTCGCCGGGCAGATCAAGCTGATCGAGACCCAGCCGCCCGACATGGATCGCGCGACCTGGAAGGACAGGCGGCGCGACGCCGCGCGCAAGCTCGGCCAGAGCAAGGACAAGCGCGCGGTCGGGGTGCTGATCCGGCTCGCCGAGACCGAGACCTTCGACATCATCGGCGAGATCGCGATCGAGGGCCTCGGCAACCTCGGCGACCCCGCCGCGGTGCCGATCCTGCAGAAGATCATCGCCGATCCGGCGCGCGACAAGGCGCAGAAGGACCTCGCGCGCAAGGCGCTGGCCAAGATCGGCACCGACGCACGACCGGCGACCGGCACCGGCGCGACCGGCACCGGCGCGACCGGCACCGGCGCGACCGGCACCGGCGCGACCGGCACCGGCGCGACCGGCACCGGCGCGACCGGCGCGACCGGCACCAAGGCCACCGGCACGACCGGCGCGAAGGCGACCGGGACCGGCGGCGCCGCGTCGACCGAGGGCGGCACCTCGGCGCTCGGGGCCGGAAGCCTGCTCGGCGAGCGGCCGGCCAGCGATGTCCCCGGGCCCGGTGCCCTGCCCGCCGTCGCCGACGACGCCCTCGCGGCCTACGAGCGCGTGACGTTCGCCGGCGGCACCGCCAATGTCGGCTACGACACCGCGCGAAAGCGCGTCGACTTCGACGCCGACGTCGCCGGCCAGTACCAGAAGCGCGTCGAGCGCGAGGCGTTCGCCTGGGGCTGGAACGCCGCGGCCCACATCGTCGCGGGCTACGTCAACCCCGACGGCCCGGCGCTGACCCGCGGGCTGCAGCTCGACGCCAGCGCCGACGGCGAGGCCCGGCTGTACTCGGGCCAGGTCTACGGCATCGGCCGCGCCGCCGCGCAGGCCCAGGTCAACTACATCTCGGACGTCGATCCCAACAACGCGGGCAACACGCTCAAGGACACCCGGTCCACCGCCGACCTCCAGGTCGCGATCGGCGGCGGCTACGGCCGCGTGCTCGACGTCGGCGCGGCGATCCGCGTGCGCCGCCTCGCCCGCACCCTCGAGGCCGCGCGGGCGCTCGGCAAGCGCATCGACCCGACCGTCGCGCGCCGGCTCCAGCTCACCTGGTGGGCGCTGCGCGGCGAGCGCTCGACCTACCGCGCGCTGGTCGCGACCGTGGCGATCCTGCGCGAGGCCGGCATCCTGCTCGGCGAGCCCGACGCCGGCCTGAGCTACGAGATCCTCAACGTGCTGCGCGACAGCCAGCTCTACCTGCGGCCGAGCGGCGTCGACCTCTGGCTCGCCGTCGGCGAGGGCTACCTCAAGCGCCCCGATCAGCCGACGCCGATCGAGAGCGGCCGGGTCGAGCAGCTCCTGGCCCAGGCCGCCTACGGCGCGCAGCTCGACGACGACAAGCTCGAGATCTCCGGCGGTGCCTACGCGCGGCTGCGGCTGCTCGCGCCCGCCAACACGCCGTCGCCATCGGCCGCCGGCGCCAGCGCACGGTTCCGCCGGTTCGCCTACGGCGAGCACGGCGATCCGCTCGGCGCGATCGACGTCTCGGCCAGCCTCCAGGTCTCCAACGACGACCTCATGAACACCCAGATCGGCCAGCGCCTCACCGGTCAGCTCGGCTTCACCTGGTGGCTCAACCCGGCGTCGGGCGTTCGCCTCGCGGCCAGCCTCGGCGAGGACCGCGGCGCGGTGTTCTTCGGCGCCGAGCTCACCGCGACCTACGGACTGCTCGACGGCACCTTCGCGCGGTAGCGCCGAAGGGCCGATGACGCTCAGTCGGCCAGTAGCTCGGCGAGCGAGTCAGCGGACAGCACACGGTCGATCCACACCTCGATCTGCGCCGCGGGCGCCGCCGCAATGCGCCGCTCGATCTCGGTGTTCACCTGACGTCCGAAGCGTCGCCGCAACAGGAGCAGCAGCACCTTGCGTTCGCCTTGCTCGACGCCCTCGTGGATCGCTTCCTGGCGCCACGTCTCGACGATGTCCTCGGTGTTCATGAGAAACTCCTGGTCATCGCTCGTTTGCTTGGCTGGGTTGGTCGGCACGGTCAATCGCAAGCGTACCAGAATCGGCAACGCGAGCGTACGCTCGGGAGCTCCTGCAGGCAGGCTTGCAAGCTCGGCGATCGCCTGCCTCAGCACAGCGCCTGCACCGAGCAGCCGCAAGAGCAGCGTGTCCCGCGCCACCGGCAGCTCGTTCACCACCACGAGCCGTGTCCACAGGAGCGGCGGGCCTTCGTAGATGCCCGACGGCCAGCCGGTCATCGGATAGAACCTCAGCCCCTCGATGCCGCGCTCGGGGCGGCCCGAGGAGATCACCCACTGGGTCGGGATGGGCGGAGCTGTCTTGCGCAGCGACAGGAAGTGGCGGAAGTTGCCGTGCTTGATGAGGCACGCGGCGAGTTCGTCGCCGCCGGGCGTGTTGTGGAAGAACTCGAGCGTGCACGGCCCGGCGGTCACGCGCCCGAACAGGCCGAGGTCATCCGCGGGCTGTGTGCGGGCCGGGTCCGGGTTGAACCACAGATCGACCCGGCGGGTCTCGGCCGGGGCCTCCGCGTCGGTCTCGACGAAACCGCGGCCTTCGAGCGCGGCGCGGACCATCTGCTTGCCGAAGTCATCGAACCGGGGCATCGGCGCGGGACCATCGCACGGCGCCACCGGAGGCCCAACAAACGAGCGCCGGCGCCATCAGAAGCGATCCGCATCGAGGCTTCGTGCACGACGGGCAATCGATGCTTCGGATCAGGTCACCGCGTCCTTCGCGATCACCGTCCAGTCCTCGGCGCCGTGGCCCTCGGCGATCGCGGCGTCCATCCGCTTCGCGATCCCGGGCAGCGCGGCGAGCTCCACACCGCCGGCCGCGGCGGCCTCGAGCATGAGCCGCGTGTCCTTGCGCGCCATGGTCAGCGCCCACGACGGATCCGAGAAGCTGGCCTCGGCCATCCGCTTGATCCGCGATGGGATCGTCACGCCGGGGTTGAAGCTGTCGAACAGCGCCGCCGCCTGCGCGGTCGGGACGTGCAGCGCCTTGGCCAGCGCGAGCATGTCGGCCATGCCGGCGGTCATGACGATCAAGAACAGGTTGCCGAGCAGCTTGAACGCCGCCGCCGCCTCGGGGCGCTCGCCGAGATCGACCAGCTTGCCGGTCATCGGCGCCAGCACCGGGCGCAGCGGATCGATCACGCCCGGCGGCCCCGACAGCAGCATGAAGCCGGTCGAGTCGCGGGCGTTCTGCGGCCCCATGAACACCGGCGCGTGAACGAAGGTGATGCCGCGGTCGCGCCAGCGCGCGATCCGGGCGAGCACGCCCTCGGTCGACGTCGTCGAGTGATCGACGATCACGGTGCCGGGCGCGATCCCGGCGCGCGCCTGCTCGAGCACGGCATCGACCGCCGCGTCGTCGGTCAAGGTCACGTGAACCCGCGCTGCGCCACGCGCGGCCTCTGCCGGATCCCGGAAGGCGCGCGCGCCCTCGGCCTCGAGCGCGGCCGCCTTGTCGTGCGAGCGGTTCCACACGTGGACGTCCTCGCCGCGCCGGCGCAGCGCGCGAACGAAGTTCGAGCCGAGCAAACCCATTCCGAAGAAGGCGATCATGGTGCGCCGACTATTACCTCGTTTTCCGCCGTGCGCCCTCGCCCATGGCAGATGCGGCCACGGGGCACACGGCGCTGCGCCGGCGATGCATATAGGACAGCTTATACAAATACTTATCGCTTAGGATCTAGTGGTCGGACCATTGTTGCGCTACGGTCAATTGTGGGCCTGTCTTCCGCGCAGCATCGCACCCTGACCGCCGTCGCGGAGGCGGCGCTGCCGGCGGGCCGGTTCGTCCCCGCCGCCGGCGAAGCAACGGTTCGCAAGGTCGAGCAATTTCTGAGCGAGCTGCCGCTCGCGCTGCAGCGCGGCGTGCGCGGCCTGCTGCACGGGCTCGATGGCGCGGCCTGGCTCGCCGGAGGCCGGTCGTTCGCGCGGCTGCCGATCACCCGGCGCCTGGCGATCCTCGATGGCTGGCGGACCAGCGATCCGATCCGGCGGCTCCTGCTGCGCGCGCTGGTCAGCCCGCTCAAGATGGCGCACTTCGACGATCCGGCGCTGTATCGCCAGCTCGGCTGCGTGTACGACGCCGCGCGCGGCCGCGAGGCCCGGCCGGCATACCTGCGTGACCGCGTGCACCGGCTCGACGGCGATCTCGCGGTCGACTGCGACGTGGTGGTGGTCGGCACCGGCGCGGGCGGCGCGGTGGTCGGCCGCGAGCTGGCCGAGGCCGGGCTCGCCGTGGTGTTCGTCGAGGAGGGCCGCTACTTCG
>VBLP01000684.1 GCA_005887925.1 Deltaproteobacteria bacterium | reverse complement strand
CTCGGCCACGGGCAGGCGATGGTCGCGGCGTAGCGCAGCGCCGCGTCGATGCGCGAGTCCTCGGCGGCGACCCGGCCGAGCGCGGCCGCGCCGGCGCGCGCGACGACGATGACCGCGGCGACCGCCGCGACCGCGAGCGCGGCGAGCACGATCGCGCGGGCCCGGCGCAGCCGCGCGGTGCGGCGCACGCGCTCATCATCGACGACGTCGTCGCCGCACAAGACGCACCACACCGCGCCGACGACGAACAGCCACAGATCGGCCGGGCTGTCGATGCCCAGGCCGGGCCAGCTGATCCCGGTCAGCGGCAGCACGCCGAGCGCCGCGAGCGGCTGGTACACGGCGAGACCACCGGCGACGGCGGTGATCAGCCAGCGCGCGCGGTGCTGGCGGCTGGCGTGGCGCAGCCGCAGGCTGGCGATCGCGCCGCCGCCGACGGCGATCAACAGCAGCAGGCCGATCGTCTGGGTCAGCCCGGCGATCCCGGTCTCGCGCGCCACCAGCACCGGCAGGTAGTCGTTGTCGAGCGATCGCGAGACGCCGAGGTCGCGGACGCGCGCGCCGAAGTAGCCCTCGCCGGTCCAGCGATCGCCGGCGGCCTGCGGCAGCGCCGCCTCGCGCCACGCCGACGCGTTGGCGACGTAGGTCCGCTCGTCGCGCAGCACCGCGTAGCCCGGATCGAGCACGGCCGCGATCCGGCGCGCGCCGACGTTGTCGCCGCCGGTCGCCCGCTCGACCAGCGCGTCTCGCGCGCCCCACATCGCGAGCGCGGCGAGCGCGGCGCACACCCAGGGCGCCCAGCCGCGGCGGTGCGAGCGCGCGATCACCGCCGCCATCGCGAACAGCGCCGCGATTACGAGCGGGACGTGCACGATGTACGCCGCGCCGCGCATCACCAGCTCGCGATCGCCGGCGGTCAACGCACCGGCCGCGACGCCGATCGCGATCGCGATCCCGGCCGCGCCGTGCGCGGCGAGCAGCCGCGCGTGCTCGCGCTCGAGCATGCCGATCCGCGCCATCTGCGACGCGTCGTAGGCGGCGTCGTGGCCGGCGACCAGCATCGCGAGCGTGAGTCCGATCCCGGCGATCGCCAGCGTGACGCCGGTGTCGTAGCGCGCCAGCGCGAACGCCGCGACCGCGAGCAGGGCGACACCCGCGCAGCGCCGCGCCACGGTGATGTCACCCGACAGCAGCCGGCGCAGCGCCGCGTGCGCGGCGAGCACGAGCGCGTACGCCAGGCCGATCTTGACCAGCGCCGAGCGCGGCGCGACGAGCTTGCCCGCGACCGCCCCGGCCGCGATCGCCGCCAGGCCGAGCTCGGGCGCGAGCCGTGCCGCCAGCTGCGACGCCACGCTGCACGCGACCGGCGCGACCGCGGCGCCGAGCGACAGGCCGAGCACGGGTGATCAGCGCCGCGATCGCGAACCACGCGGTCCACGCCAGCGCGGCGGCGAAGGCCCGCCGCCCCGCCGAGGCCGCCGCGATCGACTCGTGGGCGAGCACGGCGTTGCCGGCGAGCGCGGCGCCGATCGCGACCACCGCGAGCTGGTTCTCGACAAGGCGCGACCCGACGGTCGCGAGCTCGCGCATCATGTCGATGCGGTAGGCCCACAGCAGGCGCCAGCAGCACAGCGCGGTCAACGACGCGCCGAGCATGCATAGCCGCAGCGCGCGGGCCACGCTGCGGACGCGGCGGTCGCGGCGCGCGGCCAGCGCGAGCACCACGAGCAGCGCGAGCGGTGGACCACCGATCGCGAACGCCGCACAGAGGCCGCGATCGATCACGCGGTCGGCATCGGGCACCAGCGGCACCGCGGCGACGGTGAACGCGCCGGCCTCGACCGCGCAGCCGCCGTCGATCCGCCACGCCTGATCGCGGGGCGAAGCGATCCCGACGGCCTTGCCGGCGGCGCGCGCGGCATCTCCCGGATCGATTGGCGACGCTGGATCGCGTTGCCCGGGAATCCCGGCGGCACGGGAGGCGTCCCCTGCGGGTTGGGTCGCCGAAGCCTGGCCGGCACCGGCGGCGTTGCCAGCGGCGCGAGCGGCGTTCTCCTCGGGTGGGGTCGGCAAAGCCTGATCACGGCCAGTAGCACCGGCGGCCTTGCCGGTGGCGCGAGAGGCGTCCCCCTCGGGTGGGGTCGCCGACGCCTGATCGCGGCCGGTGGCACCGGCGGCCTTGCCGGTGGCGCGAGAGGTGTCCGCCGCGGGTTGGGTCGGCGAGGCCGGACCCACCGCGTCCGGTAGCCACGCGGCGCAGTCGGTCGGGTCCGCCGGGATCGCGAGCATCGCGGCCGCGCCGTGCGGAGCGATCACGTCCCACGTGGTCAGCCCGGCGATCGCGTCCTCGCCGCCGCCGATCCCGGCGACGAACCGGCCGCGCCACGACAGCGGCGCCACCGCGATCTCGCCGCGCCGGTTGCGCACGACGAACGCGCGCGCGGGCTTGCCGCCGCTGCACTCGGCCACCGCGACCGCGGCGCCGGGCGGAATGCTGTAGCTGGCCTCGCTCGCGGCGCATCCGCGCATCGTGGCCGCCACCGCGCCGTCTTCGCCGTGCACCACCGCGAGCAGCGCGCCGCGCACCACCGCGCCGCCGGCCCCCGCGGGCTCGATCCGCGCGACCTCGCCGCCGTCGCCGGGGAGCCGGAACGCGGCATCGCGCGCATGACCGATCGCGATCGCTGCGGTGAGTGGCACCCGCACGCCGTCGACGGTGAGGTGGACCAGCGCGCCCTCGCGCAGCTGCAGCGATCGCCCGGCGGTCGCCGTCGCGCCGCCCCACGTCCACACCGCGGCGACGGCGATCCCGACGTACGCGATCGCCGCGGTCGCGATCACGCGGCGGCCGACGACATCGGCCGGCATCGCGCGGGCGCGCGCCGACGCGACGAGCGTCGCCACCAGCAGGCCGAGCAGACCGAAGAACCACAGCATCACCGCCATGACGTCTCCTCCGCCGCACGGTTCGCGCGGTGCGCGACTGCCTCGCAGCGCAAGGCAGGGGTCGAACGGGTTCGATTCACGGCATCTCCTCGCGTCACGGACGAGCGAGGGGCCCAGACCCGCGATCGCAAGCGCGCGTGGCGGCGTTCCCCCGGCGCCGCGAACCGGTCAGCTCCTCTGCGGCGGGGTACTGGTAGCTCATCGCAGTGGAACTGACCGGTTGACCGGGCTACGAGGTGACCCCGCGGATACGACAACGCGCAGCGCAGCGACGCGGGCTGGGTTCCGAGCGAGGTGGTTTCCACACGTGCGACTTCGAGGGCAGGCCGGGTCGCGTGTTGGGTCCGGAGGTGGTTCTCTCGTCGGCGGTCCGCTGTCTCCCGAGCGAGCGGGCCCGGACCCGCGACCGCAGGCGCGCGTGGTGGTGTTCTCCCGGGCGCTGCGAACCGGTCAGGACCACTGCGACGCGGCACCAGGTACGCATCGTGGTCGACATGCGGCTCGCTCACGGCAGCTTCTTGTGCGGATGCGCCGCGCCGGGCCTGGGCGGATACGACATCGGCGAGGCACGCGGCGGCGCGGGCTCGTTGGCGTGCGCACCGGATCCGGCCGCCTTGGCAGCGCTGGAAGCAGCGCTCCCCGTCTGTAGCGTGGGTGCCTGCGCACCGCCTTGCTGTGTGCTCCCCTGCTGCGCGCCTCCCTGCTGCGCGCCCGCTTGCTGTGTGCCGCCTGGCTGCCCGCCGCCTGGCTGCCCGCCGCCTTGCTGTCCGGCGCTCGGTTGCATGGCGCCCTGCGCGGCTCCGGGAGCCGGAGCGGGGCCTGCAGCGCCCGTTGCCGCGCTCGCGCCGGTGGCCGCAGACGGTGCCCCCACCGTCGGGGCCTGGTTCTCGACGGTCGCGCCCGCAGGGTTTGCCGCCGGTGCTGGGCTCGGCGCCGGATCGGTGGTCGACTGGGGCGAGGTCGATTCCAGACGGATCGGCTCGGCGGCGGGTGCCGCCGCGGGCTTGCGGAGCACGAGCACGACGAGGAGCGCGTTGGCCAGCGCGATGCCGGCGACCACCGCCCACAGCAGGCGGCGATCGCGATCGCGCTGCTCGACGACCACGCGCGACGCCGCGCGCGTCCGCTGCTCGAGCCGCTCGATCTCGAGGGTCAGCGCGCGCAGCCGCTCGCCGATCGCGCGATCGATCCCCTGCGCCGCGACCCTGCCGACGGCGCCCTCGACGATGTGGCCGACCGCCGCCGCCTCGCGCTCGACCTGCTGCTTCACGCATCGTGTCCCTCCAGGGGTTCGGCCGCGCTCGGCCATGGTCGAACATCTCGCGCTGCGGGACGCCGGATCGCGGACGGCAGGCGGCTAGCCATGGTGCGCCTCCACGATCTTGCGCAGCGTCGCCGCGCGCTGTGCCACGGCGGTGAGCAGCGCCGCGCGCCGCGCCGCCGGCACCAGGGCGTGCCAGCGCGCCTCGGCGATCGCGCCGGCGGCATCTTCGCCGGCGGCGAGCTGGGCCAGCGCGCGCGCCGCGACCAGGTCGGCCAGCCTCACGACGAGCGTGTCGGCGTCCGGGGAGCGATCGAGGCGGCCGCGGCCCCACGCGTGGAGCACGTCGACGACACCGCCGCCGGCGACGAGCGTGCGCTCCTCGGCGGTCAGCACGGCGCCGGCGTCGATCGCGTCGAGCGCGGCGCCGGCCTGATCGAGCGACTCGCCGCGCGCCGCGGCCAGCTCGCACAGGAGCGTCCACGCCCCGGCCTGGCGAGACGCCGGCTCGCGCCACGCCGCGGCGGCGAGCTCGGCGACCCGATCGCGCGCCCCGCTCGCCGCGGCCGGCCCGCTGGTGCACAGGACGCCGCACCTCGGCTTGCCGCCGAGCTCGGGCAGCGTGCGCTCGATCGATGCGATCCACGCCGGCAGCCGCGGACTCTCGGGATCGTCGATACGCGCCGGACCGCCCGATAGCAGCGCGCGCACCACGCCCGCGACATCGCCCCACGCCTCGCGCCGCACCGCGGCCAGCTCCTGCACCGCAAGCTCGCGGCCGTGCGACTCGGTGGCGAGCCCGTCGCTCCAGGGCGCGGCCGGCGGCGGGGCGAGCGCGGCCAGGAGGTCGCCCACCGGACGATCGTCCTCGACCACGCTCAGCACCAGGCCGACGTAGCGGCGGCCGTCGAGCGGCGCCGTCGCCGAGAACACCTGGCCCCACGCGACCCGCCCGCGCTCGATCTGCCACAGCACGGCCGGCGGCTCGATGCCGCGCACGCGCTCGACGAAGCCAGCGCGCAGCTCGCGGTCTGGGGACCGCTCCGGGTACCAGTGGAACTCGCCGCCCGCGGTCAGCGGGCTGGGATGCTTCTGCAGCCAGGCATGCCGGTTCTCGCCGGGATCAGCCGGGGCCGACACCTCCTCGGTGTCCGGGCCGTGCCGGACCGTGCGAGATCGACCCGGTGGCATGCCCGGAGAGCTCACGCAGGCCTCCCGGCCGCGCGATCGCATACCAGCGAGCCCCCGACAGATCCTGTGCTCGCGCCCTCACGTCCGAGCCCGACATCGGCACCGGCGCCACGCCCGCTGCGATCGCGCATCACCGCGGCGAAATCGCGCGTCACTGCGCCTCCGGCAGATCCTGCGGCCGCGCCCAGACGTCGGAGTCGGACATCGGCACCGACACCTGGACCGGCGCCACGACCGGCACGAGCGGCGCCGACAGCGCGGGCCCCGCCTGCGGCGCGATCGGCGGCTGCGACGCCATCGGCACCGCCGGCACCGCGGGCATCGCGGCCGCCGCGGCGGCCACCACGGGCTCGGCGCGCGATGCCGGCCAGCGCACCAGCCCGATCACCCAGTCGAGGAAGCGCGTGGCGGCCGCGCCGCTGAACGCGCCCGGGCCATCATCGTAGGCGTAGGTGATCGTGGCCGCCTCGTGGTCGACCTCGACCTGGGTCTTGATCGCCGTGTCGTAGCGCAGGTAGGTCAGGCGCACATCCTGATCGCGGCCGTCCTCGGCATCGAAGCAGTTGGCGCGCACCTGTTCGCGCGACACTGCGCGCGGCGGCGCCGGTGCTTCGCCGCGGCCGTTCGACGCCACCGACACGACCTCGTCGCGCAGCGCGCCGCGGGCGCAGATCGGATCGACCACCGCCCAGCGGTTGATCGCGATCAGCGCACGCGCGGCCTCCGGATCGAGCGTGGCGAACAGCGGCAGGAGGTGCCGCATCCGCTCGTACGGGCTGCCCTCGTCGGCAGTGCCCAGCGCGACCGGATTGCAGATCAGGACCGGGGCGAACGCGTAGGCGCGGCCGAGCGCCTCGGCGCGCCGCCGCCGCCCCTCGACCAGGTGCGCGAGCAGACCGTAATAATCGGCCGCCGCCGCCGAGTACACCTGCTCGCCGGCGACGTCCCAGAACACGACCTCGACGTCGCCGGTCCGTGCGATCCGCCGCCGCGCCGCCAGCGCCGCGACGCCGGCGATCAGCGCGCCGCTCGCCGCGACGATCACCCCGGGCTCGAAACCGAGCTTGCCGCCGACCACCGCGCCGAGCACGAGCAGCGCGGCGCTGACCCCGAGCGCGGTCGCCACGCCGGTCGCGCGGCACGCCAGCCGGATCGCGCCCAGCCAGCTCAGCCGATCGAACAATCCGGCGCTCCGCATGCGGAATGTGAAGTGCGGGACCACGCCGGGCGGCGTCGCATCGGGCCGCGTCGCGCGCGGATCGAGCACCAGCTTCAGCACGTCGCGGTTGAGCACCTGCTCGGCGCCGTCGAGCGCGGGCGCGTGCGCGTGCATCGCGCGGATCGCGTGCACGATGAACTGCGTCTTGCCGTCGCCGCGCGCGCCGATCACCGCCAGGTCGATCACCGCCGTGACGTCGTCGGGATCGGTCAAGGTTGCCAGGCCGCGTAGCTCGCCGACCGGCTCATCCACGAACAGCTGGGTCCGCGGCAGGGCAGAACCTCTCATGGCGCCCAAGATCCGCGAGCCCGCCGGCCGGTGGACACCGAGGCAGGCGGACGCCACCACACCGCCCGACGGCAAGATCTGGCATCAAACCTGCCCGAGACGAGCCGCCGGTGCTCGAGAGCCAGCTCGCCCCACCTCCGGAGCCCAGGCGCGACAAGGGGCTGCGGCCGCGCCGTGGGCAATCCGTCCGACCGAATCCGAACCGTTCCAAGACTTTGCCGCGCCGCGCAGCCGCGCTACGGTCGCTGCCCGATGCCGTTCCTGGATGATCTCGACGCCCGTGGCCTCGTCGCCGACGTTACCGACCGAAAAGGACTCGCCGAGCTGCTCGCGAGCCAGATCGTCCCGGTCTACGCCGGCTACGACCCGACGTCAGCGAGCCTCCACCTCGGCAACCTCGTTCCGACGATCCTGCTCAAGCGCTTCCAGCTCGCCGGGCACCGGCCGATCGTCCTGGTCGGCGGTGCCACCGGCATGATCGGCGACCCGAGCGGACGCAGCGCCGAGCGCAACCTGATGGACGACGACACCATCGCCGCCAACCTCGCCGGGATCCGCGGGCAGCTGTCCCGGCTGCTCGACTTCGACGATCCGAAGCTCGGCGCGATCATGGTCAACAACATCGACTGGACGCGCGGCGTCAGCTACCTCGAGTTCCTCCGCGACATCGGTAAACACCTCACCGTCAACTACATGCTGGCCAAGGACTCGGTCGGCTCGCGGCTCGAAGGCGAATCAGGTATCAGCTACACCGAGTTCTCCTACATGCTGCTCCAGGCGTTCGACTTCGTGCAGCTCCAGAAGCTGCACGGCTGTCGGCTCCAGGTCGGTGGTTCCGACCAGTACGGCAACATCACCGCCGGCTGCGAGCTCCAGCACAAGCTGCGGGGCCCCAGGCTGTTCGGGCTGACCGCGCCGCTGCTGCTCGACCCCAGCGGCGCCAAGATGGGCAAGACCTCGACCGGCGAGCGGATCTGGCTCGACGCCGAGCTGACCTCGCCATACGCGTTCTACCAGTACTGGCTCAACCGCCAGGACGACGAGACCCCGCAGCTCCTGCGGATGTTCTCGCTGCGCTCGCTCGGCGAGCTCGACGAGCTCCTCCGCGAGCACGACCGCGATCGCAGCCAGCGCACCGCGCAGCGCGAGCTCGCCCGGACGATGACCACGTGGATCCACGGCGCCGAGGTCGTGGCGCGCGTCGAGGCCGCCAGCCGCGTGATGTTCGGCGACTCGCTCGACGGCATCACCGACGCCGATCTCGACGTGCTCGCCGGCACCGTCCCCACCGTCGACGTGCCGCGCAGCGAGCTGGTCGCCGGGGTCGGCATCATCGAGCTGCTCACCCGCACCATCGCCGATTCCAAGGGCGCCGCGCGCCGGCTGATCACCCAGGGCGGCGCGTACATCAACAACCAGCGCGTCACCGAGGTCGAGCACCAGGTCACCCTCGCCCACCTGGCGACCGAGACCATGCTGTTCGTGCGCGGTGGCAAGAAGTCCTACTGCCTGGTCCGCGTCACCTGAGGCCGCCAGCCCGGCCCGCGCTCGCTCCGTCCTCGATCGACCGGTTTCGATCGACCCGCGCATGCCCGGTAGAGCGGAGCTTGCTCGGCAGCAGTGGCCGCGCCGCGCATCAAGGCATGCCCGGGCTACTACGATGAGGCGGTCAGTGCGTGCCCTTGATCGCCTTGAACGCGTACTCCACTACCTCGTTCGGCTTGATGGACTTCTGGCCCCACTTCTCATCCCACTTGGCGGTCAGGTTGGCCTTCTGGATGTCCTCGAGCGATTTCTTCGCATCGACCTGCTTCTTCACCAGCGCGCTGATCTCGACCAGCATGTCGTGCCAGCTCTTGAGCTCGGCCCGGGTCGACAGCGGGCCGTGACCGGGGATCACCTTGAATGACTCGTCGGTCATGCCGACGACCTTGTTGGAAGCCGCGATGAAGCCGTCGAAGCTGCCGCCCGAGCCCAGGTCGACGAACGGATAGGAGAGCGACACATAGCAGTCGCCCATGTGAACGACCTTGGCCTTGGGGAACACGATGATCGCATCGCCGTCGGTGTGAGCCGGGTCGACGTGGATCACGTGGATGTCCTCGCCGTTGAAGTGCAGCGTGATGTCGGTCGTGAACGTGACGATCGGCAGCGCCTTGGGTGGGGACGCCGGCACCTTGAGCTTGAACTTCTCGATGAAGCCCTCGGTGCTCATCCGCTTGCGGACGTTGTCGTGCGCGACGATCACCGCGCCGGCCGGCCCGAGGTTCTCGTTGCCGCCGACGTGGTCCACGTGCCAGTGCGTGTTGATCACGAACTTGATCGGCTTGGGCGTGAGCTTGGCGACCGCCTCCTGGATCTTGCCGGTGAGCGGCGCAAACTGATCGTCGATCAGGATGACGCCGTCCTCGCCGATCGACACGCCGATGTTCCCGCCCGACCCCTCCAGCATGTAGATGCTGTCGGTCAGCTTCGTGGTCTTGATCGTGACCTTGCTGAAGTCCTGTTGCTGTCCGCGAGCGACACCGGCGGCCAGCATGATCCCCAAGAAAACGAGCAGGCTCGTGTGCTTCATGGCGCGGACTATAGACCCACCGGAAGCAAACGTGCGGCCATCCGCGGCACAGCCCGCCGGAACGGACTGCTCCGCGGCCGTGGAGATCCGCCGGGGGGTTGCTCCCGGGAGGAACCCAACTCCAGCGCGCGATCGACGAGCCCGGTCGCAGCGAGCCCATCGCGACGGTACCGACGCGCGAGCTGTGACGGCCGAGGGCCGATATCTCGCGGGGCCGAAAAAGCAGAAGGCCCACTCGAGCGAGTGGGCCTTCAAAACCCCGGCAGCGTCCTACTCTCCCACAGAGTTGCCCCTGCAGTACCATCGGCCCTGAAGAGCTTAACTTCCGTGTTCGGGATGGGAACGGGTGTGACCTCTTCGGTATAGCCGCCAGGAAAAAAAATGGCGAAGTGCGAAGCTCGGCCGGCATCTCCCGGAGCCCGGAAGGGCCCAGGGGAATGAACCGGCGGATCAGACAAGCACTCGGTCAGAGTGCGATCGTTTCTGTGTTCAAGAAGAGACAATCACAAGCATTGTCTTTGTATGGGTGCATGATTGCTGACGGCTTCCACCTTCTCCCGGTGCGACTCGAACTGCTTCGAACCGCCGATGACCGTCTCGCCAGAGCGCGGTCGTCAGGGAAAATATAGGTGGTCAAGCCACACGACCGATTAGTACCGGTAAGCTCCGTGCGTTGCCGCACTTCCACATCCGGCCTATCAACCACGTTGTCTACGTGGGGTCTTCAGGAGCCTTGCGGCTCGGGACGCCTAATCTCGAGGGGGGCTTCCCGCTTAGATGCTTTCAGCGGTTATCCCGTCCGAACATAGCTACCCGGCGATGCCGTCCTGCGCCCACGACGGATAGGGACCGAACTGTCTCACGACGTTCTGAACCCAGCTCGCGTACCGCTTTAATTAGCGAACAGCTAAACCCTTGGGACCGATTTCAGCCCCAGGATGCGATGAGCCGACATCGAGGTGCCAAACCACGTCGTCGATGTGAACTCTTGGACGTGATAAGCCTGTTATCCCCGGAGTACCTTTTATCCG
>VBLP01000682.1 GCA_005887925.1 Deltaproteobacteria bacterium | reverse complement strand
TCAGCATGAGCTTCTTGGTCAGCCGGCGCTCGGATTTCCTCATCGGTAGACCCTGCTTTCCTTCGGCGAGCCTTATGACGAGACGACGACCCACTGCACAAAAGCGGGTACCCCACGACCGATGGAGAGCCCGACGACGCCAGTAGCTACGGAGCCCTTCACTTGTTCGGCACCGCGGCGTTCGCGGCGCATACGTTACCGCGGGTGACGTCGATAAGGGGGGCATCGGTGTCTTGGCCTGCGGCGACATGGGTGAGCTGCAGGTCGGAGAGCGCCCGAACGGTTTCCTTGCGCAACGCGAGCTTAGGTGGTGTTTTTCGCATCACGGCACGATAGCGCAGGGGCGAGCGCGGGCGCAGGCGTCGACCACTGCCTCGGATTGCGGCAGCCGCCAGCGCGAGATTTCTCCAGTGGATCCTCGCGTCACGATGTCGGCCCCTTCGAGATGGACGCCGATCACCGCGGACTTGTGCACCGGGAGCGTCCAGAGTTTGGCGCCGCTCGCCGCGTCCCAGAACCGGAGCACGCCGTTCGCGTCGCCGGCGATCGCCATGCCGGACATGAGCACCGCGTCGCCCAGGAACCTCGGGCTGCCCTTGAAGGTCTGGAGGAGCCGTCCCGTGGAGCCGTCCCACAGCCTGGCAGTCCCATCGACGCCGGCGGTCAGGACGCGTTGCCCCGATGACCATCGCGCCGAGAGCACGCAGCCGACATGGCCTTCGAGCTTCGCGTCGACCCGATACCGCTCGAGGTCGATCAGGAAAGGCGGCGCGGTGGTGGCGACGCAGTTCGTGAGTGCGACGAGGTGCGCTCCTTCCCGCCGCAGCGACATGACGCGCGCTGGAAGCTCCAGCGAGGCGACGACCGTGCCGTCCGCGGCGTACACGCGGAGGCGACGTTCGGCGTCGGCGACGATGATGCGTCCGTCCGGCAGGACCGCCACGGCCTCGACGCCGCCCGATGCCTGGACCGCGAGATCGGTCCCGTCTTCGCGGACGACCCGCACCGAGCCGTCGAGCGCGCCGCTCGCGATGGCGTGGCCGGAGTCCGCTTCCGTGAATGCGATGGCGCTGACCGGTGCCTCGTGCTCGACGGCGCGGCGCGGCCGACCTCCCGGAAGGTCGTAGAGCTCGACGGTCGCGCCGCGCGGAACCGCGGCGAGATCTCCCGCCGGAGAGACCGCCGGGGCCGCGGAAATGAAGTCGTTGGCCTCGGACGGAGTCGTGCTCGGCAGTTCGGCGAGCAACAGGTCGCGCGAGGTGTCCCAGACCCGGGTCGGGAGGCCTCGGCAGCCGACCGCGATGAACCGCCGGTCCGCCCGCGAGCTCATGCCGATGTCGCAGGCGTCGCCCTCCGGCGCCGCGGCCCAGCGCCGATACGGCGAGGCCGCCTCCCACACCGTGGCGGTGCCGTCGTCCCTGGATGCGCCGATCACGCGAAGTCCGTCCGGGGCGAAGCGCGCGATGCGCAGCGCTTTCGACGGGCCATCGAGGAGCGCGAGCGGCAGCCCCTGTGAGACGTCCGCAATCACGGCGGTGCCATCGGAGGTCGCTGCCAGGAGCCGCACGGCTTTCGGGTCGAACTCGACGTCGACGATCTTGCCGTGCCCTGGGTTGAACTGGCTCCGCAGCGTGCCGGAGTCCGCCTGCCATACCTGGACTGCGCCGTCGCCGCCACCGGCGGCGACGAGCGTGCCGTCGGGCGAGAACGCCACGGCTTCGACCGGCTCGCCAAACTTGCGCAGCTGCCGGAGCATCGTCGCGCCCGGGATCGACCAGAGCGTGACTTCGCCGGTCGAAGATCCGGTCATCATGCGGCCCCGCGCGCCGAGCACCAGGCTGCGGACGGGGCCGTGGATGACGCCGACCTGCGTCCATCCCCGCGGTTCAAAGATGCGCGCATCTTCGCCCGCCGTCGTCGCCAGCCAGCCGTCCGCGCCGAACGCGAGATTTGGGAAGTCGCCGCCCTGGTTGCGCAGCCGGGCGACGAGCGTGCCGAGCTCGACGTCCCATACGCTTGCCAAGGTACCGCCGGCGTCCATCGCGGCGACGAATCTCCCGTCGGAGGAGACGGCTCCGCGGTAGAAATCAGAGGGCGTCTGCCCGCGTCCCGCCTTGAGGTCGAGAAGAAGCGCGCCGCTTCGCGCGTCCCAGATCCTGACCATCGTCCTGGCGATGGTCACGAGCCGGGTGCCGTCGGCAGAGAAGATGGCCTGATAGACCTCGCAGCCGTGCGGGAGCGTGAAGAGGAGCCGGTACGACGTCGCATCCCAGATCTGGGCCGCTCGGTCGTCGGCCGTGGCGATCCGCCCGCCGTCCGGAGAGAAGGTTCCCCACCACATGCGGCCCTGCGTGCTCGCGAGGCGCGCCTTCTCCGCCAGCCGGGACTGCGCCGCACGGGCGAACATGAACGCCGTCGTCGGCGCCGGATCCCGCCGGTACGCCTCCGCGAGGTGAGCGAGCGCCTCGGGCTCCCCGTGCAGCAGCGCCGCCCGGCCCCGCTCAAGCTCGGATTCGGCGACCTTCGCCTCGGCAAGAGCGCGGGCGTCCCGCGCTTCCGTCTCGGCGAAGCGTGCATGCATCGCCGAACGCCACATCAACGTGACGACGGCGGCCGCCGCGACGAGCGCCGCGAACGAGCGCGTGATCCAGCGGATGTGCCTCGCGCGCGTCCGGCTCGCCGCCACGAACGAACATTCCAGCTCCGAGAGCGCCCCCGACGGAGCCTCGCGCGTCCAGCCGTCGACATCGGCGAGCGCGTCGCTGCTCCAGAGGAGTCCAGGCCTCCGGGCTCGGGCGGCCCACCGCCCTGCCGACGAGCGGAGCAGTTCGCGCACACTCGCCGGCAGCGCGCCGCGCAGCTCCGACGCCAAATCGAGCGCGCTGCCGTGCCGCGCCTCAGGCGCCTTGGCCAAGGCGCGCCGGATTGCGCGATCGAAGCTCGGCGGGAGGTCGCCACCGAGCGGCGGCGGCTCCATATGGAGATGCTGTTCGCGGCACTTGGCCTCACTCTCGGCGGGGAACGGCACGCGTCCGGTGAGCGCCCGGTAGGCCAGGACGCCGAGCGAATAGATGTCGGACGCCGGACCCACGGCCCGCGCGTTGTCCCACTGTTGGGGCGACATGTATGGCGCGGAGCCGATCCCGACATCGGACGGCGTGAGGTGCCAGTCGCGTCCCGCGGGGTCGCTGCTGGTCACCGGGCCGTCGGCGTCCGCGCGCCGGGTTGCCCCGACCAGGGGCTCGAGGGAGAGCGCGACGCTCTCGTTGTCCGCCTTGGCGATGCCGAAGTCGAGCAGCTTGGCGATCCGACGTCCTCCGTGCTCGGTCAACATCACGTTCGAGGGCTTGAGGTCGCGATGGACGATCCCACGTTCGTGCGCGCAGTTGACCGCCTCGGCGACGCACTCGAAGACCGGCACGAACTCCTCGGGTGGCATCGCTCCGCGCTTCCGGATCCACGCTTCGAGCGTCGTGCCCTTCACCAGCTCCATGGCGATCCACAGCACGCCGTCCGGCTCCGCGCCGAAGGCGTACACGTGGGCGGCGCACGGGTGATCGAGCTGCGACGCGAGCTGCGCCTCGCGAAGGAAGCGTTCCTTCGCTCCGTTGTCGCCGCGCTTCGGCTCGCGCAGCACCTTGACCACCGCGTGACGCTGGAGCGACGGCTGGAAGCAGCGATACACGGTGCCGCCGCCGCCCTCGCCGATCTGCTCACGGAGAACGAATTCCCCGAGCGTTCGCCCACAGAGATCGCGATCTGCCATCGGCTCCTCGAGTTCTCGGTGCGACAGCCTAGACACCGCCCGTTCGCGACGATACCGCTTCGCCCGTCGCATCTTGCGGCACCTCACGAGCCTGAGACTCCGCCCACGTTGTCGGAGTCCTCGCGTTCCGGATCGCGCTTTCCGTGAGCGTCGAGGCTGACGGCGGTCCGATGCTTTGGCTACAGACCAGGTGGAGGTAGGTGCCTCGCGGTGTGTTCACACCGAGGAGCAGCGGACGATCGCGTGTCGGCTCAGGAAGCGCCGGGCGAGCTCGACAGCCTGCGCTTCTTGTTGCGCGCCCACTGCGACAAGGACGAGTGCTTGATCCCGAGCCGCTTGGCGCCCTCTGTCACGCCGAAAGTCCGCATGGCGATGACGCGGCGGATCGAGTCTTCGAGGTCGGCCATGCCGGCGAACTTGATCGCTTGGAGGCGCTCCAGGTCGTGCATCGTGAAGCCGCTCGAAGGGGCGCCGACCTCCGCGACGATGTCCTGCGCCGTCTCGTGGACGAGTCGCGTGATCTCGTCGCCGCGCGTGGAGAGCGGCGGCAGCTCGATCACGGCCGACCGGCCGGGCTTGGCGCTCACGATGGCGGCCTGGCCGACGCGTCGCGCGCAGAAGATGAGGCGCGGACGCGTGACGAGGTGCATGGTGCGCACTGCCTCGGCGATGGCGACGGCGGTCGCCTTTCGGCGCATGGAGACGCACAGCGTGCCGTGCATGGCCGCCCGGATCGCGGCACTCACCTCGCCGGCGTCGTACGCGATGAAGGGAGCGTCCGGCCCGAGAGTCCGGCGATGGAGCCGGAGGGCCACGGGCGAAAGGTCCCCATCTCCGACCAGCACGATCGGCGTGCGCTGCATCGCCGCGCCGCGAAGGTTCTGCAGCGCCTCGTCGACATTGCCATACCGTTCCGGCGCCCAGCCGATGAGCCTGGATGCGAGTGCGCGAAGCCTGATGAACCCGGGGCTCTCGGCGACCAGGGTCAAGCCACCGAGCTCAATCCTGGCGCCAGCATGGAGCGCGATCGAGGTCGTGCGTGAGCCCTCGACCCACAGCCCGTTCCTGCTGCCGAGATCGCGGATCTGCCAGCCGCCAGGCTCCGGGACCAGCATCGCGTGTTCCCGAGACAACCGGCCGGCCTCGTCGTGCAGCCGGACGTCACAGCCCGATCCGGAACCGAGCTTGAGGGCGCGCGGCTCCGACAGGGCGTACGTGTACTCCGTGGCCCAAAGCCGAAGGCGCACGACCGCATCGTCG
>VBLP01000680.1 GCA_005887925.1 Deltaproteobacteria bacterium | reverse complement strand
CGGCGGTCGCGGCGCATCGGCGAGCGCCGGCGTACACAGCGCGAGGAACACGAAGGCGAACGTGGCGAAGGTCGTCATGCTCGACTGCCGAGCAAGCTGCGCGCCACGCACGCGCCGACCGCCAAGGCGGGGTCTGCGCCGGACAAGGCGCGAGAATCACGCGCTGCGCGCACGCAATCGGCCGAACGTGGAGCGCCGAGGCGTCACAGATCTGGCCGGATGCGATCGCTGAGCCTGCCGATCTGGCAGCACCGGTGGCCAGCCGCATCCACATCAACATCACGCCATCCTGCCGATCTGGCGAGCCCACGCATAGCGCGATCGCCAGGCGTCAACGCGACTCGCCGGGGCGACCGCGAGCGGATGGGGTCGGCGGCCGCGATAGGGCATCGCGTCGACGTCTTGTCATCGCGCGATCGTCAGACGTCAACGCGGGCTCGCCAGGGGCGACCGCGAGCGGATGGGGTCGGGCGCCGCGACTGTAACTAGGATTGGCAGGTCATGCCCGCGCACGTACCAAGGACCGTCCGCGCAAGCGTCGGTGGTTCTTCGGCAGGCGCGGTCCCGACGCCCATCCGCGCAGCAGCCCCGGCGAGCTCGCGTGCAAGCGTTCTCCTGGGCGCTACGCCCTACAGACTCCTACCGCAGGTCGACGCCGACCTCGGCGAGAATCGCAAGCCGACGGTGAACGGCGTCGCGGTTTGTCGCAACGGCATCGCAGCGCACCGCGATCGGCAGGCGGTTCGGTGGGACCGGTGGGTCGTTACTTGCGGCCGTTCTTGCGCCGGGGCGGCTTGGGCTCGGGCCGCGCGTCGGCGCCGGGCGAACCGAACATGCCATCGACGCCGCGCTGCGAGCACGCCCAGATCGAGATCAGGATCGCGAGGTCGGCGAGGGCGCGCCGGCTCGCCGATGCGGGGATCACGAGGCCGTAGGTCTCGGACACGAAGCGCAGGTCGCGCAGCACGCGGCCGACCTCTTCGCGGTGGATGTCGCCGTGCCAGTAGACGACGCGGGTGAGCAGGAGCTCCTGGTGGCGGCGCAGGAACTCGCCCATCGACAGCGGCTCGGCGATGCGCACCGACGGCGGCTTGCAGATCTCGAGCAGGTCCTCGAGGTACTCGTTCCAGTGGTGGGCGAGCCGGCGGTTCTCGGGGCGGCGCAGGAACTTGACGCGCTCGACGGAGAAGTCCGCCTTGACGGTGGTGCGAAACCGCGGCGCCACCGCCATCATGTCATAGAGGATCGGCGGGTTGTCCTTGACGTAGTCGGTGTCGTGGTAGCGCCACCAGTTGCGCAGCTGGGGCCAGGTCCGCACCGAGAGCAGCGGATCGTCGGTGGAATCGACGACGACGAACCGGCGGTCCTCGGCGCGCACCACGGTGATCCAGTGCGACCACTCGTCGACGCACAAGAGGACGGGGGTCTGCTCGCGCAGGTACTTGACCAGGACCTTGCGGGCCTGCTCGGCGTCGGCGCGGCGCTCGAGGACGAGGTCGCACTCGAAGGCGCGGGCGGCGCGCGCGAGCTGGATCTCGTTGGTCCCGGACCACCAGTGGGTGCGCGCGGTCGACGAGATCTGATGGACATCGACCATGCGCCCGAGCGCGAGCAGGGCATGCTTGAGCGCGAACGGACCGCATGTCCATTCGTTCGGCTGGGGGTAGAACCCCGGTCCCATCAGGCCTTCGGCCACGGCGGCACTCTAGCACTGCCGCGCTGCGTCGCAGCTGTGCAAGGCCAGGGCAGCTCCGCTGTTAACCGAAAAATATTAAATAGTTGACTCGATCGACGGCCACTGCCAGCGGCGCCCGACCTGGACCGCCTCCCGGGGGTGCGCCTCGACCAGGCCGCGCCAGCGGGCGAGCGCACGGGGGTGCCGCGACGCGGCCTGCGCGCGCTGGATCGCCTCGGTCAGAAACCGGCGCTGGCGCTCGAAGTGCTCGGGGGTCCAGGCGATGTCGGAGACGTCGAAGCTGGTGCTGCGCGACGCGGCCCAGCGCTCCAGCCAGGCGACGAGCTCGTGCTCCCAGCGCGCCTGCGCCGACGGGGCGGCCGCGGCCGCGACCTCGCGCAGCAGCTCGCCGGCGACCTCGCGCGACACCAGCAGCTCGGTGCTCGGCCCGAGCTTGTGGTTGGAGAACACGACCATGCCGGCAGCGTAGGCACGGCCCTCTGACAGTTGCGTGACGGCGAGGTGCCCAGGCTGCGACCGCGTCCGGAACCCGGACAGTCGGCGCGCGCGGTAGGTCTCCAGCCCGCGCGGCCGGCGGCGGCTAACCGCGCGGAAATTCGAGGTCTGCCGGGCCGGCCGGGGCGGACCAGCGTCCGGGCGCCGGACGATTTGCGCTGCGCGCCATGCCTGCGTGGGGACGTCCCAGCGGTCGGACGAGTGGTTACACCGGGGGCGGGCGGCGCATCGGACGCGGCGGGGCGCCGGGGGCGACGACATCGCCTCGCAGACCGTCCCCGGCGAGGTCCGCGATCAGCCGCGCGCAGGCGATGCACGGATCGACGCGGTCGCCGTCGTCGAACCACGGCGACGACGCGGCGGCGATCTCGATCGCGCCGGGCCCCAGCCGCGACAGCGCGTCGCGCAGCGCGGGACCGGACAGCGCGCCGGCGGCCACGCCGTGCTCCGCCTCACAGCGCGCGAGGTAGCCGCTCAGCGCAGCGGCGAGCGCACAGGCGCCGGGCGGGATGGGGAGCTCCGGCCAGCGCGCATGGGCGAGGCGGTCGATCCAGTCGAGGTAGAGCGCGGTCGCGGTGGGCTGGATCGGCCGGACCACACCGACGGCGCGGGCGTCGATCCAGATCTCGCCGCGCGCGGCGCCGTCGAGGGCGGCCACGGCGGTGTAGCCGCAGCCCAGGTGCGCGAGCGGCAGGCCGCGCGTCCACGGGACGCCAGGGGGCGCCGCGACCGCGCCGCCGAGCCCGGCGGTGAGCCCGGCGGTGAGCCCGGCGGCGAGCCCGGCGGTGAGCCCGGCGGTGAGCCCGACGGAGAGATCGATCGGCACGAGGCCGTAGCCGGGGCCGGCGCCGCCGGCGGCGAGGCCGGTCGCGAGGTCGCGGAGGTCGTCGGGCAGCGCGGCACCCAGCCGGTGCTCGACGGAGGCGAGGGCGGCGGCCGACAGCGGCGGCAGGAGCTCGTAGCGGTGGTGCGCGGCGCCGAACCGGCGCAGGCCGGGATCCGCGGCGGCGAGCGCGCGGACCGCCTCGCGCGCGGTGGTCCACAGCTCACTCACCGATGACCGAGATCGTGAGCTTGCGCTCGTGCGGCGACGTGCGGTGCTCCCACAGGTAGAGGCCCTGCCAGGTGCCGAGCGCGAGGCGGCCCCGGGCGATCGGCACGCCGATCGAGGTCTGGGTCAGCACGGTGCGCACGTGCGCCGGCATGTCGTCGTCGCCCTCGGCGTTGTGGCGGAACAGCTTGTCGCCGTCGGGGACGAGCCGCGCGAAGAACGCCTCGAGGTCGCTGCGCACCGACGGATCGGCGTTCTCGCACACGATCAGCGAGGCGCTGGTGTGCGCGATCCAGATCGTCGCGAGCCCTTCGGTCGCACGGCTGGCGGCGACGATGCGCTCGACGTCGCGCGTGATGTCGTAGATGCCGCGACCGCGCGTCGCGACCGTGAGCTCGCCGCGGTAGATCATCGCTTACACGTTGGCCCGCGCGGTGCGCGATGACAACCGGCAGGATGCGGCGGCCGGGACCGCGCCCGGATCAGACCACCGCGGATCGCGGCCAGCACAGATCCAGGACAGCGCGCGGAGCGGTACAGGGACAGCCGCGCGTCGATCGGCGATAGCCGAGCGCGGGGGGTGGGGACCCCGACGGCGTTGCCGGCGGGGCGGGGGTCCTCCCCCGTGGGATCGATCGGCGATAGCCGAGCGCGGGGGGTGGGACCCCGACGGCGTTGCCGGCGGGACGGGGGCCTCCCCCGTGGGCCAAGCACAAGCGCGGGGCTGGGGACCCCCGACGGCGTTGCCGGCGGGGCGGGGGCCTCCCCCGTGGAATCGATCGCAGCTCATGTGGCGCCGATCGCGACCGCGATCGCGACCGCGATCACCAGCGCGGCGCCGATGACGACGCCGGGGAACCACCGCGAGCTCGGCTCGGGCGCGGGCGCGGCGGCGGGCGCGGCGGCGGGCGCGGCGCCGAGCACCGCGTGCGCCCCGGACAGCGCGACCTCGCCGACGAGGGGATCGATCGGCGCCCGCTCGAGCGTGGCGAGCGCGTACGCCGCCGACGGGATGCGGTCGGCGGGGTCCTTGGTCAGGAGCTTGGCGAGCAGCGCGTCGAGCTCGACCGGCAGCTGGGGCTCGAGGTTGGACAGCCGCGGCGGCGGCTCGTAGATGTGCATCGCCATGACCTCGCCGTCGCCGCCGGCGATGAACGGCGGGCGGCCGGTCAGGAGCTCGAACAGGATGCAGCCGACGGCGTAGAGGTCGGCGCGCGCGTCGAGCGGGGTGCCGCCGCGGCACTGCTCGGGCGCCATGTACGCCGGCGTGCCGAGGATCATGTCCTTGGTCTTGGGCCGGCCGGGGACGTGCGGTCCGGGCGGCGCGTTGATCAGCTTGGCGATGCCGAAGTCGAGGATCTTGATGCGGATCCCGCCGGGCGCCCCGGGATCGCGGACCACGAAGATGTTGTCGGGCTTGAGGTCGCGGTGGATCACGCCGACGGCGTGGGTGGCGTTGAGCGCGCCGAGCATCTGGATCGCGATCTGTGCCGCGAGCGAGACGTCGAGCTTGCCGCGCCGCGACAGGAAGCCGGACAGGTCCTCGCCGCGGAGCAGCTCCATCGCGATGTAGGCCTGGCCGCTGGGCAGCCGGCCGTAGTCGAAGACCTCGACGATGCCGGGGTGGCGGATCGCGCTAGCCGTGCGCGCCTCCTGGAAGAACCGATCGACGACGACGCGGTCCTGCGTGAATTGCGGCAGGAGGACCTTGACCGCCGCGGGGCTGCCGAGCACGACGTGCTCGGCGCGGTA
>VBLP01000681.1 GCA_005887925.1 Deltaproteobacteria bacterium | reverse complement strand
CTACGTCGCGGGCGAGGCCGCGCACGGGCTCGCCGCGGCCGCCGCCGAGGCCGGCCCCGTCGCCGTGAGCTTCGGCGTGCTCACCACCGACACGATCGAGCAGGCGCTCGAGCGCGCCGGGACCAAGGCCGGCAACAAGGGCTTCGACGCCGCGCTCGCGGCGATCGAGCTCGCCACGCTGTACCGCGCGCTCGCCCCGGACGCGCCGACCGCGCCCGAGGGAACTCCGCGCACCCGGAGGCGCGGAGCGCCATGACCGCAGGCAGCCGGCGCAGCGGCCGGGCGTACGCGCTGCAGCTCCTGTATGCGCGGGACGGCGATCCGGCGACCGACGTGGCCGGCGCCGCCGAGACCTGGGCCGAGACCTTCGATCTCGAGGTCGACGCCACCGCCCAGGCGTTCGCGCGCGAGCTGGTCGCCGCGGCCGCCGAGCACAGCGTGCGGATCGACGCGCTGATCACCGCGGCGTCCAAGAACTGGCGGATCGATCGGATGTCGCGGGTCGACCGCAACATCCTGCGGCTTGGCGCCTGCGAGCTGGTCGCGTTCCGCGACGTGCCGGTCAAGGTCGTGATCAACGAGGCCGTCGAGCTCGCCAAGCGGTTCGGCACCGCCGAGTCGTCGGCGTTCGTCAACGGCGTGCTCGACCGGATCGCCACCGCCGTCGGCCGCCGCCCTGAGGACGACGCGTAGCGCACTCCGGCACTGCCAGGAGGCAATGACAGCGAGATGCGAGAGTCGCACACTGCCTGTTTCGGCAAACGATGGAGTGCGACATCGCGCGACGCTTGACATTCTCTGAGCGGCTGTGCCAGAGACAGGATGTGGCTCGTGCCAGCCTCCCCGTGCGCTCGCGCGGCCGCCACGGCGGTCTGGCCGCGATCACGGCGGTGTGGCTGGTGGTGTCCGGTGTGCTCGCGGCGCACCACGAGGCCGTGGTCGGCCACGTGCGCGACCGCAGCGGTGCGTACCTCCACGCGCCGACGCTGGTCGGCCACCGTGCCGGTGGCGCTGCCGACATGCACGGCGAGCGCAAGCGCACCGCCGACGTCGGCGACTGCGCGCTGCTGACCGCGTTCCACCAGGCCGCCAGCGCCCGTGTCGCGACCCCCGCGGTGGTCACCGCCGCGCGCGCGATCGACGTCCAGGTCACCGCCGGTGCCGCGATCGCCGCGATCGCCACGGCCGTCTACCGTCTCGCGCCCAAGACGTCGCCGCCTGTTGCGTAGCCAGGTTCGTCCGGCCATTCATCACGTGACCGACTGACCGGCGTGGTCAGGCGTGGTGGTTCGGGACGTGCATTCGTGTTCCCTCGCACGGACGGGTGTTTACCCCTGTACCGCGTCGGGCAACGCGATCACCGGCCGTGGTGAATGGCTCGGACGCCGCTGATCGACGTGGCGCATGGCGCGTCCGGTGATCGCGCGGCGTATCGACGCGACCGATGGCGGTCGCGCCCCGTACGAGCTGGCCGGCGATGGCACCGCCATCGCCGGCGGCTCGAGGAGTCACCGTGATCCGCCTCAGCCTGCTCATGCTCCTCCTGTTCGCCCTCCCGCGTCTGTTGTACGCGCAACCGGCCGACGCCGGCGTGCCCGATGCGCCCGGACCGTCCCCGCAGCCGGACGCCGGTCCTGCCGGTCCGGAGGCCGGTCCGGCGCCATCGCCGGCGCAGCCGGTTCCCTCGTCGGGGCCGTCCACCGAGGAGCCGCCGCGGATCGCGCAGCAGACACCGCCGCCCTATCCCGACGTCCCCAAGGTACGGCAGAAGCCGGTCGACGTGGTGGTGCACGTCGAGGTCGACGCGGGCGGTGCGCCGAGCAACCCGCGGGTGATCTCGCCGCCCAACCCGCCGTTCGACGACCTCGCGGTCGCCAGCGTGCTCGGCTGGGTGTTCGAGCCCGCGCGCACCGGTGGGCAGCCGGTCGCGAGCCACCTGACGGTCACGGTGCGCTTCGACCCCGCGGCGAAGGGTGAGACCATCCTGGTGCAGGGCAAGCTCAACGCGCTCGAGCGGGGACACCAGGCGGCGCCCGAGGTCGGCGCGCAGGACGTCCGCGTCGAGGCCGGCAAGCTCGCGACCGAGATCCCGCACAAGGACGCGACCGAGCTGCTCAGCTGGGCGCCCGGCTTCCTGCTGACCAACGAGGGCGGCGAGGGCCACGCCGAGCAGATCTTCCTGCGCGGCTTCGACGCGCGCGAGGGCCAGGACATCGAGATGCGGGTCAACGGCGACGTGGTCAACCAGGTCGGCAACCTCCACGGCAACGGCTACGCCGATCTGCACTTCATCATCCCCGAGCTGGTGCAGTCGCTGCGCGTCGTCGAGGGGCCCTACGATCCGCGGCAGGGCAACTTCGCGGTCGCCGGCAGCGCCGACTACGAGCTCGGCCTGACCAGGCGCGGCCTGACCGGCAGCTACGAGGTCGGCTCGTTCGGCACGCAGCGCGCGCTGCTGCTGTGGGGCTCGCCCGGCAGCGACAGCCACAACTTCGCCGGCGTCGAGCTCTACCAGACCAGCGGCTTCGGCCAGAACCGCGACGCGCGGCGCGCGACGGCGCTCGGCCAGGTCGAGAGCAAGCTCGGCGAGGACGGGCTGTGGCGGCTCACCACCGGCGCGTACCTGGCCGACTACCACTCCGCCGGCGTGATCCGCGAGGACGACTACGCCGCGGGCCGCAAGGGGTTCTACGACACCTACGATTTCGGCCAGGGCGGCGCCGGCAGCCGCGCGTTCGTGCTCGGCGACCTCGAGGTCCAGCACGACCAGGTCACGGCCCACCACCAGCTGTCGCTGACCGCCGAGACGATGCGGCTGCGCGAGGACTTCACCGGGTACCTGCTCGATCAGCAGACGTCGTTCCAGCAGCCGCACGGCCAGCGCGGCGACCTGATCGACCTCGAGTCCGACGCGGTGACCGCGCAGGCCCAGGGCTGGATGCGCCGCACCGGCGCGCTCGCCGGCCAGCCGCAGGAGCTCGAGCTCGGCTACTTCGCGCGCGTCGATCGCAGCTCGTCGCAGCAGTACCGGATCGAGATCGCGACCCAGCACCCGTACGTCAAGGAGGCCGACCTCGACGCGACGCTGGGCGACGTCGGGCTGTACGCGGCGCTGAACGCCAGGCTCGCGCGCTGGGCGGCGCTGCGCGGCGGCGTTCGCACCGACCTGTTCACCTACAACGTGATCGACAACTGCGCGGTCCACGAGGTCGCGCACCCGTCGAAGGTGACGCCGCCCGGCGACGCCAGCTGCCTGTCGCAGCAGGACTTCGGGCGGTTCCGCGAGCCGGTGCAGCACGCGACGACCTCGGGCGCGGTCGTCCTGCCGCGCGCGTCGCTCGTGCTCGGGCCGTTCGCCGGGCTGTCGCCGTCGCTGAGCTACGGCCAGGGCGTGCGGTCGATCGACCCCTCGTACATCTCGCAGGACGTCGCGACGCCGTTCGCGCGGATCCAGTCGTACGAGGCGGGCCTGGCGTACAAGGGCTCACCCGGCGACATCGACACCTCGCTGCGGCTGTCGGGGTTCCGCACCCAGGTCGACCGCGACCTGATCTTCAGCGAGACCGCCGGCCGCAACGTGCTCGCCAACGGCACGACGCGGCTGGGCGCGTCGCTGTCGGGCCGGGTCAGCGGCAGCTGGTTCGATCAGAACGCGAGCGTGACCGTGGTGCGCTCGACGTTCGACGACACCGGCCTCTTGATCCCGTACGTCCCCGATGTCGTGGTGCGCTCGGACAGCGTCGTGTTCGGCGACCTGCCGTGGCAGCTCGACGGCAAGCCGCTCGGCGCGGTCGGCGGGCTCGGCGTGACGTTCGTCGGCCCGCGCGCGCTGCCGTTCAGCCAGCGCAGCGACACGATCTTCACGATCGATGGCTCGCTGTCGCTGACCTGGAACCACTACACGCTCGGCGTCAAGGCGGCCAACCTGCTCGACACCCGCTACCGGCTCGGCGAGTACAACTACTCGTCGGACTTCCACAGCCAGGCCGAGCCGACCTTGACGATCGCGCGCCAGTTCACCGCCGGCGCGCCGCGCACCGTGCTCCTCCACCTCGAGGTGACGCTGTGAGGGCGGCAACCCGTGCCGCGCTCGCCGGCATCATCGCGTTCGGCGTCGTCGCCGGCGGCCTGGTCGGGTGCGGCTCGACCGGCGGTAGCGTCGTCGCGTTCGACGTCGCGGCGGCCGGTGTGCCCGGGGCGAGCTTGATCGAGGCCGCGGCCGGCTGGCACGTCACCCTGAGCCGGGCGACGCTGCACATCGGCGCGGTCTATCTCAACCTCGCGGTCCCGATCTCCGGCTCGCAGGAGACCAGCTGCATCCTGCCCGGGATCTACACCGCCCAGGAGCTGTCCGGGCTCGACGTCGACACGCTGTCGACCGCGCTGCAGCCGTTCCCCGCGCCGGCGACCGGGACCGATGACGAGGCGCGCACCGGCGAGATCTGGCTGACCGGCGGCGACGTCAACGCCGACAGCGACTCGACCGTGATCGCCGACATCGCCGGCACCGCGAGCCGCGGCGCCCAGGTCCTGCCGTTCACCGCGACCGTCACGATCAGCGGCCGCAACCGCGGCATTCCGCCGAGCGATCCGGCGCAGCCCAGCGCGCACCCGATCTGCAAGCAGCGGATCGTGTCGCCGATCCCGATCGATCTGCGGCCGCGCGACGGCGGCACGCTCGCGATCCTGATCGACACCGCGTCGTGGTTCTCGGCCGTCGATTTCACCGCGCTGCCGGCCGACGGCGTGCTCCCCGACAACAACTCCAACTCCGCGAGCCAGAACCTGTTCACAGGACTGCGCGCCGCGGCCGCCACCTTCCAGCTGTCGTTTCGATGACTCGCATAGCCAGGAGAATCCCATGACCCGTCTCGTATCGATGCTCCGCCTCGTGCTCGGCCTCGGCCTCGCGCTCGTCGCCTGCGGCGGTGACAGCGGTCAGCCGCAACCCAAGGTATGCGGCCACAACAGCGGCATGAACGTCCTCGCCGACTTCGACGTGCCGTGCGATCCCGGCGGCAACGGCATCCTGCTCACCGCGTCCGGCGAGGCGTTCGCCAAGGACGGCTATGCGTTCCCGCCGATCAGCCCCGATCAGGTCGTGTTCGTCGATGGCTGGGCCGTCAGCTACGACCGCGTCCTGACGACCTTCGATCACATCACGCTGTCGGACGGCCCCGACAAGGTGCCGACCGATCAGTCCCGGTGCGACGATGGCAAGGGCGGTACGATCCTGTGCGGCACCGGCAGCTCGGTGGTCGCCCAGGTCGATGGCCCGTTCGCGATCGACCTCCACAAGGGCGGCCCGCTCGCCGATGCCGACGGCGCCGACATGGACGCCGCGCCGGTCGCGGCGCTGACCGGCCGCAGCAAGCAGGGCAACGCGGCGTTCGATCCGACCATGAAGTACGCGTTCGGCTTCGCGGTGGTCGCCGCCACGCTGCAGGCGCGCAACGTCAACCTCGACGCCGCCGGCATCACCGACTACCAGGAGATGGTGGCCAAGGGCTACACCACGCTGCTGGTCGGCACCGCGACCTGGCAGGGCAACAACAAGGGCAACCTGACCGGCTCGGGATGCACGCAGACCGCGGTGACGCCAGCGTACGACTTCAGCGCGCTGCCCAGGACCGTCAAGTTCCGGCTCGGGTTCACCGCGCCGACGATCTATCGCAACGCGCAGAACCCGCAGTTGACGGGCGCGCCGCTCGGCGGCGAGGAGCACCCGCGCGGCGTCACGACGGTCGCCAACCAGTCGACGATCGCGCAGCTGACCTTCCACCTCGATCACGCGTTCTGGGAGAGCTTCGTCCACGACTCGCCGGCGCACTTCGACACCTACGCGGCCCGGTACGCCGGCATGACGGCGCCGACCGCCCGGCTCGAGGACTTCAAAGGCTACGCCCTCAAGCCGTTCATCGACCCGCAGGGCCGCACGCTGCCGTGGCGCTCGTGCCTGCCGGCGACCGACTACACCGCGCCGGGCGACGCCGCGATGACGTTCGACACGCGCACGGTCCAGGTCAGCGCGAACGGCGATCCGTCGAAGGTGATCCGCGACTTCTACGACTACAACACCTACAACCACAGCACGTTCGGCCACCTCAACGCCGACGGCCTGTCGTTCGTCGATCGCCAGTATCCGTCGCCGCCGTGATGCATTGGCGGTCGGTCGGTTGGTGTCGGCGCCGGTCGGGGCGATAATGCGGCCGTGACCCTGTCGGTGCTCCCCCTCGATCTGGCGCGCTGGGATGAAGCGGCGCGCGACGGCCTGGTGCTGCCGGTGTTCAAGGACGACCGGCCGCTGCGCGGCGCCGCGGGGCTGGCCGACTGGCGGCTGTGCGGGAGGCTGTCGCGGCTGGTCAAGACCCACCGGGCGACGGGGGAGGCGGGCGAGACCTTGCTGCTGCCGCCGGGCCGGCGGCTGCGGTTCTCGCGGATCCTGTGGTTCGGCCTCGGCGACTCGCGCGGCTACAGCGACGAGCGGTTCCGCGGCGACCTGGCGCGGATCGCCGGGGTGGTCCGCGCCGCGGGGGTCGCCGACTGGGCGCTGCAGGCGCCGGGGCGCGCCTCGGGGCTGATCGGCGCGCGCCGCGCGGTCGAGATCATGCTCGAGGACGCGGCGCTGGTCGACCAGCCGGTCACGCTGCTCGAGGACCCCGCCGGGCAGAAGGACATCGCCGAGCTGCTGCGCCAGTCGCGCTGAGTCAGGCGAGCCAGTGCCACAGCCGCTCGAGGACGGTGAGCACGGTGGCGCCGAACACCAGCAGGAGCGCCATGTCGATCACGGTGGCGAGGTGGCCGAGCGCGATCCACACGCCATCGCGCTCGAGGATGCCGACGGCGTAGAGCAGGAGCGGGATCAGGAACACCAGGTTCGAGCCGGGGATCGGCAGCGGCAGCGCGAGGCCGAGCGCGAGCAGCACGATGCACAGGCCGATCAGCCGCGGCTGGATCACGAGCTCCCAGCGGCGGCGCGACAGCCGGGCGAGCCAGCGCGTGCGGCGGGCCAGCAGCGCGAGGACGCGATCGAGCATCGTCATCGACAGCGCGCGCCGGCGCGCGCGGCGCGGCAGCCAGGGGTGGCGCAGGCCGAGCATCAGCTGACCGCCGAGCAGGGCGATCGCCAGGCCAAACGGCGTGGACAGCCCGACGAACGGGATGGCGATCAGCGTCAGCACGCCGATCAGAAAGCCGAAGCCGCCCTCGGCGGCCTTGTCGACCAGCGCGCCGACGGTCAGGCTGGGGGCGCGCTCGGGGGGTGGCGAGTCGGAGTCGTCGGCCCCGAGCTCGCGGAGCAGCTCGGCGAGGCGGAGGCGCGGCGGAGGCGCGGCGGCGATGGTTTCGCGCGCGGTCTCGACATCCACGCCGTCACCGTAGCATCCGCGGGTCGCGGCAGCCGGTTTCGAGCCGGCTGCAACGTGGCGGCCGCCGGTCGGCGATCACTTCTCGTGCGAGTTGACCCACTCGGCCGCGAGATCGAGCTCCTGCTTCGCGGTGGCGATCGCTTCCTTGGCGCGCTTGCCGTGGCCGCCCTCGTCGCCCCAGACATGCTCGTTGGCCTTCTGCGAGGCGGTGATGAAGCGGTCGGCCTCGTTGAGCGCCGCGCGCGCCTTCTGGAGGTTCGGGTGACCCTTGAGCATGGCATCCTTGGCGAACGCTCCGAGGGGCAGAGCGATGGCGGCGGTGATGAGGACGGTGCGAAGCCTGGACATGGTCTCTCCTTCGTGAAGGACGAGCGCGATCCTGCACCCGCCATGCCCGATGCGACATTTCATTACGCCGGGTTGGGCGGCTCGTGATCGGGCAATCTGCCTCGCATGGGCATTCTGACCGCGGCCGTGATCGACGCCTGGCCCACGTCGATTCGCGGCGGCACGGCGTAACTGACCGCGTGCTCCGATCTGACCCTCGAGCTCGTACCACCGCCTTGCACGGCGAGGAGCTCGGCGCGCCGATGCAGCCGCATCTGTTCCGCACCTTCTTCGCGACGGCGAGGGGCTGATGTCAGCGCTCGATCAGCCTGCGCTGCGGGCCGTCCCAGCGCCAGACCGGGCCCTTGCCGGTGAGATGCACGCCGCCGCGCCAGTCGTCGATGCCGCAGGCGCGGACGCGATCGATCGCGCCGGCGAGGGCCTCGCGGCCGCGCGCGGTGACGGTGACGTGGAGCGCCGCCAGGCCCGCCGCGCTGGGCGCGCCCGCCGGTGCGCCCTCGAGGAAGCCGCAGCGGCCGAGCGTGTGCAGCGTCCAGAGCAGCACGCCGTCGGTCAGCGTGTAGCGCGGATCGATCGCGTGGGCCGCGCGCAGGAGGTCTGCGGCGCCGGCCTCGCCGCGCGCGACGGCCGCCAGCACCTGGCGCTCGGTGCGCGACAGGCCGCTGGTCGGATCGGGGAACTCCTCGAGCTGGCGTTCGAGGGCGCCGGCGAGGAACGGCAGGGCCTTGATGCGCTTGGTGAGGAACGGCAGGGCGCGCGGGTCGGGCGCCGTGACGGCGATCCATGCGGTGATCGCCTCGTCGATCGCGTCGCGCGCCAGCGGTGTGCGCCGCGGCCACAGCTCGGCGAGCTGCTCGGGCCTGAGCTCGCCCAGGCCGTGGAAATCGGGGACCTCGGGGTGGCGATCGATCGAGACGATGGTGAGCTGTGCGGGCAGGCCGCGGCGGGCGAGCCGGGCCAGGAGCCGGATCAGCGCGAGCTGATCGTACAGATCGTGCTCGAACCAGAGGATCAGCTCCTCGGCGCCGGCCGCCTCGTCGACGCCGTGGTCGTAGGCCGCGAGCCGGCCGTCGCTGTCGCGAAACCCGCGAGACGCCCAGAACTCGCCGCGCAGCCGCCAGTGCTCCTCGTCGGAGACCGGCAGCACCGGGCCCTGATCGAGGGCATCGGCCCACACGCGGATGTCGCCGGGCAGATCGGCGAGCGACAGCGAATCGGCGGTGCTCTCGCCGTTGCAGACGTGGACGATCGACTCCATTGGTAGAGCCTAACTTTCCCCCACCTGATGGTGGGTTTCAGCAAGGACCCCTTTCAAACCGTGCGTGCGGATTTCCCGCACACGGCTTACGGG
>VBLP01000677.1 GCA_005887925.1 Deltaproteobacteria bacterium | reverse complement strand
GCTCGCCCTGCTCGCGCTGCCGACGTCGGCGATGACCCGCCGCGACCTCCTGCGCGTGATGACGCACCCCGCGCTGCTCGCGGGCTATCCGCACGTCGACGCCGATGACTGGGTGCGCTGGACCGAGCGGCTGGGCATCGTGCACGGCCGCGATGCCGCGGCGCACGCGGGGACGTACCTCGAGGACTATCCCGGGCTGTTCCACTGGGACCAGGGCGTGCGGCGGCTCGCGCTGGGCGCGTTCATGGTCGGCGACCGCGCGGAACGCGGCCCGGCGCGGATCGCGAGCCTGGAGGTCGCGCCCGAGGAGCTCCGCCCCGAGCAGCAGGCGAGCGCGGCGACCTACGCGCTGCTGGTGCGCTCCTTGTGCGCCGATGCCGAGTGGCTGGCCACGCTGGAGCTGCCGCTGACGGAGTGGGCGGACGTGCTGGCCAGCCTGGTCGACGACTACCTGGCGCCGCGCGACGCGGATGCGACCCGCGACCTCGAGCGCGTGCGCGCGCTGCTCGCCGAGATCGCGCGGGTCGACCTCGACGGCCGGCGGGTCGGGTTTCGCGAGGCGCGCGAGCATGCCGGCGATGCGCGGCGTGCCGTTCCGGGTCGCGTTCGTCGCGGGGCTCGACGAGGGCGCGTTCCCGGCGGGCGAGCGGACCAGCCCGCTCGATCTGCGGCGCGCGCCGCGGCCGGGCGATGTCTCGCCGCGCGACCGCGACCGCGCCGCGTTCCTCGACGTGCTGCTCGGCACCCGCGACGCGCTGTACCTGTCGTACGTGGCGCGCGAGGAGAAGAGCGGCCAGCCGCTGGCGCCGTCGTCGGTCGTGCTCGAGCTCGCCGACGCGCTGGCGCCGTACCTCGGCGCGGGCTCGAGCCGCGAGGCGCTCGCGCAGCTCACGGTGCGGCGTCCGCTGCATCGCCACGGCCCCGCCGGGTCGGGCGTCGCGGCTGCCACCGCGATCCCGGCGATCGCGCGCGAGCGCTGGGGCGCGGCGGTGCGCGATGCGCTGCGCGGTCACCTGCGCGCCGCCGGCCGGCCGGTCCCCGACGAGGATGGCCAGCTCGCGCTGCTCGCGCACCCGTCGCAGGCCGAGCTGCGCGCCGCGCTCGGTCTGATGGATCATCCTGGGGCACCGGTGACGGCTGCGAGCGCGGACCGCCCGCTGACGATCGCGAACCTGCGCGGCTTCCTCGAGTATCCGATCCAGGCCTGGGCGCAGGCGGTGCTCGGCCTCGACGAGCTGCCCGACGACGAGGCGCTCGAGCACAGCGACGAGCCGTTCCACCTCGGCCGCGCCGAGCGCGCGGTGCTGCTGCGCGAGGTGTTCGCCGCGCAGCTCCGCGACCCCGGCGGCCCCCTCGAGCGCCGCTACGATGCCGAGCGCAAGCAGCGCCAGCTGCGCGGTCAGTTCCCGGTCGGCGTGTTCGCCGAGGCGGCCCGCGTGCTCGACCTCGAGGTCCTCGAGCGCTGGCGCGCCGGGCTCGGGCCGGTCGCCGCGGACGGCGCCACGCGGATCGGCTTCGGCCGGGCGTCGTCGCCGGGCGCGGAGCTGTTGCCGGCGCTGTCGATCGAGCTGTCCGGCGGGCGGACGGTCCGCCTGCTCGGCCAGACCGAGCTCCTGGTGCGCGGCAGGCGCCACCTGTCGGTGGTGACGATGCTGCGCAAGCTCGAGAAGCGCTCGCACTACCACCTGCGCGGCGCGTTCGATCACGTGATGCTGGCGGCGGCCGGGCTGGCGACCGAGGGCCATCGCCACCGCCTGATCGACGACCGCGGCAACGTCTGCGACGTCGAGCACGCCGCGTGGACCGCGGGCGACGCGCGCCGCTACCTCGCCGGCCTCATCACCGAGCTGCTCGACGCGCCGCACGGCTACCTGTTGCCGTTCGAGGCGCTGGCCAGGGCGCTGCAGGGTGGCCGGCCGGTGGCCCGGTTCGGCGATCCGACGGGCGGGCTCGGCTACGGACCGATCGACCGCGGCGACGGCCTGTGCCCGCCGGCCGACGCCGTGCAGATCGCGCGCCGCCGGCTGCTGCCGCTGGTCGAGCGCATGCACGGCGAGCACGGCTTCGAGGTCGGGCCATGACCGCCGCCGACGCGACGGCCGGTGCCGCGGTCCGGGTCGCCCGGCCCACCGCGCTGCCGCCGGCCGACGCCGCGCTCGTCGTGGTCGAGGCCTCGGCCGGCACCGGCAAGACGTTCTTCCTCGAGCACCGCGTGGTCGATCTGATCGCCGCGGGCGCCGAGCTCGGCCAGATCCTGCTGGTGACGTTCACCGACAAGGCGGTGGCCGAGCTTCGCCTGCGGATCCGCGACGTGCTCGATCGGCTGTCGCGCACCGCCGCGCCGATCGCGCGCGATGACGAGCCGGCGTGGCTGATCGACGACACCGCGCGCCGCCGCCTGCGCGCCGCGGTCACCGCGTTCGATCACGCGTCGATCTACACGATCCACGGCTTCTGCCACCGGATCCTGATCGAGGACGCGTTCTCGGCGCGCCGGCTGTTCGAGCAGACCCGGATCGCCGACGAGATCGCGTTCGACGCCGCGTTCCACGCGCTGCTGCGCGAGCGGTTCGCGTACCGCTCGCCGGATCGCGAGCTGCTCGCCGCGTTCCTCGAGGCCCGCACGGCGTCGGGCGCGCCGCGCACGGTCGAGGCGCTGCGCGCGCTGCTGCTGGGCTGCGTGCGGGCCCACGCCCACCTCCGCCGGCCGGTGGATCCCGATGCCGCGCGCACGGCGCTCGGTCAGCTGCGCGATGCGTTCGGCAGCGAGCCGCGCCGCGCCGCCGTGCTCGCCGCGCTCCCCGGCGAGCGCCGCTGGCTGGCCGGCCGGCTCGACGAGATCGCCGCGGCGCTCGCGGGCTGCGACGACGACGCGGCGCCGCCCTACCAGCTCGCCGCGATCGACCTGGTGCGCGACGCGTGCGAGCTGATCGCCGGCCGCGCGGCCAAGCTCGCCCCCGAGGTCGCCGCCGCGGTCCGCGGGGTCGCGACGACGATCTCGCTCGACGAGGCGATCGCGGCCCAGATGCTGCCGGCGATCCTCGCGCGCATCGCCGAGGACAAGTCGGAGGCCGGCCAGTTCGACTACGACGACATGCTCGAGCTGGTGTGGGCCGCGATGACCGGACCGCGCCGCGCCGAGCTCGCCGCGCGGCTGCGCGAGCGCACGCCGTGGGCGATGATCGACGAGTTCCAGGACACCGATCCGGTGCAGTGGAACATCTTCCGCGCGGTGTGGATGCACTCCGACGCGCGCGGCCTGACGATCGTCGGCGATCCCAAGCAGGCGATCTACGGCTTCCGCGGCGCCGACGTCGACACCTACGTCGCAGCGCGCGACGAGATGCTGCGCGCCGGCGCGACCCGCGTCGTGCTCGACGTCAACCGGCGCTCGACCGAGCCGCTGGTCGCCGCGGTCAACCAGGTGCTGATCGGCACGCTCGGCCTGCCGCTGCTCGCGGGCAAGATCACCTACGACGAGCCGGTGCGCGCGAGCGGCGACGTGGTGGGCGACGACGTCCGGCCGCCGGTCACGGTGTTCCAGCTCCAGGCCGGCGGCAAGGCGAGCCCCGACGCCTACCGCGCCGCGCTGGCGAGCGCGATCGGCGATGCGATCGAGGCGCTGCGCGCAGCGCCGCCGGCGTGGCAGGTCCGCGGCGCCGCGCGGCCATTCGCGCTCGATCAGGTGATGGTGCTGACCCGCGCCAACCGCGAGAGCGCCGAGATCGCGGCCGCGCTGCGCGCGCGCGGCCTGGCCTGCGCGCTGGTCGAGCCCGAGCGGCTGCTGCAGACCCGCGAGGCGGTCGAGCTCGCGTGCGTGCTCGCCGCGGTCGCCGCGCCGCGCGATCGCTCGGCCCGGATGCGCGCGCTGCGCACCCGGTTCTTCGACGTGCCGTGGTCCGAGCTGATGCAGGTCGTCGACGCGCCCGACCACCACCCGCTGATCGCGCGGATCTTCGACTGGGCCCTGCTCGCGGCGCGCCGCAGCTACGAGGCGCTGCTGCGCCGCATCGTCGAGGACAGCCGGTTCGCCGAGCGCGCGCTGGTGCTGGGCGGCGGCGAGCGCGCGCTGACCAACACCTGGCACCTGATCGAGCTCGTGCTCGCCGAGGTCTCGCGGTCGCGCAGCGATCTCCACGAGCTGGTCGGCCAGCTGCGGCGGTGGATCGCCGACGACACCGGCCATCCCGACGAGCGCGACGTCCAGCGCGCCGAGACCGACGGCGATGCGGTCCGCGTGCTGACGATCCACAGGGCCAAGGGGCTCGAGGCGCCGTTCGTGTTCCTGTTCGGCGGCACGTCGCCCGGCCCGAGGAGCCCGGTCCACACGCTGCGCGATGCGACCGGCCGTGCGCTGGTCGTCGGCAAGGTCGATCCGCTGACCCAGCAGCTGCTCGACGCCGAGACCGACGCCGAGCACCAGCGGCTGGCCTACGTCGCGCTGACCCGGGCGCAGGTCCGGCTGTACCTGCCGCTCTACGGCGAGGGCGGGCTCGGCAAGACCGCGATGTACCAGCCGATCCAGCGCTGCGTCACGCCGTGGCTCGCGGCGCGGCCCGCCTCGGCGCGGCTCCTGTTCGAGACCATCGCGGTGCCGGTCGGCGCGCCCGAGCCGCCGCCGCCGCCGGGCGACGCGCTCGCCGACTTCGTCCCGCCGCCGCCGCCCGCGATCGCCGAGCTCGCGCCGCTGCCGGCGCACCGCGGTGGGCTGACCATGCTGTCGTACACCCGGCTCGCGCACGAGCCCGAGGTCGCGGCGGTCGCGGTGGCGCCCGGCGATGCCCTCGCGATCGATCCGGCCGAGTTCGACGTCGACGACTCTGCCGGCGAGGTCGGCGAGACCGAGCTGCCGCCGGGCGCCGACTCGGGCCTCTTGCTCCACGACGCGCTCGAGGTCGCCGACCTCGATACCGTGCGCCGCGCACCCGACGGCGCGGCGTGGCTCGACGATCCCGAGGTCGCGGCGCAGCTCGCCGACAAGGCGCGCGCGCGCGGCGTCGCGGCGCGGTATCTGCCACACGCGGCGGCGATCGTGCACCGGATGCTGACCGCGCCGATCGGCCTGATCGACAGCACGTCGCTGCCGCCGCTGGCCGCTGCCGCCGCGCTGGCGCGCGAGGTCGAGTTTGGCTATCCGATCCCGGCGATCCCGGCCATCCCGGCGATCCCCGCCGTCGCCGACGGCGCGCCGCGCGGGCTGGTCAAGGGCTTCATCGACGCGCTGGTCGCCTGGGACGACGAGCTCTGGGTGCTCGACTACAAGAGCGATCTCCTGGTCGGCGACGACCTCGCCCTGGCGGCCCGGCACCGGGTCGCCACGCGCTATGACGTACAGGCGCGGCTCTACGCGATCGCGGCCGACCGGCTGCGGGGACGGCGCCGGCTCGCGGGCCTCCTGTTCGCATTCATCCGTCACGACGTCACCGTGCCGGTGCGGCTCGGCGACACCACGCTCGCGACGTGGACCGACTGGCTCGCCGAGGTCGGCGCGACCGGCGTGGCCGGCGTGGCCGGCGTGGCCGGCGCACTCGGCGCGGCCGGTGATGCGGAGGTCCGGCGATGACCGTGCCGCTGTCGCCTCGCGGCACGCTGCGCGCGCGGTTCTCGCCCGAGGCGGGCGCCGACATGTTCCGCCGGCTCGGCCTCGGCGCGCGGAGCTGCGATCTCGGCGACGAGGGGCTGTACCTCGCCGAGGAGCTGGTCGCCGCGGACCAGTGGTTCGGCGGCCGCGATCCGCTGACCCTCGGCGTGCTCGTGCTCGCGCTGATGATCGCGCAGCGCCAGGGCTCGACCTGCCTGCCGCTCGATCCGTCGCCGCGCGGCCACCTGCGCACGCTGGTCACCGAGATCGCCCGGCTCGCCGGGCTCGACGGCGAGGTGCCCGCCCTGGTCCGCGCGATCGGCCGGCTCACCGGCCGGCCGCAGTTCGACTCGGTGGTCGGCGCGCGCGACCAGCGGCTGCCGCTGATCGTCGACGGCGGCTGCCTCTACACCGAGCGGTCGCGCTGGCTCGAGGATCGCGTCGCACGGCGGCTCGCCCGGCGGCTGGCGGCACCGGGGCGCGACGCGGCGGCGGCGCTGGCCGACCTCGCGCACCGGCCGGGCGCGGCGGCGCTGTCCGACGAGCAGGCCCGCGCTGTCGGCCTGGCGATCACCGGCCAGCTGGCGATCGTCACGGGCGGGCCCGGCACCGGCAAGACCCTGGTCGCCGCCGCGATCGTGCGCGGCTTCGCCCGCCTCGGCATCGCCCCGATCGCGCTCGCGGCCCAGACCGGCAAGGCCGCCAACCGGCTGACCCAGATGGTCGGCGAGCAGCTCGCGGCGATCGGCGACCCCGGCGATGCCGATCGCGCGCTGGCCGCGGCACCGCCCGCCGCGCAGACCCTGCACCGGCTGCTCGGATACCGCGGCGATCGCTTCGCCCACCACGCGCAGAGCCCGCTGCCGTTCGGCGCGGTGATCGTCGACGAGGCCTCGATGATCGACCTCGAGCTGATGGACGCGCTGCTCGACGCGCTGCCGCCCGGCGCGCCGCTGGTCCTGATCGGCGATGCCCACCAGCTGCCGGCGATCGACGCCGGCCAGATCCTCGCCGATCTCGCCGCCCCCGACGGCCCCGCCGCGGCGCGCGTCGCCGTGCTGTCGGCCAGCTACCGGATGAACACCGCGGACCCCGACGGCCGCGCGGTGTACGCCGCCGCCGCCGCGGTCCACGACGGCAACGCCCAGCGCCTGGTCGAGCGCTGCCAGCCGCTCGCGACCCCGCGCACGCCGGGCACGCTCGGCTTCGCCGGCGTCGAATGGGTCGATACCACCGCGGCCAGAGATCCCCAGGCGGCCGCGCTCGCCGCGGTCGAGGGCCTGTGGCACCACTTCGAGGGCCCGCGCGCGCTGCGCGCCGCCGAGCGCGTGTTCCAGTTCCGCGACGGCCGGGTCGACCCGGCGCAGGCGGCCGAGCTCGAGTGGCTGTGGCGCCTGCTCGCGCGCGCCCGCGTGCTCACCGTCACCCGCGCGCTGCCGACCGGCTCGCTCGCGATCAACGCCCACCTCCACGAGCTCGCGCTCGCCCGCATGACCGTGACCGGCCGCCCCGAGCTGGTCCCCGGCGAGCCGGTGATGATCACCGCGAACGACTACCAGCGCGGCCTGTTCAACGGCGATCAGGGCATCGTGGTCCGCGCCGACGAGGGCCTCGGCCGCCACCACTACCGCGCGGTGTTCCGCGTCGCGGGCGAGCTGCGGCCGTTCGCGATCGAGGCGCTGCGCGACCGCCTCGAGCTGGCCTGGGCGCTGACCGTGCACAAGAGCCAGGGCAGCGAGCTCGACGCCGTCGCGCTGGTGCTGCCGCACGACGACATCCCGCTGCTGACGCGCGAGCTGGTCTACACCGGCATCACCCGCGCGCGCAGCGCGGTCGCGATCGTCGGCGCCCGCGCGCTGCTCGTCGCCGCGGGCAAGCGCCGCGCCCTGCGCTACTCCGGGCTCGCCGACCGGCTGCGCGCCGAGGTCCGGCCGTGACCGACCGGCCGCCGCCCGGCAAGGGCGATCCGACCTGCCCCCACGTCGAGCGCGACACCGGCGTCTGCGTGCGCTGCGGCCACTGCGAGCACGAGCTGATCTTGAACGGCGCGTGCTACTTCTGCGGCACCACCGACCTCGATCCGATCGCCCTGTCGCCGAAGAAGCCATCCGTGATCCCGCCGGATCACCTGGTGCGCAAGAAGCCGCCATGACCCACCTGTGACGGCCGGGAGCGTCGAACATGACGCAGCTCACCGCGGGTCGCGCGAGCCTGGCGAGCGTCCCCGCGGGCGCGTACTCTGCGGCACCGGAGCCCGCCATGAAGCATGCGCTGTATCTCGTACCCCTCGGACTCACGATCGCGGCCTTCCCCCGGGCCGCTCACGCCGACTGCGCTACCGTGCTCGCCGCGCTGGGCGATCGCGTCGCCGACGCCACCTGCGTCGCCAGCGCCGACCTCACGACCGCGAACCCCGCGACCACGCCGGCGGACAACTCGATCGCCGGGCTGCCGCCGGGGGCGTTCACGCCGACCACCGATCGCGGCGTGATCTCGCCCGCGCCGCCGAACCGCACGCCGATCGCGCGCGCCGTGCCCGGCCTCGAGGTGCGCGGCCGGTTCGCCGATGATCCGACCGGCGAGGCGCGGTTCCTCGTGCGGCTGCCGGCCGACTGGAACGGGCGGCTCGTCGTCGCGGGCGCGTCGGGCACTCGCAGAACAAGGGCGTGCTGAACCTGCGGATCGTCAGCCTCGCGTCGCCGACCCAGCCGGCGACCGATCCGCTGTCGTGCCGGCTCAACCCGGCGTCGCAGATCTGGGTCCAATTCTTCGACAACGACCCCGCGAAGCCGTTCACCCAGTGGACGCAGTACATGCTCGAGGACGCGCGGCTCGCCCGGAGCGCCGTGTTCGCCAACTACCACCGCCACCCGCGCTTCACCTACGCGGTCGGGACCTCCAACGGCGGCTACCAGGTGCGCCGCGCCGTCGAGGAAGCGCCCGAGCTGTTCGACGGCGGCGTCGACTGGGAGGGCACGTTCATCGACCCGCGCGGCCCCAACCTGCTGATCGACCTCCCGCCCGCGATCGCCAACTTCCCGGCCTACGCGGCGTCGGGCTTCGACCCGAACAGCCTCGCCGCGCGCAACATCCGCGCCGCCGGCTATCCACCGGATCTGGTCAGCGGCACGACGTCGCTGTGGGGCCTGTACTGGGGCCAGTTCTGGGAGGTCACGCAGTGCCAGTGGCAGAAGCGGTTCGATCCGGCGTTTCAGACCTACCCCGGCGGGCTGAACGACATCGACGGCACCGGCGGCTACGACTTCGCCGCCCGCGCCGCCGCCGACCCGGCGATCGCGCAGAGCCTCGCGCAGGTGGCCACCACCGGCCGGATCCGCCGCCCGCTGATCACGGTCGCCGGCACGATGGACGCGCTGCTGCCGATCCAGCGCGACGCGCGGGTCTACGAGTCGCTGGTCCGCCGCGGCTGCGAGCTGCACGGCAACTGCGACGGCGACCGCGGCCGTGGCGACCGCGAGCGCGACGACCGCGGCGAGCACCGGCCCGCGTACCGGCTGTACGAGGTCCAGAACGGCAACCACATCGAGACCTTCCGTGGCGCGTTTCCGCAGCTCGAGCTGATCCAGCCCCACGCGCAGCGCGCGTTCGACCTGCTGGTCGACCACGTCGAGCACCACGCCCAGCTCCCGCCCAGCCAGTGCATCCCGCGCGGCGGGGCGATCGCCAGCGCCCCGGCGCAGGCCGGCCACTGCGCCGAGCTATTCGCGCCCTGACCCACCACGCTCCGCGGAGGAGCCATGACCCGAGCTCGATCGGTCCCGGCAGTCATCCCGGTTGTTCCACCCCTCCTCGCGCTCGCCGCGAGCCTCGCCGGCTGCGCCGCACCCGATGCTGTGCTCGGCGGCGTGACCCAGGCCGTCACGCTGACCGAGGTCACGAATTTCGGCTCCAACCCCGGGGCGCTCAAGATGTTCACGTTCGTGCCCTCGGGCCTGCCGTCGGGGGCGCCGCTGGTCGTGGTGCTGCACGGCTGCACCGAGAGCGCCAGCTCGTACTCGACCGAGACCGAGTGGGGCAACCTCGCCGGCCGGTTCGGCTTCGCG
>VBLP01000679.1 GCA_005887925.1 Deltaproteobacteria bacterium | reverse complement strand
TACGTCCTGTGCGAGCTGATCAGGAAGGGCGGCTACGGGGCGGTGTACCGCGGCGAGCAGCCCTTGCTGGAGCGCGAGGTGGTGGTCAAGGTTCTGCGCGCGCAGCGCACAGACAACGACTCGCGCGAGCGCTTCCTGCGCGAGGCGAAGCTCGCAGCACAGCTCGACCACCTGTACGCGGCGCACGTCTATGGCTTCGGTGCCGCGGATCAGGGTGACGTGCTGTGGATCGCGATGGAGCGGGTGCGAGGCGTCCCGCTGGACGCCTGGCTGAATACGCACGGGCCGATGTCACCGGAGCAATTCGGCCCATTCTTCGAGGCCGTCTGCGACGTCGTCCACGCCGCGCATGAGCTGGGGATCGTCCA
>VBLP01000678.1:7397-17453 GCA_005887925.1 Deltaproteobacteria bacterium | reverse complement strand
CGGTCCGGCCGCGCCGCGCGGGCCGGGTGGTCAACCTGGATGATTCGGAGCTCAGGCGCCAGCTCACTCCGCCGAATGGCTGCCTCGGCTCACCTCCGTACATGGCCCCCGAGCAGCGGTACGGTGCCGACGGCGTCGGGCCGGCGGCCGACATCTACGCGCTGGGCATCGTCGCCTACGAGATGCTGACCAAGCGTCTGCCGTTCGCCGCGGACCGGACGGACGACCACGAGCAGGACCCGCGCGCGCCTGTGCCACGGCTCGGCGACAGCTTCCCTCCGCTTCTCGATCGAGTCATTCGGTGCGCGCTCGACAAGAATCCCCGGGCTCGCCATAGCAGTGCGCTGGAGCTGGCCGAGGACCTGCGGAGGGCACTGCGCGCGAGCATACGGGAGCAACTGCGAACCTCGGCGCAGCTCTGGCGCGAGAAGTGCGGGCCGTCAGGCCTGCTGTGGGGAGCCGACGTGCTGGAGGACGCGTTGCGCAGCGTGCCTCGGGAGACGCTCGGTCCGCTGGAGTGCTCGTTCGTCGCCGAGAGTGAGCGGAAGATCCGGCGCACGCGCTGGGTTCGACGGCTGCTCGTCGCGTTCGCCGCAGTGGTCGCAGTCGGCGGGTTCCTGTATCGCGCCGCAGTGCAGGCCCGGCTCGCCGAGGAGCAGACTCGCAGGGCTCGGGAAGTCAGCGAAGCGATCGTCACGCAGGCCGAGCTCGAGCAGGGCCGGTCGGGGCTGCTCCACAACGAACCCGACGCGCCCCTCCACCTCAGCCGCGCCTACCAGCGCGGTGACCGCTCGACGAGCACCGCGTTCATGCTCGCCCGCGCGCTGCAGCCCAGGCTCGCGGAGCAGGCACGCTTCTCGAGCTCATCCGGACGCATGTGGTCGGCGGTGTTCTCACCGGACGGCGACAAGGTTGTCACCACCGACGACATGGGTGCCCGGATATGGCACGCACAGACGAAGCAGTTGCTCTTTACGCTCGCCCACGGCGACATTGTCTATCAGAGCGTGTTCAACTCCGATGGAACACGGCTGATCACCGCCGGGGGTGACGGCATCGTCAGGATCTGGGACGCCACGAGCGGGAGCCTTGTGCGTCAGTTGCGGCGGGAGGGCTTCAAGCCGCGGTATGCCGTCGTGGCGCGGTCACCCGACGACAAACTCATCGCGGCAATCGGCCTCGGTGGAGCAGCCACGTACGTCTGGAACGTTGCAAGCGGCGCGCTGGTCACCGAGTTGCGTCAGGATCCATCGGATGGGCCGTCGATCGCCTTCAGCCCCGACGGTCATTGGCTGGCAACATCTGGCGAGAATGCTCGCGTATTCGACACCAAGACATGGACGGAAGTTCATGTCATCCAAGGACCGGGCATCAGGAATGTGAGCTGGGATCCTAGCGGTTCGCGTCTCGCGACGGGTAGCGCCAAAGGCGACGCGTCAATCTGGAGCTTTCCTGGCGGGGCACGGCTGCATCATCTGCACGACGTCGGCGACCCGATCGAGGCTGTGGCGTTCTCCCCTAACGGTCGGCTCGTGGTCGCGGCAAACCACGACGGGGGAGAGCTGATCTGGAATGCCTCCACGGGAACGTTGCAGAGCGCGACAAACTATCTCCGCAGCAAGATCCTTTCCGTCGAGTTTGATCGTTCGTCCACGCTCGTTGTAGCCGCTGCTGCGAGCGGAACGGTCGCGGTAACCGATGCCTTATCCGGTATGCCTGTCACCATGCTCGACGGGCCCCGCAACGTCGTCAAGGTCGCACACTTCGACCCCAGCTCACGACGAGTCGTCGGCGCCTCCTGGGATGGCACCGCGCGCATCTGGGACGCGACCTCGCCTTACCACAAGTGGAGCTCAGCGCCAGTCAGCGATGATTGCGGTCTCGTCTCGAGTCTCGAACCGGATCGCAAGTTCCTCGCGGTAGGCTGCCGAAGTCATGCGACGCGTGTCTGGGATACAGCGCACGATCAACTGCTTGCCGAATTGCCGAGTGTCTCACCGGCTGGTGGTGACTTCTCGTCTGCATTTCCTGCGGTCTCGGCGGAAGGGGATCGCGCGGCGATCGCCCGTGGGAACACGGTGGAGGTCTACGAGCTACCAGCCGGCCACCTGCTGCGCAAGATTGCACATGGCGCGCCGGTGAACACGGTGGCCTTTGCAGCATCAGGCCGCGACATCGTCAGCGGAGCCGTGGACGGCTCGTTGCTGGTCACACGCGACAACGGCGCGGTAATCTCGCTTCCAGCATCCTCTGGCGGCATCGATGCAGCTGGGTTCCTGCCCGACGGCAGGATCGTCGCGGCAGACGCGCGATTTCGATTGCGCCTCTATTCTGCGAGCGGCGAGACTCTGGCGGACCTCGCGATGTCGGCTCGCGCAAGGACGCTCCGAATGTCGGCGACCGGCCATCGCCTGGTGACGGTCCCCGGCTTCATGGGAATGGCTGCTGCGCCCGAGCTCTGGGACGTAGAGCACTATCGACGGGTCGCACAACTTGACGGGCAAGGGGCGCAGATCTACTCCGCCCGCTTCGTCGGAGACAACGTTCTTACAGCATCGGGTGATGGCGCTGCACGCCTCTGGGACGTGACGACCGGGCAGCTACGTCAGATCTACCGTGGCGGTCCTCGTGCTCTTGTCGATGTCACGCTCTCGTCCAACGGCTCCCTGGTCGTGGGCGGCGACGGTGACGGTATGCTGCGATTCTGGGACGCTGCTTCCACGCGCCCACTGTGGGCGATGCCGGCGCACAGATCGTATCTCGTGGGAGTCCGCGTTGATGGCAACGACGTCATAACGCGTGGTTTTTCGGGCGATATTTCGCGGTGGGCTCTGCCCGACCCGCAGCGCGTACTGAAGGCATGCAGCCAGCATGATCGCTGCGCTATCGTCCTCCGGTGAAGAAGGCTATCCGCAAGCTCACCCTCCGTCGTGAAACCGTCCGCGCGCTTCGGCCGCTGGACCTCAACGAGGCGACGCCTGTGCGTGGCGGCGATGGCGCCCCTCCCCCGCGATTCGAGTCGACGATCCCATGTCCGGCCCCGGCTCTGCTTCCGACGCAAGCCTGCGGCTAGCAATGGCTCGACGATGTGCGGCTGCACGGGGTGCTGCTCGGCGCGATGTCGGAGCTCGACGACCGCGTCTGCACGACGTTGCTCCTGCGCTACCAGCAGGGGCTGACCTTCGACGAGATGGCCGAGATCACCGGTGAGAATGCCGGCACGCTACAGGCGCGCGTCGCTCGCGCGCTGCGCCGGCTGCGCGCGCGCATCGAGCTCGGTACGTAGCCCGAGAATTCACATCGTTGGCTGCGACCATCGCATCGCGGTTGGGTGCGGCTCTTTCATCGCGGCGCTCGACGGAAGCAATCTCGATCACTTGACGAGCCTGAGCTTGGGTCGCGAGGGGGGCACTGGATTCGGGATGACGCCGTCGGCGTAGCGTGATTGGTGCGTGCGTTCGTGTTCCTTCGAAAGATGAAACAACCAGTAGTCATCGAAGTCGCCACTCGCTCGCAAGGCGCGCAACCGCAGCACCGCTTCTGCTCCTGCGAGCGACCACCTGGCTCCGGTGCGGCCCATGCGATCCTGTACGAGGTATCGGCACGCACCCTCGATGACGCCGGTCGCGATCGGCAATCCCTCGGCGAGGGCGAGATCGTAGTGGAGCCATGCAGCATTCCGCGCCAAGTACTTGATGCATTTCTCGACGGGCTTGGCGGCCTTGGCACCGAGGGAATGGCGCTCGATCATGCCGCGCAAGCTGGCGCCCAGCTCTGCGGCGGAATGCCCGGTGAGCAGTGCGTGCAGCCGGTCTTCTACCCACTTCTCGGCCTCGTCGGTACCCGCCGGTTTGAAGGCGTAACCGGCCTTCCACAGGTATTCGAGCACGTGTACGACGTCGAGGATGATCCTGATCTCGACACCGATCCGCTGTGCCGCGCGCTTGATTCGTCTCAGTTGATCGCGGTTGCCGTCGACGAGGACGATCCACCGGCGGCGCAGATCCGGATCACGCCGAAACGCCTCATCGAACGCGTCGTCGATGACACGCTGAGGCGAGTGCTCGATGCTGGCCCACACACGCTTCGACGTCGGTCGTGGGCGGTTCGCTTCGGTCTCCTTTGTCCGCAGCCCGTGCAAGACATCCGCGATCGTGCGGGGCCATTGCTTGAGCGTGTAGACCGCGGCAACCTCCGCCATCCGCTTCGCGTTTGGTTTCTCGCCGCTCGCCAGCCGCGTTCTCGTTCGTTGCGCGCGTGCCGCCTCGGCTTTCTTGCGAGTGGCTTCGCGCAGGTCTTGGAGGCGCATCGCGATGCCTTTGCCGTCGAAGCTCAGGACCATGAGGTGATCCGTCTCCTCGGTCTCGCGCAGTCGATCCCGGTAGAACAGATCGAAGTCCTCCGCCGCACGCACGACGAGTTCCTCGACCTGCCGCTTCGGTACGTTGGCGCCAGTACGCTTCGCGATCACTTCAACCACCTCGTCGAACGACGACTTCGCGCTCTCCTCGGCGACCATCCGCCGAAGCTCGTACGAGTACTTCTCTTCGGGCAGCTTCATCGTGGCATCGAGTGGCGCGAGTCGCTCGGCGCCGGGGGCTCGGTACAGGTTCCGATCAAGCTCGACCTCACCGAACTCCGTCTCGACCTTTCGGGATCCGCGCCGAGTCTCCGTTCGCTCGACGCCGTCGGCACCTCGCACATCGACGGGACGCTCTTGGGCCGAGCGTTGATCGAAGTGCGCCTGCATCATCGCGCGCAGCATCTCGCGGCCTTGTGTCCGAAGCAGCCGCTCGATCTCGTCCAGCGGCGCGTTCATCGCCTCGGGGCTGGTGAGGTCGTCCTCAAGCTTCTTCATGTTCTGCCGAGACTCGCAGAACGGACTGTCATTGGCGATCGTTGTCGCGAGGTGGGCGCTGGACATCAGGTCCAGTACGCTACCCGTTCACGATCGATCCGGATGGAGCCTTCAACTAACTCCGCGAAAACCGATCGGATTTCGGTCGCGGCAAAGGATCCGCACCCTTCAGCTTTCGGACCTCGCAGCCCGAGGGCACGGCGCTCGCGCATGTCGAGCGGGGCACGGGGATCGATGGTGTACCTACGTGGTCGATACAGACGTTGAACGCGGGGCCGCTACGTTCTTCGCCGGTATATGATCGGCACCTGCGGGAGACCGTGGGAAGCTCGTTCGACTGGAGCGACGAGTTCAGATTCGACAAGCATACGGGACGACTGACGAGCTTCGTTCTCAAGACGCCGGAAGCAGGACTCGTCGATCCCGAGGTCGCGAGGGTATGGCTTGCCCTGCCTCGGCAGACCGGAATTCCGGTACTTGAAGATCGCGAGAACGGATTTCACATCGATCCGCTTGATCTGCGTTTCCTGGCCAATGACGGGCGTGCACTCGTGGTAACGGACGCCAGCCTGCCACGGGCCGACGGCGACTCATTGCGGCTCGCGATCGACACCGATGTCGACCTGCTGTTTCATCGTGGCCGCTATCTCGGCTGGATCCTCAACAACCCGGTGGCGCACCTGGTCGCGGAACCCGGTGACAGAATACCGGGCTCAGACGACCCGAGACTGCATGACCTGCTCCGTGAGTATCTCACGCTGGTCGTACAGCCAAACATCGACCGAATGAGCGACGAAGACCCTGCGATGCGTGAGGCGCTGGAGGCGCTGGAGGCGCGTATCCAGGCGTCAACGCCGTCCAGGCACGCGCGCTGGAAAGCGCCGTGGAGCGGGTCCCTGAGGTCTTTTATCCCAGATAGGAACAACCTGGGAAACAAGTCCGGGGTGCGAGGGTGGGCGAGTGGCTAAGTAAGTAAGCGTGCGAGCGGGGGGACTCGAACCCCCACAGATTGCTCTACAGGAACCTAAATCCTGCGTGTCTACCAGTTCCACCACGCTCGCGGTGGGAGACGTATAGCACGCAGGGAGCTAGGCGATCAGCTCGGCGTCGTCGATGAGGATGCTGGCGGGGCCGCGGTAGGCGCTGCGGGCGAGGAGCTGGGGGGAGCGGTGGGCGTGGGCGAGGGCGGTGATGAGATCGAGGTGGATGGTGCCGCCGGTGAAGGGGGTGGGGGTGGGGTGGCCAGGGCGGTGGTCGAGGCCGAGGGCGATGTCGAGGGTGGCGTCGCCGGTGTAGGGGTCGATGGCGATGGTGTGGAGGCGGCGGATCTCGAGGGTGCGGGTGTCGGGGGCGGGGTTGGGGGACCAGGTGCCGGGGGCGACGATGAGGTTGCGGACGCCGCCGTTGGGATCGGTGTGGCGGAGGGCGGCTTCGCGGGGCGAGAGGCCGAGGCCGACGGCGACGCCGCGATCGATGAGGGGGAAGCGGCGGATGGCGACGGCGTCGTCGGTGACGGGGAGGGAGAGGGTGGCAAAGTCGAGGGCGCCGTCGCTGGTGATGGAGAGGGGCTCGGCGAGCTGGGCGGCGCCGGGGATGATTTCGGAGCGCAGGTGGTAGCGGGTGAGGCCCTGGCGCTGGGCCGCGGAATCGGCCTGGTGGGCGAAGATGGACCACACGCCGTAGTCGCCGCCGTGGAGCAGGGCTTCAGGGCCGAGCGGTGCGGGTGGGGGGAAGAGGGGGTCGGGGGGGAGCCAGAGGGCGCAGGGGCCGGGGCTGGGAGGGCCGGCGGCGTCGAGGAGCTGGAGGTCGGCGGCGGCGGCGGTGAGGGCGGCGTCGAGGTCGAGGTCGTCGGCGCGGCGGGCCTGGCGGAAGATGGGGAGGCTGTGGTCGGCGGTGGAGACGAGGGCGTGGGCGTGGAGGGCGGTGGCGAGCCAGCTGGCGTGGAAGCCGGAGCTGGCGACGACGGTGATGCGCTCGCGGAGGGCGGTGGCGGTGGCGGTGGTGGTGACGCGGGCGGGGCGGCGCAGGCGGGTGAGGGTGCCGAGGGCGACGGCGTCGATCTCGCGCTTGATGAGGTCGGGGTCGACGAGGTCGACCTTGGCGGGGGCGGCGGGCGGGCTGGGGGTCCAGGCGGGGCCGACGGCGGCGAGGGCGAGGGCGATGGTCTGGTCGACGAGGTCGGAGGCGGAGCCGTTGTAGGGATCGATGTCGAGGCGAGCGGTGCCGCGGCCGCGCGGGATGTCCTTGTGGACGATGAGGGTGAGGCGGGTGCGATGGTCGCGCCGCTGGCGCGCGGGGTGGTCGGCGGCGTGGGCGATGTCCTGGACGCGCTCGACGACGCTCCACGCGCCGGGGTCGCGGCGGGTGAGCTGCTGGATGAGGTCGCGCTGGGTGATCACGCGCGGGTCCTGACGGCGCGCACGAAGCCGCGGGTGCGAACGGCGGGGGCGGAGATCGAGCGCCAGATGGGGCCGCGGGAGGCGAAGACGGTGGGGGTGGCGGCGACGGCGTCGATGGCGGTGAGGAGGGCGGTGAGGGGGCCGACGAGCTCGACGTCGGCGTAGAGCCGTCCGGTGGTGTTGCCGGCCTTGAGCTCGCGCGCGTGGGTGCAGGCGACGCGGATGCGCTCGCCGGAGGGGTCGAGGGTGGCGGCGACGCCGCCCTGGAGGAGGAAGCCGTCGCCGAGGAGCTGGGGGAGCTCGGCGGTGCCGGGGACGAGGCGGAGGTGAGACGGGGCGGGCTGGACGTGGCCGAGGTGGCCGGGGCGGCGGCCGCGGCCGGCGCCTCCGCCGGCGCCATCGCCGGCGCGATCGGAGAGCTGGGCGGCGATGCGGCCGGCGTCGACGAGGGTGATCGGAGCGGCGGGCTCGCCTTCGTCGTCGAAGGCAAAGCCGCCGTAGGCGCCGGGGATGGTGGGATCGTCGATCAGGGTGAGGAGAGGCGAGGCGAGGGAGTCGGAGGCGGCGATGGCGGCGAGGCGGCGGGCGACCTCGGGGCGGCGGGCGGCGGCGGCGGTGAGCAGGCCGCGGGCGACGGCGTCGAGGACGACGGCGACGACGCTGGGATCGAGGACGACGGGGCGCTCGCCGTCCTCGAAGCCGCCGGGGGTGATGACCTGGAGGGCGGCCTCGCTGGCGGCGATGAGGTCGGCGGGGGTGAGGGGCTGATCGTCGAGCCAGCCGGACCACGCGCGCTCGGCTTCGCGGACGACGGGACGGCTGCCGCTGCCGGCGGCGCGCAGCGCGATCTGCGGCGTAGACGATGCGCGGGGCGAGCACGGCGTCGGCCTGGAGCAGCGGGTCGACGCGGTGGAGGAGCTCGCGCTCGTCGAGCGCGGGCGGCTCGTCGGGGGTGGGCGGCGCGCGGCCGAAGTCGATCGAGCTGGCGCGGCGACCGGCGCCGAGGGCGCGGGCGGCGGCGTCGACGCCGTCGCGGCTGAGCTCGGAGGTGACGTGGTCGTGCCAGGCGCCGTCGCGACTGCGGACGGTGAGGATGACGCCTTCGGCGCGCAGGCGGCCGACGCCGGCGCCGAGGACGTCGCGCGCGGCGGTGACGCGACGGCGCGACACGGCGAGGGCGTGGACGGTGGCGTAGAGGGTGGCGAGCCGCGACACGGCATCGTGGAGCCAGGTGCGCACCTCGCCGCTGACCTGCGGTGCACGTCGCACGAGGGGGGCGGGCGCGCTGCAACCGAGGGCCCAGAGCAAGGTGGACGCGGACGCGGCGCCGAGGCTGCCGAGGACCTCACGGCGGTGGAGCGTCACCGAGCGAGCATGCCACGGCGACGGGCCGCACGATCGAGCGGTGGCGCTACAGAGCGCGCGTTGACCGTCGCCGGGAGTCGCAGGGCATGTGGCTCGCTTGGCTCGACGGTATGGGTCTGGCGACCGCCACGATCGAGATGCAGTCTCCCGAGGAGCATCGCGAGCGGCTGCACGAGCTGTTGAAGGCGACGCGCACGGTGATGGTGCTGTCGGCCGGGTGCGACGGCGGCGAGCGCATCGTCGGGCAGCCGATGGCGCTGCTGCGCACGGGCGACGATACGACGATGTACGTGGCGGCAGCACTCGATGCCCGGCAGGTGGCCGAGCTGACGCGCGAGCGGCAGGTGACGGTGGTGGTGCACGGGGCCTGCTACGCGCTGTTCGAGGGCGAGGCGACGATCACGCGCGATGGCACGCTGATCGACCAGCTGAGCGAGGAGTCGCAGGGGCGCATGGACGCGGCGAGCGCCGTCCTGGTGGTCTCGCCGATCGCGGGCGCGTACTGGGACGGGGCGAACCGCTACTCGTACCTGTACCGGCTGTGGCCGCGGCCGGACGCGAGCGACGTGTCCAACGGCGTGCCGGTCGGGATCTGAGCGCCCGGCAGCGAACGACGCGGCGACGCGCCGGTCAGTGGGTCTCGGCGAGGTCGCCGCGATCGCCGGCGACGTGCTTGTCGAGCCAGGCAGCGACGCGGTTGAAGTCGTCGAACCGGGTGAGCTTGCCGCCGGCGCCGAGGAAGGCCATGACGACCGCGCGATCGGCGATGCGCGCGCCGGTGATGAAGCAGTAGCCGGCGGCCTCGGTGTAGCCGGTCTTTCCGCCCGTGACGTCCCACTTACCGACGACGAGGGGCTGGTTGGTGGAGCTGTAATGGATGCGGGAGTAGCGATCCTTGGAGACGATGTCGGCGGAGTCCTGGCGCATGATCGCGCGCAGCACGTCGTCTTCGAGCACGGCGCGCAGCGCGATCGCCATCTCGCGCGCGGTGGAGACGTTGCCGCCCAGGCCGGTGGGGTCGGTGAATCTCGTGTGCTTGAGGTGGAGCTGCCTGGCGACGGCGTTCATGGCGGCGACGAGATCGTCGGGCGACATCCCGGCGGCGCGGCCGAGCGCGGTCGGCGCGCGGTTGTCGGAGGCGATGAGCATCGCGCGTAACAGGTCTTTATTCCGGAACTTTTGGCCGATGTCGAGGCGCGTGCGGGCGCCGCCGGCAGCGAACCGCGCGTCGACCCGCGTGATCTCGGTCCAGCTGTCGAGGTCGAGGTGCTTGCGGACGGCGATCGCGACGAAGATCTTGGTGGCGGATGCGATCGGTCGGATCTCGTCGGCATCCTTGCCGAAGAGCTCCTTGCCGGTGGCGGCGTCCAGCACGACGGCAGACTTCGACTGGATGCTCGGTGCGTCGCTCGACCATGCGGTCCGGGTTGCAAT
>VBLP01000678.1:0-7268 GCA_005887925.1 Deltaproteobacteria bacterium | reverse complement strand
GCCAGACCATCGGCAACTATCTGGAGACCCAGAAGTTGGGCGAGGGTGGCATGGGCTCGGTGTACCTGGCCGAGCACCCGTCGATCGGCAAGAAGGTTGCGCTGAAGGTCCTGCACTCGGAGTTCTCGACCAACCAGGAAGTGGCGGCCCGGTTCTTCCACGAAGCCAAGGCGGTCAACGACATCGGCCACCCGAACATCGTCGACATCGTGGACTTCGGCATCATCCAGACGGGGCCGAGCCGCGAGCAGCTGGTGTACTTCATCATGGAGTACCTGGCGGGGGTGACGCTGTCTCAGCTGATCCGCGTCGAGGCACCGCTGGCGCCGGAGCGCGCGCTGTCGATCGCGCTGCAGGTCGCCGATGCGCTGTCGGCATCGCACAAGTGCGGGATCGTCCATCGCGATCTGAAGCCGGACAACATCATCCTGATGCAGCGCGGCCGCGAGCGCGACTTCGTCAAGCTGCTCGACTTCGGCATCGCGAAGCTGACCGGCGGCAGCGCGGCGGGCTCGCACCGGACGCGCACGGGCATCGTGATGGGCACGCCGGCGTACATGTCGCCGGAGCAGTGCGAGGGCCGCGACACGGTCGATCTGCGGACCGACGTCTACGCGCTCGGCATCGTGATCTACGAGATGCTGACCGGGAGGGTGCCGTTCGTCGGCGACGGCTACGGCGAGATCCTGGTCCAGCACCTGACGCGGGCGCCGGTGCCGCCGTCGCAGTACCGCATGCTGCCGGCGCACGTCGAGGTCGTGGTGCTCAAGGCGCTCGAGAAGCGCGCCGACATGCGCTATCCGATGATGGAAGAGTTCATGCGCGCGATGTCCGACCCGGTCGGTTACGTCGAGGCGCACGGCGGGGTCGCGGGGTTCCTGCAGCGCCAGCTGCGGCCGTCGAACGCGCCGCTGCCGGCGATCCGCATGACGCCGGCCCCGCTGACGCCGCTGCCGGGGACGCTGATCGCGCCGAACCTGCCGTCGGGGATCGGCTCGGGAACGCCGTCGATGCCGGGGATCCCCTCGGTGGTGGCCAGCGTGGCGACGCCGTCGCCGACGACGCTCGGCTCGGCGGCGGGCCAGGTCCAGGGCGGGCGCAAGGCGGGCTACATCCTGGCGGGTCTGGTGATCGTGGCGGTGGCGGTGGCGCTCATCATCGTCCTGGTCGGCAAGGACAGGGTGGAAGCGGCCGGCGGCGGCAGCGAGGTCGCCAGCGACGATCGCGGCAGCGCGACGGCGAGCGGCTCGACCGGGCCGACGACGGGCACGGGAGCGATCGGCACGACGAGCGGGGGGACCACGAGCACGACGGGGACCGGCACGACGGGGACCCCCGCGACGGGCAGCGGAACCACGAACGCGGCCGGCACGACGCCCGCGACGGGCAGCGGAGCCACGAACGCGACCGGCACGACGGGGACCCCCGCGACGGGCAGCGGAGCGACGAACGCGACCGGCACGACCGGCACGACGACCGGCTCCAGCGCGACCGGCACGGCGACGACGGGCACCGGCTCCAGCGCGACGGGCACGGCGGCGACGGGCAGCGACGCCAGCGCCGGCTCGGACAGCGGCCACACCGTCCGCGAGCCGACGATCCGCGATGAGCCGCCCGCGATCACCGAGATCGGCGTCAGCTCGACGCCATCCGGGGCACGGATCTACGTCGACGGCGTCGACACGGGGAAGATCACGCCCGACAAGCTCGAGATCCCGCGCAAGCGGAGCAAGCCGATCTCGATCACGCTCAAGCTCAAGGGCTACGACACGTACACGTTCCGATCGGTCGAGGTCGGGGCGAACACGCAGCAGAAGGCCGAGCTGGTGAAAGCCAAGGCCGACCTTCCTCCGCCGGTGAAGTGCCGGACGCCCGAGCGTTCCGGCTGCCGGCGCGACGCCAAGGGCTGCTGCGTGCCGGAGAGCTCGACCGGCAACCACACGGGTTCGGGGAACAAGACAGGCAGCGCCGCAGAGGATCCGGATGGCCTGATAAAGCCGTGATGCGGGTAACGCGAATCGATCGACGTAGCTTGCTGGGAGAAACGATGAGGAAGATCAGTCTTGCCGCCCTCCTGATACCTGCGCTGGCATGGGCAGCGCCCAAGACCGCGGACGAGTGGTACGCCGAGGGCGCGAACCAGTACACGCTCGGCGCCTTCGACAGGGCGATCGACTCGTTCAAGCAGGGATTCTCGCTCGAGACCGACGAGAGCAAGAAGGCAAATTACCTGTACAACATCGCGCAGGCGTACCGGCAGACCCACGATTGCAAGAACGCGCTGTTCTTCTACAAGCGCTACCTCGCGGCCAAGGCCGGCGATACGGTCAAGCCGATCGAGTCGCAGCGGAAGAAGCAGGTCGAGGGCTTCATTGCCGAGCTCGAGGTCTGCGTGAAGCAGCAGACCCAGGTCAGCGAGCGGCCGCCGGTCAACAACGTACCGCCCGAGGGCGAGAAGCCGGACAAGCCAGACAAGACCGACAAGATCGACAAGACCGACAAGACCGACAAGGGCCCGCCCGGCGACACCGTGCGCAAGGAGCGCAAGGAGGTCGCGACGGGGGCGCCCGGCAGCGTGCCCCCGGGCGGCGAGACCAGCGAGGAAGAGGACACCGGCGTCACCCAGACCGCGACGGCGCCGCCGCGCCTGATCTCGCTCCGGATCGACGGCGGCGCGACCAAGGTCACGGCCGGCAGCAACCCGGTGCCGGTGCAGGCGACGTTCGCGCTGGTCGGCGGCTACCCGATCCCGATCGATCGCAGGCTGACGGTCGAGGTCGGCGCGGCGTTCACGTTCACGCCGATCCCGTTCGACGCCGCGATGACGGGCGGCAGCCGGACGGCGCAGATGTGGGGCCTGCTCGCCAACGCGGGCGCGACCTACGAGGTGATCCCCAAGCTCGGCGTGCGCGGCGATGTCGGGCTCGGCGTGCTGTTCTTCGCCAACGTCGACCACAGCCCGTTCACCAGCGGCCAGGACACCAGCGGTGCGCTGTCGATGTTCCATCTCCGGGCCGCGGCGTCGGCGGACTATGCCATCACGCCGAACCTGGTGATCACGGCGACGCCGGTGGCGTTCACGTACAGCCCGCCCAAGGCCGGCCTGGCGGACGACATCAAGTCGATCACCTCGATCGACTTCATGATCGGCATCGGCTACCGGAAGTAGCGATGAAGAAGTGTCCATTCTGCGCCGAGGAGATCCAGGACGAGGCGATCAAGTGCCGGTTCTGTAACTCGTTCCTCAACGAGGCCCCGCCCGCGCAGGCGCCCGCGGCTGCCGCACCGGCCGCGCCGGCGCCGGCAGCGCCATCGCCGCCCGCGCCGTTCGTGCGCGAGGCCGGCCGCGACAACCCCGAGCCGCCGCGCAAGACGATCTACGAGGGCGTTCCGTCGTGGAAGGCGTTCTTCAGCCACTACGTGCTGGCGGCGCTGGCGGCGGCGATGGCGGTCGCCGGCCTGTTCCGTCGCGATCCCGATCGCGGCGCTGCTGGTGTTCTTCCTGTGCGTCAACCTGTACCGCCGGTCGATCAAGTTCCGGGTGACCAACACGGTGATCGAGACCGAGCGCGGCCTGCTGGGCAAGCGGATCGACGTGCTGCAGCTGTGGCGGTGCCGCGACGTCCGCTACCGCCAGAACCTCAGCGACCGCATCCTCGGCATCGCGCACCTCGACGTGTTTGCCCAGGACGCGACGACGCCGCACCTCGAGATCGTCGGCATGCCGGCGTCGCGCCAGCTGTTCGAGCAGCTGCGCGACTCGATCGAGATTCAGCGCCAGCACAGAAACGTCTACGGCGTGGTCAGCTGAGCGCGCGGGTCACGGGCGCCGCCGGAGCTTGAGCGGATCGACCCCGGTGAGGATGACGTCGCCGGTGGGCGCGATGCGGATCTCGGCGACCGGGGTGGCCTCGACGTCGGCGCGCGTGTAGCGCCCGGTGAGCAGCTGGATGCGCTGGTTGGCCGAGCCGCGCAGGCCGGTGGCGAGCCGCTCGCCGGCGACGTAGCGGCCGTCGATCAGCACGTCGAGCCGCGCGAGCACGTCGGGGCCGCCGGGGAGGTCGCGGATCTCCTCGACGGTGTAGCCGGAGAACGCCAGGGTCGACAGGCCGAGCGCGCGGGCGGCGTCGAGCAGGGCGCGCGCGGCCCCGGGCTGCTGCAGCGGCTCGCCGCCGCTGAGCGAGAGGCCCTCGATGCCGTGGACGCGGCCGAGCTCGCCGATCAGCTCGTCGAGCGCGATCGAGCGGCCGGCGGCGGCATCGTGCGTCGTCGGGTTGAAGCAGCCGGGGCAGCCGAGCGTGCAGCCCTGGAACCACACGACGAAGCGCGCCCCGGGGCCGTTGGCGCGGCTGCGGGGCTCGAACGCGTGGATCCGCGCCTGCGCCTGGGTCACTTGCCGGGCTTGGGCAGGAGCGGCGCGGGCCGCTCGCCCGCCGCCGAGCCGCCGAGGTCGAGCTCCTTGAACAGCAGGTCGGGCGTGATGATGCCGCTCTCGATGCCGCTCGACGGCACGAAGCCCTCGTCGGTGCCGCCCGTCAGCCGGAGCTGGAGCGCGCTCTCGGGCGAGGCGAGGAAGTTGTAGACCGTGATCTCCTTCGACGTGCCGAGCACGTCCTTCCACGCGCGGATCGGCACCTCGGCGAGCTGGACACCGCGGACCAGCTCCTCCTTGCCGCTGGGATAGATCTTGTACGCGAGGATGGTCGGCGGCGGCAGCTGCTGATCGGTGCTCTTGATCAGCGCGTACAGCTCGCGGCGGGCGAACTCGGGCGCCGACGTGACGGCGGCGTCGTCGAACCGGCGGATCACGACGCCGAACTTGAGGCCCTCGCCCTGCGCGACGCCGGCCAGCCGCTGCTCGAGCGCCTTGCGCGCGACGCCGCCCTTGCTGGTGACGAACAGGTTGGTCGCGCTGCCGTGGAACGCGCCGCCCTCGGCCGTGCGCCGCGCGTGGCCGTTGGACGCCTGGTTCTTGGCCGACGGCGTGCGCGAGGTGAGCAGCGTCTTGAGCACGCCGTCCTTGACCACCTCGACGCGCTGCGCGGCGACGCCCTCGTCATCGATCCGGTAGCCGCCGATCAGCGCCTTGCCGGCCCCCTCCTTGGCGGTCGGGTCGTCGCCGATCGAGAGGTTGGGCGACATCACGCGGAGGCCGACCTTGTCGGTCAGCGCGCCGCCGAACGTCTTGGCCTCCTGCGGGTTCAGGCCCTCGGGCACCGGCGTGCCGCCGAGGTGGGGCGCCAGGGTCGAGCGGATCAGGCCGACCGCGCCCTCGCCCTCGAACAGCACGGGGCCGGAGTAATGATCCATCACCGGCGCCTTCTGCAGCGCGGCGATATTGCCGACCAGCCGCTTGGTCTCGCCCTTGAGCTCGTCCTCGCTCGGCAGGTCCTTGGCGGTGTGGCCGTAGCGCAGGAAGTACTGATGCAGCAGCTGGCCGTCCTCGGCCTGGCCGCTGGCGACGATCAGGATGCCGCTGGCGCGGCGCGTGTCCGCGATGTTGGTGCCCTCGGTGGTGAGGTACCAGCGGCGCTCGAGGTAGCTGGTGACCGCGACCCGCGACTCGCGGATCGCCGGCTGATCGCGGAACGCGGCCGACAGGGTCTTCGCGCGGCCCTCGAGCTCGTCGAGCGACTCGAGCGGCGGCACCAGCACGGCCTCGTCGCTGACCACCGGCTTCTCGGTGGTCCAGCCCGGGATGTCGGGCTTGGCGCCGCTGGTCTTGCGCGACTCGAGCTTGGCGCGCAGCTGGATCAGCCCCTCCTTGTACGCCGCGTCGGTGACCAGCCAGGCGGAGCGCCGCGCGATCCGCGGCGTGGCCTCGAGCGGCATGTTGATCGTGCTGACCGCGTTGAGCTCTTCGGCGCCGGGCACGACGAAGTTGCCGTTGTCGAGCTGCGGCGAGCCGACGCGCACGCGGGCCTCGAGGTTGACGAAGTGACGGTTGCGCCGGCTGGTCGTGAAGCCCAGGCTCGCCGCGCAGTCGTTGACGTCGACCTCGGTGATCTTGTAGGCGATGTGGTACGGCTTGAGCGCGCCCGGGATCTCGAGCTGCGTCATCGCCCGGGTCATCTCCTCGGCGATCGCGTCGAGGATCTCGTTGGTCACCGCCTTGGACGGCGGGCCGAGGCCGGGCGGCGCCTTCGCCGGGTCCTTGCCGGTCTTGGACATGTCGCGCTCGGGCGGCCTGGGCGGCGGCTTGGGCGCGTCCTTGCCCGACGGATCGGGGCGATCGGGGCCGGCGGGGGCGGCGCCGGGGGCGATCAGCGCGCCGGCGGTGAAGGCGCCGAGCGCGGCTGCCAGGATGCGGGGGATCCGCGAGACGCTGGGCTTCATGGCCGCTCCCATCGCCGGATCGCCGGCGGTTGCAACACGGGAGGCCGATCGGGCGGGACGAAGCCCTTCTCGACCTCGAGCTTCTCGATGAGCAGCGACGGCGCTGACGCCGACACCGGGACCCAGCCGCTCTCGGCGCCGCACACGCCGTTGAAGGTCTCGATCTCGCGGCTCGCGGCGCGGATCGACTGCAGCGCGACCAGCGGCGTGTCGCTGATGTCGATGCCGCGGACCAGCTCGCGCCGGCCGTCGGGATACAGCCGGAACGCCATCACGGGGTTGACCTTGAACGCCTGCGGCGCGAACGCCGAGGTGTTGGTGAACCCGCCGCTGATGTCGGTGAAGATCATGCCGTAGGGCCGGTGCTGCTTCCGGATCTCCTCGATCAGCATCTTCTCGAGGTCGTTGCGCGTGACGCTCCGGGCGACCTCGACGACGAGGTTGCCCTGGCGCGCCACCGGCGGAAGCTGCGGAGAGTGCCGGCCGTGGCCGTTGGAGTGGAGGAAGCCGGGGATGGGGTTTCTGCCCATCAGGAAGCCGACGAGCTTGCCGCGGTCGATCAGGCTGACCCGGCGCGCGCGCACCGCCTCGTCGTCGTAGCGGTAGAAGCCGTTGAGCTGGATGCCGTTGAGCGTCATGATCTGCGGGTCGTCGTAGACCGACAGCCACTCGGGCGCGATGTCCTTGCCGACGTACGACGCGAAGGTCTGGCCGGAGGTGAGGTCCTTCTGACGATGGCCCTCGATGCGGTGGCCGAACACCTCGTGGAAGAACACGCCGGCGGCGCGGCCCTCGAGGATCGCCGGGCCGACGTAGGGCTCGGCGAGCGGCGCGTCGTGCAGCGCGTCGAGATCGCCGGTCACGGTGGCGATCATCTTGTCGAGCTCGCTATCGGGCGGCAGGTCGGCGGGAGTGCGGCCGAAGCGCTGCTC
>VBLP01000676.1 GCA_005887925.1 Deltaproteobacteria bacterium | reverse complement strand
GCGTGATGTGACACCGCGAGCGACGCGAACGCGCAGGACTCGCAGCGCAGGAGCCGGCTTCGGCCACAGCTCGCCGATGTCGGCAGCGCTTCCGCAGCGGTCGCTGGAGCGGCAGCGGTCAGCGGCAGCGGTCGCCGGAGCGGCAGCGGCAGCGGTCGCCGGTCGCCGGTCGCCGGAGCGGCAGCGGTCAGCGGCAGCGGTCGCCGGAGCGGCAGCGG
>VBLP01000675.1 GCA_005887925.1 Deltaproteobacteria bacterium | reverse complement strand
GGCGATCGCTTCGACGTCCGCGTTGTCCAGTTCTCGATCCAGGGCAACCATATCCATCTCCTGGTCGAGGCGCCCAACCGCCGCGCGCTCGGCCGCGCGATCCAGGGCCTCTCGATCCGCGTCGCCAAGGGGCTCAACCGGATGATGGGGCGCTCCGGCCGCGTGTTCGACGATCGCTATCACGCGCGCGTTTTGCGCACGCCGACCGAGGTCCGCAACGCCATCCACTACGTCCTGGGCAACGCGCGCAAGCACGCCACCCAGCGCGGCGAGACCTATGCGCCCGACTACGTCGATCCGTACTCGTCAGCGGGCGCGCCCGACCTGGCGTTGCCGCCGGCCCAGACCTGGCTCCTGCGCGCGGGCTGGAAGCGAGCGGGGCCATGAGCCGCGAGCGGCCGGCGCTCCGCACGGGGTCAGCGACCCAGCCCCTGTTGTAGGCCGGGTGCCGCTGACCAACCCGCCGGGTCGTCCGGGCCGAGTTGCCCGGTGCAGCCGGAGCGCGGGCCGCGCGGGTCCAGCGCGCACCCGCCGGGTCGGCCGGGCCGAGTTGCCCGGTGCAGCCGGAGCGCGACGTGCGGGTCAAGCGCGCGCAGCGCGGCCAGATGGAGCTGTCGAGGTTCTGCTGGGCACGGTCGGTATCGCGCAACGCGTCCCAGATGGGTACAAGACGAATGGCAATATGCACTACGGCACAAGTGCCCGACGACCAGATGCGAAGGCTTCATCAGACCGATATACTGGAAAGAACCCCTGTCCGCCCCTGTCCGCACCGCCGCCACCCGAGCTCAGGCATCTTCATTCAGATACGTTGCCCTTCCGAGAACACGTAACGAGGCCAGTTTGCGGCGATGAAGCTCGAGCTCCGTGCAGCCCAGGACGGAAAAGGCGTCTGGACTTCCGATGCTGCTCGCGGTCCGCCGCGGTCACTGCCAGGTGATGTCGAACGGCAGGCGCGCCTGGGGCTGGCCGGGGCTGACGAGGAGGGAGGCGGGCACGCCTTGCAGGAGCTGCTTGATCCCGGGGAGGTCGGCGGGCTGGAGGGTTCGCTCCTCGGAGATGCCGAGCAGGCTGCCGAGGGCGGTGAGCAGGCTGGTGGGCTGCTCGGGCAGCTCGCGGAGCTGGATCCGGGCGGAGGCGGCCAGGCCCAACCGCCGCTTGGCCTCGTCGATCGCATCGCCCAGGCCGCCGAAGCGGTCGATCAGCTTGATCGGCATCGCCTGCACGCCGCTCCAGACGTGGCCGCGGCCGACGGCGTCGACGGCGTCCTGCTTGATGCTGCGGCCCTCGGCGACGGCGCCGACGAAGCGGCCGTACATGTAGCGCAGGTTGTCCTTGAGCATCGCGCGCTCCTCGTCGGTGTACGGCCGGAACATGCTCTCGAGATCGGCGTGCTTGCCGCGCTTGTAGGTGTCGGTCGTGACGCCGAGCTTGCGGGCGAGCCCGGCGATGTCGAACTTGCCGGAGAAGATGCCGATCGAGCCGGTGATCGTCATCGGCTCGGCGAAGATCAGATCGCAGCCGGCGGCGACGAAGTAGCCGCCCGACGCCGCGACGTTGCTCATCGAGCACAGGATCGGCTTGACGCCGCGGGTCGCGAACACCTCGCGCGCGATCAGCTCGGAGGCGAGCGCGCTGCCGCCGGGCGAGTCGATGCGCAGGACGATCGCGCCGATCCGGGGGTCGCTGCGCGCCTCGGTCAGCGCCGTGATCAGGGTCTCGCCGCCGGCGAGGTTCTGGCCGAGCAGCGGGACGGACTGCGACTTGCCGTCGGTGATGTCGCCCTCGATGTAGAGCACGGCGATGGCGGGCGGCTGCCAGCGCTCGGGGCGCACGGCGGCGGGGCTGGTCACCGGCAGGACCTCGCCGATCTCGCCGATCACGAGCTGGCTGACCTTGTCGGGTCCGGCGACGGCGTCGACCAGCCGGGTATCGCGCGCGAGGTCGCCCGCGGTGTACGGGCCGCCGTCGACGAGGGCGAGCACCTGCTCGCGGGTGAGGTGGCGGGCGTCGGCGACGGCGTTGAGCCAGCCGTCCCACAGCGAGTCGAACAGCTCGTTGCGCATCTGGGCGGCGGCGGCGGTCGGCGCGGTCTCGGTGAACTGCTCGGGCGCGCTCTTGTACTCGGCGATCTTCTCGAACTGCGGCAGCACGCCGAACTCGTCGAACGCGCCGCGGAAGTACATCGTGGTGCCCGCCATGCCGACCAGGCGCAGCCCGCCGGCGGGGTCGACGTAGATCTTGTGGGCCGCGGTGGCGACGTAGTAGTCGCGGCCGGTGCCGGACACAGGGCGGCCCAGCCGCCGGCCACGCCGTCGAACGTCACGACCACGGCCCGCGCGGTGGGGTCGCGCGCGATCGCGCGCAGCCGGCCGACCAGCGCGGTGAGCTGGCGCGCGCCGATCGCGCCGGACAGCTCGACGCGCTCGATGTGGTCGGGCGTGCCGACCAGCGACGGCTCGCCCAGCGTGGACAGCCGCAGGATGGCGGTGCCGCCGAGCGCGTGGGTTTTGCCGGCGTCGTCGCGCAGCGCGGTGGCGAGCGAGGTCGCGCCGAACGCGCCGAACGACAGCTCGACGCCGAGCGTGGCGCGCAGGTCGCGGCCGTCGCGATCGCTGGTCCCGATCGAGCTGTCGGCGAGCACGTGGAGCGCGCGGGTCTCGAGCTCGCCCTGCACGGTGATGCCGCGCGCGACCCGCACCGCCGCGCGAAACCAGCCGTCGACGTCGCCCCGGGTCTCGCCGACGCGCCCGCCGACACCGGCCTCGAACGCCGCGGTGCCGAGCGGCCGCACCGCGAGCTCGGCCTCGTAGCGCCGCTGCACCGGCGCACCCGCGATCGCCGAGGTCGCGAGGTCGCGCACGGTCGCGCCGGCGGCGAGGTGGCTGCCCAGCCGCAGCGACAGGCCGAGGTCGAACGCGTTGACGCCCGACAGCGGGCCTTCGGCGTGGAAGTGGTGCCACGCGACCCCGACGCCGGCGGCCGGGCCGATCGGCGCCGCCAGCCCGAGCGTCAGCCGGAACGGGTCGCCGGGGTCCGGCTCGAGCCGGCTGCGCGACGGCCGTAGCCACTCGAGGCCGGCGCCGACGGCGAACCGCGGCAGGATTCCGCCGCCGAACGACTCGGCCCAGAACGCGCCGAAGCCCTGGCCGGCGCCGGTCGCGACGTCGGGGTCCTCGAGGTCGAGCGCCAGGGCGAGCTCGCGGCCGCGGACCAGCGCGAGCCCGCCGGGGTTGGCGACCACCGCGCGCGCGTCGTGCTCGCCGGCGAGCGGCGTTCGGCGTAGCGGCGGTCGACGCCCTGGGCGTGCGCCGCGGCGGCGGCGAGCGAGAGCAACAGCGCGGCGATGACTGCGATCCGCATCGCCCGAACCGTAGCAGACCGCGCGCCGGGCTTGCGATTGCGCGATACTGGCGCCGTGCCGACCCCGACCCTGCTCGAGCGTCACCCGCTGCTGGTGCACCTCGAGCCGGCGCAGCTCGAGCGGATCGCGCGCGCGGGCGAGATCGAGAGCTACAACCCGGGCGAGCCGATCGTCGTCGAGGGCAGCCTGGGCGACGCGCTGTTCCTGATCCTGTCTGGCCAGACCGCGGTGCATCGCGGCAGCCAGACGTTCGCGACCCTCGACGGCGGCGAGATGTTCGGCGAGATGTCGCTGGTCGAGCCGGCGCCGCGCTCGGCGAGCGTCACGGCGATGTCGGCGACGTTCGTGTTCCGCCTGCCCCACGACGCGCTGCGCGGCCTGATCTCGGAGAACGCGCAGGTCGCGTCGGTGCTGCTGGTCCAGATCGTCAAGACGCTGTCGGAGCGGCTGCGGCGGGCGAACAAGATGCTGTCCTCGGTCGACATGCTCGCCGACTGGCTCGCGGGCTCGATGGTCTAGTCAGTCCGTGATGCCGTCGCCGTCGGACAGGTGCAGCGCCTGGTTGCACGCCGCGATCTTCTTGGTCGCCATGGCGCGGTCGTCGCCCCGGACCTTGGTACGCAGCGCGAGGTAGTACTCCTTGGCTTTCTTGGCGTCGCCCTGGCGATACAGCGCGTCGCCGTAGAGGAACTTGGCCTGGGTCTGAAAGGCGCCGGGCTCGTTGGCCGCCGCCTGGGCCAGCCGGGCAGCTTCCTGATAATCGCTCGACTCGAACGCCGAATAGGCCTCGCGATACAGCGCCTCGCTGCGATAGCCCTTGAACTTCTGGAGCCGCTGATAGCTCCTGCGCGCCTCGTCGTGCTCGCCGTTGGCGGCGAACGCCTTGGCCTGCTTGAGGATGCCCGCGGGCGTCTTGGGCTCCTCGGGCGCCGCCGGCGCCGCCGCGACGGCCTGGCTGCGCTTGACGGGCGGCGCATGGCCGGCGCGCTTGCGGCCCTTGTCGTCGGGCTTGTGCGCGGTCTCGGCCGCCGCGTTGGGCTTCGCGGCGCCGTCGGGCTTCGCGGCGCCGTTGGGCTTCGCGGCCCCGTCGGGCTTGGCGGCGGCGCTGCCGGACCCGCTGTCCGGCGGCCGGACGGTGTCGCCCGACTGCGCTGCGGGGCGCGTCGGGTCGGACGGAGCGGCTCCGCCGGCGGCCGTGGCCTCGGGGCCCGGCGCGCTGCCCGCGCGGTCGTCGGGCCGCACCACGGTCTTGCTGTCGACCGGAAGGCTCGATCCGGCAGCGGACGCGGCCATGCCGGGCGCCCGGGCGTTGCGCTCGCCGAGCGCGATGTAGAGCAGCGAGCCGACGCCGCCGAACAGCACCGCCGCGAGCACGATCCAGCCGAACACGCCGAGCGCGCTGCGCCGCGGCATCATCATCGACTGCGCCGCCAGGTTGGGATCGGATACCGCGAGCATCTGGCCGTGGATCGACGGCGTCTGGATCGACGGCGAGCTCTGCAGCGACGGCGAGCTCTGCAGCGACGGCGAGCTCTGCGCGCGCAGCGGCATGCTCTGGCCCGCATAGCTGCCGGCCGCCGGCTCGCTGGCCTGGCGCGCCATCAGCGCGTGCTGGCTGGTCGACATCGACGGCCCCGACCACATCGACGGCAGCTCGGAGACGCCGCTGTGCGTGGCGGGCCGCGACATGCCGACCGGCGGCGATCCGGTCGGGGCGCGCGACACCACCACGGCGTCGTCGAACGTGCGCATCGACAGCCCCGGGTTGAGCGACGCGACGACATGCGCGTCGGTGGTCATCCCGAGGATCTGCGCGACCGCGACGCCGCGGCCCGCGAGGCACTTGTTGAGCTCGTACTCGAGCGTCTCCATGCTCTGCGGCCGGTCGTCGGGGCTGCGCGCCATCGCGGCCATCACGAGGTCGGAGACCTGCGCGGGCAGCTCGCCGCGGACCATGAGCGGCGACGGCGGATCGATCGTCGCCTTCTTGGTCAGGATCTCCATGAAGTTGTCACCGGAGTACGGCGGGATGCCGGTGACCATCTCGTACATGATCGCGCCGAGCGCGTAGACATCGCAGCGCGCGTCGGCGGGCCGGCCCGCGGCCTGCTCGGGCGACATGTACTCGGGCGTGCCCATCGCCATGCCGGGGCTGGTCAGCCGGCGCTCGCGCGCGGCCTCGGCCTCGGTGGTCTTGGCGATGCCGAAGTCGAGCACCTTGACGACGTCGGCGGTGCCGTCGCGGGTGATCAGGAAGATGTTCTCGGGCTTGAGGTCGCGGTGGATGATGCCCTCGCGGTGCGCCGCGGCCAACGCCCGCGAGATCTGGCTGGTGATGCGCAGCGCGCGCGCGACGTCGAGCGCCCCCTCGCGCTCGATCACGCTGCCGAGCTCGACGCCCTCGAGGTACTCCATGACGAAGTACACGCTGCCGTCGGCGGTGGTGCCCGAGTCGGTGACGTCGACGATGTTGGGGTGGCCGATCTTCGACGCGGCGCGCGCCTCGCGGCGAAACCGCTCGACGAGGTCGGGCATCCGCGAGTAGCTGGGATGCAGCACCTTGAGCGCGACGCGCTTGCCGATCTCGACGTGCTCGGCGAGGTAGACCTTGCCCATCCCGCCCTCGCCGATCAGCTCGATCACGCGGTAGCGGCCGTCGATCTCGGCGCCGATCAGATCCGGCTCGGCCTCGTCCTCGTGGAGGTCGATCTGCGCCGCGAGCGCCGCGCTGCCGCTGTGATCGGCGGCGGGCTTGGTCGGCAGGCTGCGGCGATCGGCCGACTGCCGGCGATCGATGGTGTCGACCTGGCGGTCCGACGCGCGCCGGCCCACCGAGCCGGGCTTGCGCACCGGGGCCTCGGTCACCGCCGCGCCGTCGGCGACCGCCGCGCGGCCACCGCCCTCGACGATCAGCCGGAGCTCGTCGGTCGGCGGCAGGGTCAGCGCGCGCGTGCGCACGCGGGCGAGCAGCTCGTTGCGCTCGGCGCGCTCGCGCTGGATGTCCTCGGCGAACAGCGCCTGGAGGAACGCCGCCATCCGCGTGCCGTCGGTCGTCGGCGCGTTCTGGGCCAGCCAGCCCTGCAGCGCCATGCGCAGCGCATCGCAGTCCGCGTAGCGATCGTCGCGCGACGCCGCCAGCGCCTTGACGCAGATCTCGTCGAGCTCGGCCGGCACGCGGGGCGCGCGCTTGCTCGGCCGCTGCGGTTCGGGGTTCTTGGCGCGCACGAGCAGGTCCTGCGGCTGGTCCTTGCCCGGCGGGAACAGCTGGCGCCCGGTCAACAGCTCCCACAGGACGATCGCCGCGGCGTACATGTCACTGCGGCCGTCGAGCTTCTCGCCGCGCGCCTGCTCCGGCGACATGTACGCGACCTTGCCGTAGATGATGCCGGGGGAGGTCTTCTCCAGCTTGAGGGTCGACGACGCCAGGCCGAAGTCCGTGAGCTTGACCTCTCCGGTATAGGACACGAGAATGTTGGGCGGCGAAATGTCGCGGTGGACCAGGTGCAGATCGGGAAACGAGTGGGTGTATGCCAGCCCGCGGCAGAGCTCCTTCACGATGTAGACGGCAACGTCGATCGGGAACGCCACCTGCTTCTTTGCGCAGCGGTTCCACACCGCACGCAGATCGCGGCCTTCCACGAAGTCCATCGCGAGGAACAGCTCGCCGCCGACCATCCCCGCGTCGAACACCGGGATCAGGTTGCCGTGCGAGAGCTTGACCACGACCTTGGCTTCATCGCGAAACCGCGCCACGTACTCGTGGTCCGCCAGATGCGGCAGCACGGTCTTGATCACCATCAAGCGCTCGAGCCCGCGATCTCCGGCCACCGCCAGGTACAAGGCGCCCATCCCTCCCTGTGCCAGGGGTCCCAGCAAGTGATACTTGCCGAATTTCCTGGGGTAATCGAGATCTCCCTCGAGGAGCGCCACGCGCGCTAACCGTACCACGGTGGGCAAACCACAACCAATTCAGGAAGCGCGTTCGATTGCTGGCTCCGGTCTGACGACATAGGATGAAGAGGATCCCCCCGCGAATGTCCCGCGGAGTGAGGGATACACCGACATGGCTGGCGAGCGGATCCTCGTGATCGACGACAGTGCCACCATCACCAAGGTGGTGCAGCTCGTGCTTACCAAAGCCGGGTTCAGGGTCGAGACCGCCCCGGACGGCGAAGCCGGTCTGGCCGCGGTCCGGGCGTCGCGGCCCGACCTGATCCTGCTCGACTTCGTGATGCCGAAGATGAACGGCTACCAGTTCTGTCGCGAGCTCAGCGCCGACCCCAAGCTCCGCGATATTCCAGTGATCTTGATGAGTGCGAAGGGCGATCAGGTGGGCGAGCGGTTCGTCAAGGTGATGGGCATCGTCGACTACATCACCAAGCCGTTCTCCCCCGAGGCGATCACCGCGGTCGTCCAGCACACCGTCGGAAAGTACGGGCCGGCTGGAACGGTCGAGGACGACCCGCCGTCGCTGGTGACCGGCGAGGATCTCGTACGGACGGCGATCATCGACGTGCTCGCCGCCCAGGTCGCGCTCGCCGACAGTGACAGCCCGGACGAGCAGATCGCCGCCGACACCGCCCGGGTCACCGGCATCGCGCGCGCCGCGCTCGACGACGCCACGCTGACCCGCCTGCTGAGCGCGCTCGATCCCGGCCTGCTCGTCGATGCCGCGCCCGGCCTGCGCGGCGACCTGCGCGTGGTCCCGCTCGCCGAGGTCCTCCAGCTGCTCGACCTGCAGGAGCAGTCCGGCGTGCTCACCGTCGAGCGCACCGGTGCGCGGGTCGACATCTACTTCCGGCGCGGCCGGGTCGACCAGGCGATCGCCGCCGGCGTCCCCGAGGAGTTCCTGCTCGGCCGCTTCCTGCTCGATGCCGAGCTGATGCAGCGCGCCGACTTCGAGGCGTTCCTCGAATCGCGCGCCGCCAACCGCCTGATAGGCCAGCAGCTGGTCAAGCTCGGCTCGGTCACCGACGCCGACCTCAAGCGCTGCCTGGTGCGCCAGTCGAGCGAGCTGATCTACGAGATCCTGCGCTGGCGCCACGGCCGGTTCCGGTTCGCGGCCGGCACCGAGCTGCCGCCCCACGTGATCGATGCCGCGCTCGGCCTCGACGTCGAGGCGGTGCTGATGGAGGGCTATCGCCGCGTCGACGAGTGGCACCTGATCGAGCACGCGATCGACAACTTCGACATCGTGTTCCTGCGCAACGAGGACTCGGTGGCGCAGATGGGGCGCGGCCGGCTGACCCGCGAGGAGCTCGCCGTGCTCGAGCTGGTCAACGGCAAGAACACGGTCAAGGAGATCATCCGCAAGTCGCGGATGGGCTCGTTCGAGGTCTCGAAGATGCTGTACCGCCTGCTGTCGATCAAGCTGGTGCGCCGGCGCGTCCTGCCGGTCGCGGTGTGACGGTCATCGCGCGCGCGGCGCGCCCGGGCAGATCGCGGCCACCTCGGGGTTGGCCTCGAGGATGCCGCGGTCGAGCACGAACGGCGAGCAGCGGGCCCGCGCGCGCCACTCGGCGAGCGAGGCCAGGCCGGCGGTGATGTTCCAGATCAGCGTGCGGTTGTCGTCTCCGGTCGCGACCCGCCCGCCGTCCGGGCTGAACACGCAGCTCGCGACGCTGCGCGAGTGCTCGAGCGGAGGCAGCACGGCGCGGCCGCTCGCGGCGTCCCAGATCCGCGCCGTGCGGTCGCTGCCGCCGGTCACCACGCGCCGGCCATCCGGGCTGAACCCCGCGCACAGCACCGCGTCGGTGTGCGGCAGCGGCGGCGCCACCAGCGTCCCGCTCGCCACGTCCCAGATCCGCGCCGTGCGGTCCTGGCTCGCGGTGACCGCCAGGCGGCCGTCCGCGCTGAGCGCCACGGCGATGATCTGGCTCTCGTGCTCGAGCGGCGCGGCGATCGGGGTCCACGTCCGGGTGTCCCACACGCGCGCGCGGTCCCACTGCACGGTGACGGCGCGCGTGCGATCGCGGCTGACCGCGGCGATGCGGCCGGGGCGGTCGAGCGGCGTCGGGACCGGCACGCCGGTCGCGGCATCCCAGAGCTGCACCACGTCGCCGCTGGAGGTCACCATGCGCACGCCGTCCGCGGTGAACGCCGCGCCGTCGATCGCGAGCTCGTGCGGCGGCGTCTTCGCGAGCAGCGCTCCGGTCCCGGCGTCCCACAGCCGCGCGACCAGGTCGTAGCCCGCGGTGATCACGCGCCGCCCGTCGGGGCTGAACACGACCTTGGCGACGCCCTGGTAGTCCCAGACCTCGCCCTGGTAGTGGGGCAGCCACGGCGTCACCGGCGCTCCGGTCCATGCGTCCCACACGCGCGCGCCGCTGGTCTTGCCGCCGGTGATCACGCGCGCACCGTCGGGGCTGAACGCCGCGACGTTGACCTGGTCGTGCGCGAGCGGCGGCGTGATCGCCGCGCCGGTGAAGCTGTTCCAGATCTGCGCCGTGCTGCTGTACCGGACGGTGGCGATGCGCACGCCCTCGGGGTCGAACGGCGCGCCCGTGAACTCTCCCGGCAGATCCCGCGCGGGCGCGAGGCGGACCGCTGCGGTGTTCCAGATCCGGGCCGTGCCGTCATTGCTCGCGGTGATCAGGCGCGCGCCGTCGCGGCTGAACGCGGCGGCCTGGATCGGCCGGGCATGCTCGATCGCGGTCACCAGCCGCTGGCTCCGGACGTCCCAGATCCGCGCCATGCCGTCGCTGCCGACCGTCGCGACCCGCGCGCCGTCGGCGCTGAACACCGCGCTGTCCACGCCGTCGGGATGCTCGAGCGGCTTGCCGAACATCTCGCCGGTCAACAGGTTCCACAGCCGCGCGGTCCGGTCATCGCTGACCGTGATCACGTCCGCGCCGTCGGGGGTGAACGCCGCCCCGCGGACCACCCCCGCGTGCTGCAGCGGCCGGCGGAACGGCGCGCCGGTCGCCGCGTCCCAGATCCGCGCCGTGCGGTCGCCGCTCGCGGTCACCACGTACCTGCCGTCGGGGCTGAATGCCGCGGTCCATACGCCGCTGTCGTGCGCCAGCGGCGGCGTCACCGGCGCCCCGGTCGCCGCGTCCCACACCCGCGCGGTGCGGTCGAGGCTCGCGGTCACCACGCGGCTGCCATCCGCGCTGAACGCCGCGGTCCGGACGATGTTGCCGTGGACCAGCGGCGGCGTTATCGGCGCTCCGGTCGCCGCGTCCCACACCCGCGCGGTGTGATCGACGCTCGCGGTCACCACGCGCCGGCCGTCGGGGCTGAACGCCGCGACGTAGACCGAGCTGCCGTGCGCGAGGGGCTGGCCCACCGGCGCCCCGGTCGCCGCGTCCCACACCCGCGCGGTCCCGTCCGCGCTCGCGGTCGCCACGCGCGTGCCGTCGGGGCTGAACACCGCCGACACCACGGCATCGCGGTGCGCGAGCGGTGGCGCGGTGCGCTCGCCGGTCGCCGTGCTCCAGATCCACGCGGTCCGGTCGTCGCTCGCGGTGACCGCGCGGCTGCCGTCGGGGCTGAACGCGGCGGTCCGGACGCGCGCGGTGTGGCCCAGCAGGGTCAGCCGCGGCGTGTGGCTCGCGGCCCGCTCGAACAGGAGGCCGAGCGTCGCGTCCTCGACGTCGTGCTCGCGCGCCGCCACGAGGTAGGGCAGCGCCCGCAGCGGGTGATCGTCGAACAGCAGCGTCCGGCCCTCGTCGAGGTACGCCATCCCGAGCCGGACGCGGTCCTCGTGGGCGCGCCGGCGCGCCGCGTTGCGCTGCTGCCACTCGACGAGACCGAGCGCCGACGCGACCACCGAGAACGCCGCGAGCCCGGCGATGACGCGCCGGGTCCGGGCGCGGCGCTGGCGATCCACCTCGGCGATCGCGGCGCGGCTGGCCGCCACGAGCGCCGACAGCTCGGCCCCGGAGCCGACCTCGCGCGCCGCATCGCTGCGCAGCCACTGCGCGGCCTCGGATAGCTCGACCCGATCGAGCAGGCCGGCGTCGCCGCGGCCGTGCGCGATCCAGCCGGCGACCCTGGTCTCGAGCTGGCGGCGGCGCTGCTCGTCGACCCGGCGCCCGGCGACCCACGCGGCGAGCGCCGGCCACGCGGTGATCAGCGCCTCGTGCGCCAGATCGGCGACCGCGTCGTGCCCCGCCGCATCGTCGACGGTCACCAGGCGCTGCGCCACGAGGTGCTGCAGCACCGCGGCGAGCTCGGTGGGATCGTCGGCGGCCGAGGTCAGCGCCGAGACCGGCTGCTGCCGCCGCGTGTCGGCCCGGCCCTCGCCGAAGTTGACCAGCCGGAGCAGCACGCGGCGCGCGATGTCCTGGCGCGACGCGCCGAGCTCGTGCATCGCGGCGTCGGCGTGCCGCGCGATCGCCACGTCGAGCCCGCGGCGCGGCGCCTCGCCCGGCGCACCGGCCCCGAGCGCCTCGTACTCGGCCACGCCGATCAGCCGCTGCCGGCGGCGCTCCCACAGAAGCCGCAGGGTCTCCTGCACCAGCGGCAGCGCGCCGGGCTCGTCGGCGGCGTCGGCGACCAGCCGATCGCACAGCCGCGCCTCGAGGTACACCCCGGCGCGCCGCGCCGGCTCGGTGATCGCCGTGGCGAGCGCGGCGCCGCGCAGCGCCGCGACCTCGACCCGCGAGATCCGCCCCGCGAGATCGGGCCACAGTGCGCTGTCCATCAGCGCGCCGTAGAAGTCGGCGCGCAGCGCGAGCAAGAGGTAGCACCGCGGCTCGGCGCGCAGCGCACGCAGCATCGCGACGAAGCGATCGCGCTCGGCGGCGCCGGCGGCCGTGAACAGCTCCTCGAGCTGATCGACGAACACCAGGACGCGCTCGGCGGGCGGATGGCGCGCCACGAGGGCCTCGATCGCCGCTCCGGGCCCGGTGGGCGCCGCCGTCGCCACCGCCGGGTCCCATGCCAGCGCCCTGGCGAGCCGATCGGCCGGCCGGTCGCCGGGCCTCATCATCGTCTGGGCGAACGCGCGCCCCAGCGCCGACGATCCGGCGTCGAGCGCGTGCAGGAGGCCGGCCTGCACCAGCGAGGACTTGCCCGAGCCCGACGGGCCGATCACGTAGATCTCGCGCTCGCCCCGCGCGAGCCGGCCCACCAGCTCGCGCAGCTCGTCGTCGCGACCGAAGAACCTGTCGGCATCGCTCGCGGTGAACGGCCGCATGCCGGGGTACGGGCACGGGATGTCCTCGGGGACCGGCGGCGGCGTATGCAGCCACGCGCGCAGCAGCGCGGCCTTGATGTGCAGCGGCAGGTCGCACGCCGCGAGCTTGAGCGGGATCACGCGCGGGCTGTCGGCGTCGCGCGCGATCTCCCGCGGGCTGTCGACGTCGAGCGCGGCCGCGAGCTGCTCGCCGAACACCGCCCAGCGGTCCGCGAGGTAGGCCGGCGACAGCACCGCGACGGTGAACCGGCTGGTCGTCACGCCGCGGTCGATCTCGGCGACGCCCGGCGCCCCGGCGGCCAGGCCGTCGAGCAGGAGCACGCGCTCCACCGGCAGGTTCAGCGCCGGCAACAGGTAGCCGTGCACGAACTCGCGATCGGCGGCCGCGCTGACGACGAACAGGTCGAACGCATAGGCCGGGTCGGGAGCCCGGCCCGGCGTGGCGGCGGCCCGATCTTGCGTTGCCATGCATACCCCGATCGCCAGGTGCCCGGCGCGGCCCGACGCTAGCGCGGCGCCCGGCGGGTGTCGACAGCGCGCGCCGGCAACCCACGGAACTGCCAACGGACGTAAGCTGCGCGCATGCGGCTCTGTGGCTTCCTGCTCCCCCTGTTGCTCGCGGCCCCGGCGACCGCCGAGACCCGCCGGATCGCGTTCTGGCCCGATGCCGTGCCCGCGGCGATCCAGAAGCACGTCGACGGCGCGTACGTCCACGGCGCGGTGCGCGCGCTCGGCAAGTTCCACCGCGTGCAGGGCTCGCCGGGGTTCCGCGCCGCGGCCGACTGGCTGACCGGCGAGCTGACCGCCGGTGGCCTCGCCGACGCCAAGGTCGAGCCGCTGCCCGCCGACGGCAAGACCAGCTACGCCCACTTCAAGAGCTACCTCGGCTGGCAGGCGACCGAGGGCCGGCTCGACGAGGTCGCGCCGGCGCGGCGCACCCTGGCCGAGTTCCCGCGCGAGGCGGTCGCGCTCGCCGACTACAGCCAGGACGCCGACGTGACCGCCGATCTCGTCGACGTCGGCGCCGGCGCCGATGCCGCGGCCTACCAGGGCAAGGACGTGCGCGGCAAGATCGTGCTCGCCGACGGCCCGCTCGCCGCCGTGCACCGGCTCGCCGTCGAGGAGCGCGGCGCCGCCGGCATCGTGTCCGACTACCCCAACCAGCACACGGCGTGGTCGGGGATGGACCCCGATCTGGTGCGCTGGGGCCACCTATCGCCGTACCAGACCGCGAATCGCTTCGCATTCATGGTGTCGCCGCGCGCCGCGGCAGCGCTGCGCAAGGAGCTCGCGAGCGCCACCGTGCGGCTGACCGCCCGCGTCCGGGCGAAGATGGTGCCGGCGAGCTTCGACGTCGTGTCGGCGACGATCCCCGGCAGCGACGCCGCCGCCGGCGACATCGTGCTGACCGCGCACCTGTGCCACGAGCTCGCCGGCGCCAACGACAACGCGTCGGGCAGCGCGGCGCTGCTCGGCGTGGCGCGTGCGCTGCGCGCCGCGATCGCCGGCGGTGCGCTGCCGGCACCGCGCCGGACGATCCGGTTCCTCTGGCTCCCCGAGATCTCGGGCTCGCAGGCCTGGCTCATCAGCCACCCCGACCTCGCGCGCCGGCTGCGCGCCGGCATTCACCTCGACATGGTCGGCGGTCGGCCCGAGATCACGCACGCCGCGCTCCACCTGTCGCGCAGCGCCGGATCGCTGCCCCACATCGTCAACGCGATCGCCGCGGCGTGGGTCGCCGACGTCGCGACCGCCTCGACCCGGCTCGCCGAGACCGGCGAGGGCGACGGGATCGTGTGGCCGCCCGGCGGGCGCGACGCACTGGTCACCGACCTGCGCCCGCTCGAGCTCGGCAGCGATCACCAGGTGTTCGAGGCGTTCGGCGTGCCGATGGTCTACTTCCACGACTGGCCCGACGTCACGATCCACACCAACAAGGATGTCCCCGACAACCTCGACGCGACCAAGCTCGGCCGCGTCGCGTACATGACCGCCGGGATCGCGTGGACGCTCGCCGCGCTGCCGGACGCCGAGGCCGCGCGGCTGCCCGCGATCGAGCGCGCCGCCACCGACGAGCGCCTCGCCGTCGCCCGCCAGACCGCGCTCGCCCAGGGCTGGACCGCCGACGACACGCGGCTCGCCGAGCGCGAGGCGATCGCGGTCGGCGTCGAGGATCTCGCCAGCATCGCCGCGATGTGGCCCGCCACCGCCGCCGAGGTGCGGCGCGCCAGCGCGGGGCTCACCGCGGCACGGCCGCGCGCCGCCGGCGGGGTGCGCGACGCGCGGGTGCCCGAGAGGCTGCCCG
>VBLP01000673.1:4005-5190 GCA_005887925.1 Deltaproteobacteria bacterium | reverse complement strand
ACAGCGCGCAGCTTCCGGCCGGCGGCACGACGCTCACGCTCAGCCGCCACGACGGCGGCGACCTCGACTGGTTCCACGCCGACGCCGACGCACCGCTGACGACGGGAGCCGCGGCCGCGACGGTCCAGACGATCCCCGGCCGGCTCAGCTACCCGAGCGCGCCGCTGCCACGCTGGTGGCAGATCGAGGACGCGCAGGTCTCGATCGGCGGCCAGGCGCCGGACCGGGCCGCGCTCGCCACGCTCGTGCTCGTCGACCTGATCGTCAACCACTCCGACGACTGGTTCACATTCACGCTCCCCGTCCAGGCGGGACAGATCGTCACGCTCGACGACGTCACCGTGCAGGACTCCTTCGGCGACACGTGGCCCCTGGCTGCTCCGACGGGCTGGAGCCTGTTCGGCACCACCGGGCTCGACCCGAGCTCGATCGTCGTCTGGGCGACCGCGCGCACCCCCCTCTCGGGCCCGGTCCTCGACGACGTCGTGATCGGTATCGACGAGGACGCCAACCTGGTCTGGGCGGTCGAGCAGATCGTCGCCGGCCGGACGCTCGCGACGCCCTTGCCCGCCGACCCGCCGCCCGCGCAGGTCGATCCGACCCTGCCGCCGTCGTTCTCGTACCTGCCGATGACACCCATACCGCCCTACTGGCACCCGTACGTCATCGACACGGAGTCGGCGGACGGCCTGCGCCGCTTCGTCCAGGGCAGGGCCGCCGACGTGTCCGGCCCGACGCCGGTGCTGCTGCCACCACCCGTCAGCGACCTGCTCTACGACCCGAAGGCGCCGCCCGCCGGACCAGTGCACCAGCTCGAGCCGGCGGCGATCCCGCCGGAGGGCCTGCGCGTGCAGCGCCGCGCGATGCTCGCGCGCGCGACGACGGGCGAGCCGGTCCTGTGGACGCAGCGCCGGCGCGACCTGCTGCTCGCGCCACCGACATTCCGGCTGCGCTTCGACGTCCTCCAGCCGCTCGCATAGGGCGGACTACCTCGGCCGGCCCGAGCGACGACGAGCGCAGGCGGCGCGCCCGGCTGGCCATTTCTGCTATTTGCGCGCGCGTGTACATCTTTCTGTTCTCGGCCGCGGGATCCGGTTGCACTCGCAGCACTCGAAGGTGATCCAGTGGGTTACGCACTGCGCGGGTGGCCGCGTCGGCGTTGAGGCAGCAGCGACGCCTAGAGCT
>VBLP01000673.1:0-3977 GCA_005887925.1 Deltaproteobacteria bacterium | reverse complement strand
TGCGTCGGTACCCGCGCGGCTCGGAGAACGAGGAGCGGTGAGGTGGCTGGTTGACGCCAAAAAAGTGAGGGTCCGGGAACCCCTAGCCGGCCAGTACCTCCTGGACGAACCGCACCACCATCGCGCCGTCGCCGACTGCGCCCGCCACGCGGTTGGACGCCCCCGACCGGACGTCGCCGGCCGCGAACACGCCGGGACGGACCGTTTCGAGGAGATGCGGTTCGCGGTCGGTCAGCGGCCAGCAGAGGTGACTGTCGCAGTCGGCGGCGCCGCTTCCGCAAAGGAGGTACCCGCCCGGGTCGACCGCGAGCATCCCGGCGGCCGCCTCGGTACACGGATCCGCGCCGATCATCACGAAGACGGCTGTGCATGCGACCTGCTCGACGCCACCGTCGCCCCGGTCGCGCAGGCTGGCGGACTCCACCGTCGCCGAGCCGTGGACCGCGACGAGCTCCGTCTCCGTGCTGACCTCGATGTTCGACGAGCGCTCGATGCGGTCGATGAGGTAATGCGACATCGTCGACTTCAATGCCTTCCCCCGCACCACGACGCGGACGCTGCGGGCGCGCGAGGCGAGCTGGGTAGCCGCCTGGCCCGCCGAGTTGCCCCCGCCGACGACGATCACGTCCTCGTCACGGCAACGCTCGACGTCGGTAGGCATCGCTGCGTGGTAGACGCCGGCGCCGCGGAAGCGATCGATGCCCTCAGCCTGCAGCTCCCGCCACCGCGCGCCCGTGGCCATCACCAGCGACCGTGCGAGGACGTGCTGGCCATCGTCGAGGTCGACTCGGACCAGCCCTTCGGTCCCGTCGGCGAGCTCGACGGCGCGATGGAAGCTCGACAGCACCGCGTCGAAGCGGCGCGCCTGGAGCGTTGCCTTCCGCGTCAGCGCCGTTCCGGAGATTCCGGTTGGAAAGCCGAGGTAGTTCTCGATTCGCGTGCTCGTGCCTGCCTGCCCACCGGGCGCCCACGCCTCGGCGACGAACGTTCGCAGTCCTTCCGAACCGGCGTACACGGCGCTCGCCAACCCGGCCGGTCCGGCGCCGAGCACGACGAGGTCGAAACGCTCGCCGTCCACCTCGGCACGCAAGGCGAGCGAGCGTGCGACCTGGGCGGCGGACGGATTGCGCATCACTTCGGTCGCATGCACGAGCACCGGCGTCTCGGATCGCGGGATGTCGAGCCAGTCGAGCAGCGCAGCGCTCTCGGCGTCGGTATCGATGTCGTACCAACGCACCGGCAGCAGGTTCCGCTCGAGCAGATCACGCACCTCGAACGCGCGCCGGGAGCCACGCGGGGCGATCAGACGCATCACCCCGTGCCCCTCGGCCTCATGCCATTCGCGCCGCGCCAGCAGCGTGCGGAAGACGAGCTCGCCCATCTCCGGCCAGCGGGCGACCATGTCGCGCAACGCGGCCCTGTCGAAGACGATCACGTCGGTCGCCTCGACGGCAACGCACGCGCTGATCGTCGGCTCCCCGGTGAACACAGCGATGTCGCCGATGAACGTGCGACTGTCAGCCTGCGCGATGTAAACGTCCTTGCCGGGTTTTCGGTCGACGAACTCGACCAGGCCGTTCTCGATCACGTAGAAGGGCGCATCGCGAGCCCCGTGCTCGTAGAGGACCTCACCCGGCTGGACGGTGCGCCGCTCGCCGTGCTCGGCCAGCCACGCCAGCTTGGCGTCGGAGAGCCGCGGGAAAAGGACCTCGTCACCGAGGTCGGGAAACCGCTCGCTGCGAACCGCCGTGGTTGCCACGCCCGGAGGCTATCGGCGGGAGAGGAGCAGGGGCAGTCGGGCGAGAGGCCGATTGCCGTGGATTGGGTTAGCCGTCGCTCGACGGCGCTCTGCGCGCGCAGCGCGGCTCGTGCTTCTCGGCGAGGCGCAGGAGGAGCGCGTGCAGGTCTGCCCGCTCCTGCTCGTTCAGGGGCGCGAGGAACTCGTCCTCGATGCGGCTCGCGAGCGCGCGGAGACGGCGGAGCGTTCGCGTGCCGTCCGGGGTGAGCCGGACCAGGTGCCGCCGGCGGTCGTTGGGGTCACGGCGCCGCTCGACGAGTCCGCGCTCCTCGAGCTCGTCGAGCAAGCCCACCAGCTGGCCGCGGTCGTAGCCGAGCGCGTCGGCGATCGAGCCCTGCGTCTCGCGCGAGCCCTCGTCGAGGACGAGGAGGATCGCGTGGTGGTAGGGGTGAAGGCCCGTTTCCTCGTAGGCCGCCATCGACTACTCCTTCGCGGCGAACCCGAGGCGCTTGAGCAGAAAGGTCTTTGATGCCACGAGCTCGGCGGGCAGGCGTGGTGCGAAGCCGGAGGTCTCCGTCGCGGGAGTTGCGGCTCTCATGGCAAACAGTGTAGCCCCGACAATCGTTGTCATGCTATAACGTTGTGGTAGTCAACGATTTAGGAGGTCAACTGCGTGAGCATCACCCCGACACGTGACTCCCGCTGGGCCGCACTGGCACTGATCGTCACCGCCCAGTTCATGGTCATTCTCGACGTCGCGATCGTGAACGTCGCGCTGCCCTCGATCAAGACGGACCTCCACTTTTCGCAGACCAACCTCCAGTGGGTGGTCTCCGCCTACGCCATCTTCTTCGGCGGCGCACTCCTGCTCGGCGGCCGCCTGGCCGACCTGCTCGGTCGCCGCAGGATGTTCGTCGCGGGGCTCGCCCTCTTCGTCGCGAGCTCGCTGCTCTGCGGACTTGCGTGGTCGGAAGCGTCGCTGATCGCCTTCCGCGCCGTGCAGGGTCTCGGGGGCGCCCTCCTCGCCCCGGCAGCCCTCTCACTGCTGATGACCACCTTCACCGAAGGCCGTGATCGCAACGTCGCGCTCGGCATCTACGGCGCCGCGTCCGGCAGCGGGGCCGCAGTCGGCGTCCTGCTCGGCGGTCTTCTGACGTCCTACCTGAGCTGGTCGTGGATCTTCTTCATCAACGTGCCCGTGGGCATCGCAGCAATCGCCCTGACGCCGCTGCTGCTGCGCGAGAGCCGCGCTGATCTGGCTCATCGCCACTTCGACCTGCCCGGCGCTGCCTCCGTGACAGCGGGACTCATGCTGCTCGTCTACGCGACGACGCGCGCGGCATCCGCCGGCTGGGGCGCGACGAGCACGCTCGCCCTGTTCGCCGCCGCGGCAGCCCTGATCGCAGCCTTCCTCCTGATCGAGCTCCGGTCGCCCTCGCCGCTGCTGCCGCTGCGGATCTTCCGCCTGCGAACGCTGTCGGGGGCCAACGCCGCGATGGCCATCGTCGGCGCCGTCACCTTCTCCGAGTTCTTCGTGCTGACCCTCTATCTCCAGGACGTTCTGCACTACTCAGCGGTCGAGACCGGCGTCGCCTTCGTGGGCTTCGCGCTCTCGGTCGTGGTGATCTCGAACATCGCGCAAGCTGTGGTCGCACGCCTCGGCGTCAGGACCACGCTGACGCTGGGACTGCTCGCGTCGGCCGCCTCGCTTGCCTGGCTGACGCGGCTGCCCGTGGACGGACACTACTTCTGGGATCTCTTCCCGGCCTTCGTCCTCGGCGGCGCCGGCCTTGGCCTCTCGTTCGTGCCGGTCACGATCGCGAGCCTGACGGGCGTCGAGCGCGCCGATGCCGGGGTCGCCTCCGGCCTCATCAACACAAGCCGCCAGATCGGAGGAGCGATCGGAATCGCCGCCGTCAGCGCCATCGCCGCCACCTCCGCGCGCAACTACGCCGACGCCCACGCCGACGCGACCGCATCGAGCGGCGTGGCGCTCGACCACGGCTTCCAGACTGTCCTGTACGCGCTCACCGGGCTACTGCTCGTCGGCGTGCTCGTCGCGATCACCCTCTTGAGGCCCGCACCGCCCGCGGCGACCGACGCCGGTTCCGTCGAGGGAGAAACGCTCCCGCTCGAGCAGGCCGCGTGATCGCCGGCTACCAGGGGAGTCGTGCGGAAAGGCTGAGGGGCTTCGGGATCCCGAGTTCGACGAGGTCGGTGCGCAAAGTGCGCCTCGAGG
>VBLP01000674.1 GCA_005887925.1 Deltaproteobacteria bacterium | reverse complement strand
GAGATCCTCGACTTCTACGTGCGCAACGGCCTCTCGGTCGCCGGCCCGACGGTGCGGCTGCGCCAGCTCGACCTGTGCATCGACTGCAAGCAGTGCGAGGAGGCATGCGAGGACCGCCACGGTGCGCAGCGCCTGACGCTCGGCGGCTACGAGCTCGGCCTGCTCGACTTCGTCTACACCTGCCGGACCTGCCGCGACGCGCGGTGCCTGTCGCCGTGCGAGCACGACGCGATCAAGCGCGACGCCCGCAGCGGCGAGGTCGTGATCCACGAGGACCGCTGCATCGGCTGCAGCCTGTGCGCGCTGTCATGCCCGTACGGCGCGATCCAGATGATCGACGTCGCGGAGCCCGACATGCCGGCGTTCCAGCCGCGGTTCAAGGCGCGGCTCGACAAGTCCGGCAAGCTCGCGTTCGGCCCCGGCAAGGGCCGCAAGGCGCAGGCCCGCCGGATCGCCAGCAAGTGCGATCACTGCGCCGGGTACGCCGACCAGGCCTGCGTGTCGGCGTGCCCGACCGGCTCGCTGATCGAGATCTCGCCGGCGGCGCTGTTCCGGGTCCCTGGTCCGGGTGCCCGCGGCGATGCGGCGGCCGGCTCTGCGCCCGGGCACGAGCCGCACCCCGCCCGCGCCGGGTATCCCCGGACCTTCGCGACCGGCTCCGCCGAGTGGCACGTCCGCGACATGCTGCCCGCGCGGCCGTTCGTCGACGGCATCGCCGTGCGCGACTCGGGAGCCGCGCGGGTCCGCGCCCGCCGGCTCAGCCTGCTGGTCTGGGCCCTCGGCCTCGCCGCGTTCGCCGGCGTGCTCGCCGAGGTCGTGCTGCGCTGGTTCCACCCGACCTGGTCGATCAGCTACACCGTGATGCGGCGCGAGGGCGTGGAGCCGGCGCTCGCCGCGATGAACGTCAGCTACCTCGCCGGGACCCAGCTCGCCCTGACCTGCGGCTACCTCGGCACCGCGCTCATGGTGCTGTCGATGGCGTACCTCGTGCAGCGCCGGCTCGGCTGGTTCTGGCGGACCGCGACCAACCAGTTCTGGCTCGACGTCCACCTCATGACCGGCGTCGTCGGCCCGCTGTTCATCGCGCTGCACTCCGCGCTGCGCCTGACCACCTGGGTGTCGATCCCGTTCTGGAGCATGGTCGCCGTCGTGGTCTCGGGCGTGATCGGCCGCTACCTCTACACGCTGGTGCCGTCGCTGACCAGCAAGCACGACCTCGCCATCCTCGCCCACCGCCGCGCGATCACCGAGCTCGCGATCGACCACCCCGCCGCCGGCGACCACGCGTACCAGGTGATGGATCGCGAGGCGCGGCGCTCCCGATCGGCCTGGGAGATCGGCCTCGTGCCGCTGCTCCTCTGGGTGCTCGCCGACGACCTGCGGCGGATCTGGACCCGGCGGCGCGATCGCCGCGCCCTCACCCGCCTCGCGCCGCGCCGGATCGCGCGCCGGATCGCACGGCGGATCGATCGCGTCGTCGCGCTCGAGCGCCGCAACGAGCTGGCGCCGCGCGGCAAGGCGCTGCTGCGGTCGTGGAAGCGCGTCCACGTGCCGTTCTCGATCGCCCTGCTCGGCACCATGCTCGCGCACATCGCGATCGCCCTGCACGTGTTCTAGGACGGGCGATCAGTCCATCGCGTCCGGGTCATGGCGCGAACCTGGTCAGGGCGGGCACCTGACAGATCTCCGTGGTCGCATTGTAGATGTCGTGGGGCTGGCCCTTGAGGACGATGGCGAACGGCCGGCCCCGGGCGGCCTTGTCCTGGAAGAACGTCGTGCAGCGAATGCTGCTGGAGAAGTCCGCCGAGGGCAGGCCATCGACGTTGTGGGGATCCTCCAGCGCAGCGAGCACGCCGACGAATGCGTTGCGGTAGAACGGGTACGCGAGCAGCTTCTGGCGGTTCGCCGCGTTCTTCGCGTTGGCCTGGGTCCGCGCGGCGTCGAGTGCATGGTCGTTGCGGAACGGCAGCGTGAACAGCCGCGCGCCGACCCCGTCGATACCGGCGTCGGAGGGACCCTGCGGATCTGGCACGTCGCGACTGGCAAGTGCCTCCACGTCCTCAAGGGGCGCATGAATGCTGTTGCGACGGTCGCGCTGAGTCCCGACGGAGACACCGTGATCTCGAAGTCCCACGAGAACACGACGGGTGGGCAGCCGTTGATCGCCTGGTCGTTGCGCTCGGGAAAACTGATCGCGGAGCACGTCGCGCGCGGTGAGAGCTTCGCGTTCGAGACGACGCTCGCCGGCCGGAACTTCGCACGCGCGATCGAGAGGTGGCAGGCGGCGAGCTACCACGTTTCCTTGATCTTTCTGTCACTACCGTCGGCAGACCTCGCGGTGGAGCGAGTTGCGGAGCGGGTTCGTCAGGGCGGTCACGCCGTTCCGGAGGAGGATATTCGTCGACGTTTCGACCGTGGTCGAGAGCACTTCGAGACCCTCTACAAACCGCTCGTCGACGCCTGGATGTTGTACGATAATTCCGGGGACGTGCCAGTTCTGATCGCTTCCGGAAGCAAGCCATGACCATCGATGCAACTCCACCCCCGATGGCACTGGCAGCACTCGCTGCGCTTCGCCGTGCGCGGCGCCGCGCGATCGAGGTCGCACGCGCGACGAAGACGTGCCTCGTGGTCTATCGCGACGGCCAGATCGTCCGAGTTCCCCCGGACCAGTTGCCGCTCGAGTAGTAGCCTGGGAGGCCTTGCCGCGAGCCATCGGGTAGCCAACGACACGCGGATTCCCGGACCGACCGGCGCGTGCAAGATCCCGTATTATCTAGTCTTCCAGCAACTCGGCGCGGCTCTGGCGTGCCGGTAGGCCAGGGCATTCATCACCGCCCGGATCTGCGACAATCCGCGGCCATGATCGGGACGCAGCGGATCACGCGCACCAGCGGAGGAGACGTTCCATGAAGAGCTTCAGCGGCCGCACGGCGGTCATCACGGGTGCCGCGTCGGGGTTCGGGCTCGAGGTCTCGCGCATCGCCGCCGGCCGCGGCATGGCGATCGTGATGGCCGACATCCAGCAGGACGCGCTCGACGCCGCGGCCGCCGAGATCGCCGGGCTGGGGGCGCAGGTGCTGCCGTACCGGCTCGACGTGTCGAGCGCCGCGGAGGTCGAGGCGATGGGCGCCGCGACCCGCGCCCGGTTCGGCGCGCCGCACGTCGTGTTCAACAACGCCGGCGTCGGCGGCGGGGGCCTGGTCTGGGAGCTCGGCGTGCGCGACTGGGAGTGGGTGCTCGGCGTCAACCTGATGGGCGTGGTGCACGGCGTGCGCGTGTTCACACCGATGATGCTCGAGGCCGCCCGCAAGGATCCGGGGTACGAGGGCCACATCATCAACACCGCCTCGATGGCAGGCCTGCTCAACCCGCCGAACATGGGCATCTACAACGTCAGCAAGCACGCGGTGGTGTCGCTCAGCGAGACGCTGTACCACGACCTGCGCCTGGTCACAGACCAGGTGCGCGCGTCGGTGCTGTGCCCGTACTTCGTGCCGACCGGCATCACGCGCAGCGAGCGCAACCGGCCCGCCGATCTGCAGGATCGCCAGCCGACCCGGAGCCAGATCGTCGCGCGCGCGATGAGCGACAAGGCAGTGTCGAGCGGCAGGGTGACCGCCGCGACGGTCGCACAGTTCGTGTTCGATGCGCTCGCCGAGGAGCGGTTCTACATCTACAGCCACCCGCAGGCGCTGGGCAACGTGCAGACCCGCATGGAGGACATCGTCGCGGGCCGCAACCCGAGCGACCCGTTCGCGAGCCGGCCCGAGGTCGGCGAGATGCTGCGCCAGGCGCTGCGCGACGAGTGACCGCGGAGTCCGCCCGGGATCCGGCGGAGCGGAAAGCCCGACAGGCCGTCCCCGGATGCGCACGACGTCGACGGCCGAGCTTGACCCTCCAGCGCCGCGGACGTACTCACGGGGCGGAGGCTCCCCATGTCGCGCATCGCCTGCCTGGCCCTGCTCGTGTTGACCGCGTCCGTCGCCCGCGCCGACCCGCCCGAGCGCGGGCTCGCCGGCCTCGATGAGATCTACCCCAAGCTCGACGCGCTCTACATCGACCTGCACCGGAACCCCGAGCTGTCGATGAAGGAGGACAAGACCGCGGCGCGCCTGGCCACCGAGCTCAGGGCCCTCGGCTACCAGGTGACTACCGGCGTCGGCGGCACCGGCGTCGTCGGCGTCGTCAAGAACGGCGCCGGGCCGACCGTGCTCCTGCGCACCGAGCTCGACGCCCTGCCGATCGAGGAGAAGACCGGTCTTCCGTACGCCAGCACCGCCAAGGTGACCGACATGAACGGCAAGACGCAGCCGGCGATGCACGCCTGCGGCCACGACGTCCACATGACCGGCTGGACCGGCGCCGCCGCGCTCCTGGCCCGCCACAAGGACCTGTGGCACGGCACCGTGATGATGGTCGGCCAGCCGGGCGAAGAGGTCGTGCAAGGTGCGCGCGCCATGATCGCCGACGGCCTGTTCAAGCGCTTCCCCAGGCCCGACTTCGCGATCGCGGTGCACGACAGCTCCGACGAGCCGGCCGGCAAGGTCCTCATCGTCCCCGGGTTCGGGATGGCGAGCGTCGACTCGGTCGACATCACGATCTTCGGCCGCGGCGGCCACGGCGCCAAGCCTCACACCACCGTCGACCCGGTGGTGCTGGCGGCGCGGACGGTGCTGTCCCTGCAGACCCTGGTCTCGCGCGAGAAGGACCCGCTCGAGCCGGCGGTGATCACCGTCGGCTCGATCCACGGCGGCGTCAAGCACAACATCATCCCCGACGAGGTGAAGCTGCAGATCACGGTGCGGACCTACAGCCCGGCCGTACGCAAGCAGCTCCTCGCCGGCATCGCCCGCATCGCCAGGGCCGAGGCGCTATCGGCGAACGCGCCGCGCGAGCCGGAGGTCAAGGTCTCGGAGAGCCAGGACGCGACCTACAACGATCCCGCGCTCGCGCACCGGCTCGAGGCGGCGCTGGCGCGGGGCCTGGGCAAGGCCAACGTCGCCGAGGGCAAGCCGGAGATGGTCGCCGAGGACTTCGGCGAGCTCGGCAAGGCCGCCGGGGTGCCGTCCGTCCTGATCCGGATCGGCGCCGTCGAGTCGAAGAAGCACGCGGCCGCGGTCGCCGCCGGCACGCCGCTGCCCTCGCTCCACTCCGCGACCTTCGCGCCCGACCGCGAGCGGACGATCCGCACCGATACCTCCGTGCTGGTGCTCGCGACCCTCGAGCTCCTCGGCGCCAGGTGAGCCGCGCCGATCAGCTGCCGGCGAGCGCCTTTTCGCCGATGTGCACGAGGTAGCTGCGCAGGTGGCACTTCCCGCCGAGCGCATCGTCGGCGCCGGCCGCGCGCATGGCGGCGTTGGCGGCCGGGTCGCTCGAGATGCCGATGATCGTGCCCTGGAACCCGGCGCGCCGGAGCTCGCTGATCGCGCGGCTGCCGTCCTTGCGGCCGCGGCCCATCGCGAAGTCCATGAACACCAGGTCGTAGCGGCCGCGGTGGCACGCCCGGACCGCGTCGTCGGCGTGCGGGAACACCGCCACGTCGAGCCCGGGGATGTGGAACTGCTCGCCGCGCGCGGCGACCACGTCGTCGAAGATCGCGACCTTGAGTTCCGTGCCCCCCGTGCCCCGCGCTGCCCTCATAACCCGAACTTGGAGGATGCGAACACGGTCTCGAGCAGCTGGTCGACCTCGCGGATCATGCGCGCCGCGGCCTCGCCGGGCAGCGCCGCCAGCGCGACCTTGATCTCGTTGAGGTTCTTGAGCTGGCTGAACAGCTGGATGTCGGAGAGCTCGCCGCCCGAGGTCAGGAGGTCGCGGATCAGCGCGAGCTCGGTCAGGAGGTCGTCGAGGCTGGCGGACGGGCCGATGAAGCGGCGCTCGTCGGGGTGCTCGCGGTAGTAGGCGTCGACCACCGGGTTGACGATCTCCT
>VBLP01000007.1:9515-20251 GCA_005887925.1 Deltaproteobacteria bacterium | reverse complement strand
GAGCTTGCCGTAGACCTCGGCGAGCTCGAGCAGCACGTTGGCCTTGTCGACGCCCGCCTCGGCGACCTTGGCCTCCTCGTCCTTGAGCGCATCGGCGAGCTGCGCCCACGACTGGGCGCCGCGCAGCACGCGCACCAGCTCGCGGCGCGGCTCGCGCGCCTTGGGGTGCTTGGAGATGACTTCTTTCCACGCGTGCACGCCGCGGTCGCCGCCGGTCTCGGTGCCTCGGGCGACCTTCATCGCACCGTCGAGGTCCTGCGGCATCGGCGGCGGCACGGTCTTGCCCGAGCGCGTGGGGACCGCATGCGCGACGGGCCGCTCGTCGGCCGCGGGCGCGCCAGGGGCAGTGGCGGCCGCAGCCGCGAGGGGGGCGGCGGCGACGGCGGTCCCGTCGATCAACTCCGCACTCCCTCCGGGAGTGCTGCGCGCCCGACGTTCGTCGGGCTTGCGATCGCGTGCGTGATCGCGGTCGCAACGCCTGCGCAGGCGCTGGCGGCCATCGCGCGCTGATCGCCCAGGCCCACCGAGCTCACGAACTCGGTCACCGTGGGGTGCTGCGGCTCGATCCCGGCGGCGGTCGCGAAGAACTTGCGGGCGCGCGCGAGGTCGTTGCACTTCTCGAGCGCGACCTGGCCGGCCTGGATCGCGATGTACAGGTTGTCCTCGCCCGAGATCTCCGTCGGGCGGTCGAGCAGCGCCTCGGCGATGTCGAGCAGCTGGCTCCACTCGCCGCGCTCACCCTGGACCTGGCGGAGCAGCATGAACGCCGCGACCACCGAGCGCATCGGCACCGCGCCGTTCGACGCGGTCGCGCGCAGCGCTGCGTCGAAGAACCTGGCGCCGCGGTCGCGGTCCTTGAACCGCTGCACCCACTCGAGCGCGAACATGCGCAGCGCCTCGATCTTGGTCCCGTGATCGGGAGCGCGCTCGGCGCGCCGGCGGTGGTGCGCCTCGAGCTCGTCCCAGCGGTTGGTGCCCGCGAGCAAGGTCTCGTACAGGAAGTTGGTGCTCGGCTCGTCGATGTCCTTGGTGAGGATGCGCACGAGCAGCTGCTCGAGCCGCTCGTCCTCGGGCGCCTCGATCCGCAGGATCCGCGCCGCGCGCACCAGCATGCGCACCGCCGTCGGCTCGTCGAACCGCTCGGCCTCGTCGGTGAGGCGCTCGAACTCGTCGGTCCAGAACTCGGAGTCGTAGCTCGCCGCGGCGAGCGCGTCCTTGACGCGGATCGAGTCCGGGCTGATCTCGAGCGCGCGCTGCAGGATCGGGATCGCCTTCTCGCGCTGGCCGCTGTCGAGCATCGCCTCGCCGACGATCCCGGCGAGGTTGGTCGGCGCCGCGGGGCTGCGCAGCTCCATCTCGCCGAGCTTGGCGACCATCTCGAACCGGCCGATCTCGCCGTAGACCTCTCGCGCGCGCGACAGCGCCTTGAGGTTATCCGGATGGAGCTTCCAGGCGCGCTGATACAGACCGAGCGCGCGGTCCCGCTCGGGAATCAGATCCTCGACGAGCGCGGCGAGCTCGAACAACCGCTCCGACTGCTCTGGCTTGGAGCCCGAAGCCTCCAGCTCCTTCTCGAGCTCATCGATTGCTGCCGACCAATCTCGCGACCGGCGGAGCCGTTCCCGAACCAGTGTGCGCGTATCCATCTGCGGTCTATCCTCCCGCAAACTCACTAGAAAATCCCGCCCTCCTGCTAGGTTTGTATATCACGGGTGCGCGGCGCCGTGGCCGATCGCGTCGGTTTTTCGCTTGTGCCAGCCGCCGACCTCGACGGGCCGCGGACCGACCCGGATCGCCCCTGGTGATGGATCCGAGCGGTCCGGGCCGAGCCGGGCCGAGCCGGAGCGCTCGGTGCGATAATGTCGCGCCTGTCTACCGGCCGCGCTTGCCCCGACCCTTGCCCTTCTTGACTACATCCTCGGGAGATTTCGGCTGCTCGACCGGCGTCGAGCCCGGCACCACCGACTTGGCGGCGATGTCGACCAGCATCTTGGCCGCCTGCTGCTTCTCGAACTGCACCGACACGCCGCCGGTCTTGGAGAACTCCTCGAGGTCGCGCTTGGCGTTGCCGTAGTCGTTCTTCCGGTAATAGGCCTGGCCGCGCTGGAACTTTGCGGTGTGCTTATCGCGCTTGGCCTCGAGCGACTTGGTGTAGGCATCGATCGCCTTGTCGTAGAGCCGCTTGTCGTCATAGCCCATCCCGACCTCGAACCAGATGTCGGCCTTCTCCGTGATGCCGGGCACGACCGCGGTCCCGGCCTCGGCGATCTGGATCGCCTGGTCGGTATAGTCCCACTGGCGATACAGCTCGGCGAGCGCGACCCACGGCCCGGGGTCGGTCGGCGCGGCCTGCAGCGTGCGGGTCAGCTCCTCGGCGGCCTCCTTGGCCCGGCCGGTGTCGCGGTAGATCCGGCCGATGTAGTAGTGGGCGCGCCACAGCTCGTTGTTGAGCTTGACCGCCTCCTGCAGCTGCTGCAGCGGCTTCTCGAAGTTGACGCTGGTCAGATCGGGCACGACCTCCTCGGGCTTCTTGTTCTCCTTGCGGCCCTCCTCCTCCTGCGCGGTCCGGACCGCCTTCTCGTACAGGATCCGGCCGTACAGCAGCTGGTACATGGCCTGGTCGGGGACGAGCTGCACCGCGTGCGAGATCGCGTCGGCGGCGTTGGTCCAGTCCTTCTTCTCGGCGTACGAGCCTCCGAGGCCGTACCAGGCCTCGTGGTTGTCCGGCCACAGCTCGACGGCGCGCTTGTAGTTCGAGATCGCGGTCTCGATCTCCTTCTTGCCGTAGGCCTCGGCGCCCTTGTTGGCGGCGCGGATCGAGTCGTTGCGCGACTCGTTCGCACAGCCGCCCAGGGCCCCAAGGGCGACAACGGCGGCGAGCGCGATGGCGATCCCGACGAGCTTCATGCCCCAACGGTAGACCGCCGCGCCTCCGTTCTCAAGTCATTCTCGTCGATCCACAGGGGGCGTTCCCGCCCCCTCTTCGCCGGCAAAGCCGGCGAATTCACCCCTCCGCGCGTCGCGTCGCGCGGCCCTGCACCTGACGAATCTGTGCCGGCTCCCTGCTTCGCGGGCGCTGGTTCGCAAGATCTCCGTCGGGTACCCGAACACACGATGGTGACCACGCGTGACCGCTCCGTGCATAACCGGAATGTCCGAAATTCGGATCTGGTCAGCCGCCCTGGCCCGACTGGTGGAAGATGAACGGGTAGTTCGTGTTAGCCGCCCTGGCCCGACTGGTGGAAGATGAACGGGTAGTTCACCTGGACGCCGCCGCCGCCCTTGGGCTTGGGGAACTCGATGTTCTTGATGACCTCGGCGACGCAGCTGGCGACCTCGGGGTCGACGCCGCTGCCGGTCGACGTTGCGACGTTGCCGTTGGGGGTGATGAAGAACTGCGACTGCACCGTGCCGGCGAGGCTGGGCTTGGCGAGCAGCTGCTTCTCGTAGCAGTACTGGATCTTGGCGATGTTGCGCTTGATGTAGCGGCGGATGATCGCCTTGTCGAGATCGCCCTGGGCGCTGGGCTGGCCGATCGAGACGGTGGGGACCGCCGCGGTGCGGCCGCGCATGCCGCCGCGGCCGCCGCCGACGCCGTAGCCCTGGCCGGTGCCGGAGCCGTGGCCGATCGTGCCGTAGCGGCCGGTGCCGATCGTGCCCCAGCCGGTGCCGCCGCCGCCGGGCCCGAAGCCCGAGCGGCCGTAGCCGAAGCCGCCCTGCATCTCGCCCGCCTCGTTGCCGAGCAGGCCGCCGTAGATGTTGGTGTCGTCGAAGCCGCTCGAGATGTCGCCGGTGCCGGTCAGCGAGGCGAACGCGCCGCCCTGGGTCAGGGCGCTCGAGCCGAGGATGCCGGCGGTCCGCGCCTGCTCGATCGCCTGCTGGCGGGCGAGCTGCGGGTCGTCGAGGTTCTTCTGCATCTTGTACTGGCCCTCGGCGCGGTCGGAGTCCTTCTTGCCCATCTTGCCTTCGTCGAGCTGCATCGCGGTGCCGGTGCCGCCGGACTGATCGGCGCCGTTGTCGGGCTTGTCCTCGGGCGGCGGCGGCGGCGGATCGTCCTGCGACGTGCTGCTGGTGCGGGTCGAGGTGTCCTCGAGCGAGGCGAGGTCGATGTTGGCGCCGCCGCTGTCGGGCGGCAGCAGGTTGAGCAGGCCGATGAAGCCCAGGTGCACGGTGAGCGAACCGACGAAGCACAGCGCGGCGAGGAGCTCGAGCGTGAGGAACAGCGGGACCATGTGGCGGCGCGGCTGCGGCACCGCCGAGATCAGGAATACGGTGTTGCGGCAGGCGCGGACGCGGATCTTGGCGCTCGGCGGGATCGGGCAGATCGAGGTGCGGCCCTGCGCGGCGAGCTCGCCGAGCGTGGTGGTCTGCCCGCCGACGACCATCTCACCGTCCATGCCGTGGCCGAAGTTGAAGGCGAACTCGTCGCCCATCGGGGCGATCATCGGGAAGCTCGGCGCCGGCGCGCCCTCGGTGGCGAACTCGACGTCGGCCGCGGTGCCGATCCGGTACAGCGGGCTCTGACGCTCCCTGCGCCAGCGCGCGAGGCCGACGGTCAGCGAGGCCAGCGCCACCGCCACGCCGCCGAACGCCATCCAGTCGTAGCCCATCGGCAGCAGGCGCGGCCGGACTGCGTAGGCGGGCTTCTTGAGGATCTGGGTCTCGTAGTCGAACTGACCCTTGTTGTACTTCGCGTTCTCGATCGAGATGTGGAACGCCCAGATCGCGAGCACGAGCGTCGCGACGCCGACGCCGAACAGCGCCCAGGTCGCGGCGGTGACCTTGCCACTGCGCGGATCGATGCAGTGCTTCACGCCGACGACCGAGTCGCCCATCATCGCGGCGACCTCGACGGCGCGCGCCCCGGAGTAGTCGTCGATCGACTCGGCCATCGCCTGCTGGAAGCCGACCGGCGGCGCCATCGCGGTGCCGTAGATCGGGGCGCCGCCGGGGAGTCCGGGCGGCGGACGCACCGCGAGCGCGGGCGGCGGCGGCGGGGCCGCGAACGACGCGGGCGGCGGCGGCGCGGCGAACGACGCGGGCGGCGGCGGCGCGGCGAACGACGCAGGCGGCGGCGCGGCGGCGAACGGGACGGCCGGCGGTGGCGCGGCGAACGACGCGGGCGGCGGCGGCGCGGCAGGGCGCGCGACCGGCGCGACCGGCAAGGTCTGCGCCAGCGCCGGCGAGGGCGGTGCGGCGGGCGACGGCCGCGGCGTCGACGAGATCACCTCGGCGGCGGTCGGCGGCGGCGCCTGGGCGACGCTGACCTTGGTCGGCTCGTCCTCGTCGCTCGCGCCGATCGCGAGCTCGATCCGGGTCTCGCCGACGACGATGGTGTCGCCGGACTGCAGCTTCGCCTTGTTGACCTTCTGGCCGTTGACGAACGTGCCCTTGGTCGAGCCGAGGTCGATGATGCTGACGTCACCGGGGCCGTTGACCTCGATGATCGCGTGCATCCGGCTCACCGTCTCGTCGTCGAGCTTGAGGTGCGCCGAGGGGACCTTGCCGAGCTTGATCACGCTCAGCGACAGCCGCTCCTCGCGGATCAGCTGGTCACCCTTGAAGATGCGGAACGTGAGAGGAACCTTGGCGCCGGCCATAATCTTCTCCAGTCAGGAGCACAGTCGAAAGCGGTGGCCGACGATGATCGCGAGCGCCCGGACCGGGCTCCCCGATCTAGAGGTCCTCGGCCGACTTGATGATCTCGGGGATGAAGTTCGTGCGGATGCGAATCAGAGACGGGTGCTTGGCAAAATCGCGCGCGTCGACCGTCGTGCCTTCCGGTCGGATCAGGTCGCCCTCGATCGTGTCTCCGCTGAAGTCGTAGACCTTGACCTTGGGGGTGCCGCCGCCCTTGTTCTCGGCGCCCTTCTTCTCCTGCGCCCGGGCCGAGCCCGAGCCGGTGACGACGACGACGAGCGCAACAGCGACCAGGCCGAGGATCTTGTGCATGACGGTGTTCCCTTTCGAGGACGCCGGATGACAGGGATCCGTGGGCACGGATCCTCCGACACCGCAGCGCGGTTCCAGGTTCCCAGATAGTGCCCGAAAGATCGCGTACATCCAGACACGCGAGCCGGGACCAGGTTGCACGGTTCGAAACAAGGAATATCCACTAGTTAGTTAGTTAGTTAGTTAGTCTTGGGCGGAGCCGCCTGGGCGCCGGCGGGCTGGCTGGCCTGGACCTTCAAGAAGTTCTGCACCGTCTTGTCGATCGAGAGGGGGCTTTCCCGCCCCCTCTGGACCGGCAAAGCCGGTCCATTCACCCCTCCGCGCGTCGCGTCGCGCGGATCTTTTTCGCTTCCAGCCGTGTGAGTCAGGTGAATCATGCGAGCGCGTCAGTTCTTCGGCGGCTGCGCCTGCGCGGCGGGCTGGCTGGCCTGGACCTTCAAGAAGTTCTGCACCGTCTTGTCGATCACCGCGATCTGCTCCTTGGCCTCGGCCTTGTCGGCCGCGTCGCCCTGGTTGCTGAGGAACTGCTGGAAGTACTCCTTGGCCTGCTTGTAGGCCGCGACGAAGTCGGCGTCCTTGCTGGCGCGGAAGTCCTTGTACAGGACGGCGAGGTTGTAATAGGCCTCGCCGCGCCGCGGATCGAGCTCCTTGGCCTTCTTGTACTGGGCCTCGGCGCCGTCGAGGTCCTTGAGGCCGCGCAGCGCGATGCCCAGGCCGATCATCGCGTCGTAGTTCCTGGGCGACAGCTCGAGCGCCTTGCTGAACATGTCCCGGGCCACGTCGTACTTGCGGAACCCCAGGGTCACCAGGCCCACGTTGATCCGCGCCTCGACGAACTTCGGGTCGATGTTGACCGCGGCGGTGAACGCCTGCAGCGCCTGGTTGAGCGACGCCCTGTGCATGTAGAGCAGGCCATAGGCGTTCTGCAGCGGCGCATAGTTGTCGTTGCGCTTCTTGGCCTCGTCGAGGAGCAGCCGCGCGAGATCGAGCCGGTTCTTGTTGCTCTGCCAGCCCTCCATGTAGACCAGGCCGTAGACCGTGTACGCGGCGACGTTGTCGGCGTCGACGCCGAGCGTGCTGGACAGGTTGAACCGCGCGTCCTCCTCGAGCTTCTTCCACGTCGCGTCCTTGGGGTTGGCGATCTTGCGCATCTGCTCGAGCTCGAGCGAGGCGATACCGATGCGCGCGCCGGTCAGCTTGCCGTTGGCCTTGATCGCGCTCTCCCAGTACTGCCGGGCGTCGCTGATCTTGCCCGCGCGGTAGTACAGCTCGCCGAGGTTGGACAGCGACGCGCCATGGTTGGGCTTGATCTGGATCGCCTGGCGATAGGCGCGCTCGGCGTCGTCGGTCAGCCCGCAGCGGTGGTACGACAGGCCGACCATGAACTGCGCCTCGACGAGATCGGGGTGCGCGCGAACCACGGTGACGAAGCGATCGGCCGCCTGCCGGCAGGTCGACTCGGTCCAGCCGTGCGCCTTGTCGGTGGTGGCGAAGAACTGCCCCGCGGTCTCGAAGTCCTTGCGGGTATCGTGGGACACCTCGCGCTTGGGCTCGACCTTGGTCGGCGAGGCGTTCTCGGACTTGTCGATCCGCGGGGGCGGCGGCACGTTGCCGCCGCGGACGCCGGTCTTGGGGCCGCCGCAGGCGACCAGGAGGGCGAGCGCCAGCGCGCTCGAGATGCGGGTCATCGATGGGATGGTCATGGCGATCTCCTGCGCTAGTCCAGCTTGATCGGGCTCTCGACCTCGACGACCGGAGCGACCTGGTTGGGCTCGCCGCGCAGCTCGGAGGCGGTCGGGTATTCCTCGGGCTTGATCTGGCCGAGCTCGCGCTCGCACAGCTTGGACCACTCGCTGAACCAGCCGAGCTCGGTCGACTTCGACAGGCACACGCCGTAGGCCTCGAGCGAGACCGCCTCGAGCGGCTCGGCGAGCTCGGTCAGCCGGTCGCAGTACGCCTCGACCTTCTCGTCGGCGAACTCGCCGGTGCGCACGTCCTTGGGGATCTCGGCGGTGAACAGCTGGTCGGAGAAGTTCTGCGCGAGCTGGCCGATCCGGGCCGCGGCGGTGATCGAGTTCGCCGGGTCCTTGAGCGAGAGCACCGCCAGGTACCTGGTCTCCGCGATGCCGCGGATCTTCTTCTTCTGGGTCAGCCACTCCTCGAGCCGCTTGTTGGACCTGGCGAGGATCGCCTTGTGCTCGGGCGCGCGATCGAAGTTGAGGCCCTGCGGGAACTTGAGATCGAGGTAGGCCTCGAACTCCCTGTCGGCGTCGGCGATCTTGGCCAGGCCGTAGTAGTAGCGCGCGCCCGCCTCGTCGCCGCCGGTCTTGCCGCCGCGCTTGTCGAACTCGCGCACCGCGGACCCGAACGCCGCCATCGCCTCCCTGAGCTTCTTCTCGTCGCGCTTGACCACGGTCAACTTGATCTTGGACTCGGGGCCGCACTGCAGCGGCTGCTCGGCGACGCCCTTCTTGTTGGCCTTCTTGACCTTCTTGCCGCTGATCGCGCGCTCGCGGCTGATCTTGATGCACGAGCCGTCGATCTCCTTGACCGGGCACGACTGGTGCCACAGCACCTGGCCGATCTTGGCGTACGCGATCACGACGCGATCGGCGCCGCCGCGATCGGCGAACTGGTGGATGTACTCGCGCAGGTGCTTGATCACCTGGTCGCTGTCGCCCTGCTTCTCGTAGATGCCGGTCAGCGAGAACGTCGCGTTGGCCGCCTCCTGCGGCTTCTTCTGGCCGAACGTCTTGACGAAGTACCTGGTGTCGTCGACCGCCTGCTTGTCGTCGCCGATGCCCTTGCGGAAGAACACCGCGTCGCTCATCACGCTGTAGGCGTCCTTCTCGCCCGCGTACTTCTTGGCGTACTGCTCGTACTTGTCCGACGCCCGGTCGTAGTACGCGATGTCGCCGTAGGCCTTGCCGAGCCGGGCGACCGCGCGCGCCGTGACCTTGGAGTTCGGGTAGTACTTCTCGAGCAGGTTGTACGCCGTGATCGCGGCGGTGATCGACTTGCCCTCCTCGAACATCACGCCCGCGTTGTAGAGCACCTGGTCGTTGTCGGGCGACTCGGGGTTGCGGTTGTAGATGTCGATGTAGGTCTGGCCGCACGCCACGTACCTGGCGTAATCGGTGGTCTTCTTGGCCTCGCGCTCGCACTTCTCGGCGCCCTTGCGCAGCGTCTGCATCTTGAGCCGCGTGAGCGTGGTCTTGAGCTCGTCCTTGCCCTCGAGGAACTTGGCGTCGCCGTCGAGCTTGTCGACCAGCGCGAGCATCTTGTCGTACTGCTGGAGGTTGTTGTAGATGTCGAGCAAGAGGTTGGCCGAGTACTCCGCGGTCTCGTGCTGCTTGTGGTGATCGATGATGTCGAGGAAGATCGGGATCGCCTCGTCGTAGTGGTAGTAGCGGCGGTAGATGTTCGCCTTGAGGAACTTCATCCCGACCAGCTCGTCGTCCTTGGGGTCCTTGATGTAGTTGATGTAGATGTCGAACGCGTCGAGCATCTTCTTCTCGCGCTCCGGGATCGGCTGCGGTGCCGCGTAGGCCGACTCCTTCATCAGCCGGGGGTCGACCTTGCCGTGCTTGACCACGTCGGTGAACGCGAGCGCGGCGTTCTCCCACAGCTCGGTCTGCATCCGCGGGTTCTTCTCGTTCTCGGCGCGCGCCCAGATCAGCTCGGCGTAGTAGTACTCGGTCTGCGCGTAGTCCTCGGCGTCGGGGAACACCTGGAGATAGATCTTGTAGAGCCGCTCGGCGTAGGCCAGCGTCTCGGGGTTCTTGGTCTTGGCCGACTCGGAGTGGTACGCGCGCGCCAGCTCGCCCGACATCGCGGCGGCGTTATCGTGACACTCCTGGGCCTCGGCCGCCGGCAGCGTCTTGCGCGCCCTGAGCCCGCCGTACAGCCGGACCAGATTCTCGATCTCCTTGACCTTGTCGGCGTTCCCCGCGCCGGGCATCGAGAGCTCGGCGTGCGCGATGTTGTACTGCCACAGGCACACGTTCTTGTTGGTCGGCGCCCGCCGCATCAGCTCCTGGTAGGTGTAGATCGCGCGGTCGCTCTTGCCCTGCGACAGGTAGAGGTCGGCGAGGATCTCGAGCATGTCGAACGCGTACGGCGCGTCGACGCGCTGGAACGTCACGAACGCCTTGTCGGCCTTGCCGACCTCGGCGTAGGCGCGCACGAAGTCCTTCTTGGACGCGCGGTTCAGGACCTCCTGCTTCTTGTCGTTCCGGGTCGCCTGGGCGACCTGGTAGAACACCTCGAGCGCCTCCTGGAACTTCTGCTTGTTGAGGTCGATCCAGCCGATCTTGTACATCGCGTACCAGTAGGCCGACGACTTGGGGAACTTGAGCACCATGCGGTAGCGCGCGTCGGCGTCGTCGAGCTGGCCGATCTCGAAGAAGTAATCGGCGAACGCCAGGTGCGCCTCGGGCACGTACTTCGAGCTGGGATAGTTCTTGAGCAGCTTGTCGTAGACGCTGCGCGCCTCCTTCATGTACTTGCCGCTCTGCAGCGTGAACCCGTAATAGAACAGCGCCATGTCCATCTTCGGGTAGTTGCGGAACGCCTCGTTGTCGGTGAGGCTCTTGTAGGTCTTCACCGCCTTGATCAGGAACTCCTTGGCCTTGGCCTGGGCCTTCTCCGCGTCGCCCTTGAGCTTGGCCTTCTGCGACGGGATCTTGTTCGTGTCGGCGGCGATCGCCATCTCGGTGCCCTTGAGCCGCCAGTAGCGCTGCTGCTTGGCGTACAGCTCGCCGAGCCGGAAGTAGTAATCGGAC
>VBLP01000007.1:0-9345 GCA_005887925.1 Deltaproteobacteria bacterium | reverse complement strand
GACGTCGCTCTGCCGCGTGTACTTGGGCCGGTCGGCCCGGGCGCCGGTGGTCGCCACCAGCACGCCGAGCACCGCGAGGTTCAGCTTCAACTTCCGAGACATGACCATGGACGATTCCCTTCTTCCGGCGGGACGCGAGGGGCCGAGGGGCGAGGATAGAGGGCCGGCGGCGCTGGCAGAGCAGACACCGCGCCGCGGGTGGCGTTGCCGGCATCGATCGACCCGAAACGCCGGATCGCCCGGCGCGCGGCGGGAGCGGCCAGGCCGGTCAGTCGTCGGTCGTTTCGATCAGCCGTCATTACCCGGGCGAGGCGATGGGCCGGCTGCGCGAAAACAAGAGATCTATTGCTTGGGACACCGAGACCGGATCTTGAACCGGTAATAACCGAGCTCGTCCTTCCAGTACTCCCCATCAAACTTCCACTGAAAGTGTTCGTCGTCAATGATAATCGGTTCCTCTCTGTGATCGGCCGACACGCGCTGTCCGGCGGCCTGGGCAGATAGGCGATTTCCTTTGGCCTCGAGGATCTCGAACTTGATCTTGGAGCCATCGCGCGACAGCGCGCCGAGCTCGCGGGCCAGGCGCGCGACGCGATCGCGCGCGACCTTGCCGGCGTCCGCGGCGGCCACCGACTGCTGCACCGTGAGCTCCTGCAGCACCTCGGCCGCGACCTGCGTGGTCTGCCACGCCTTGTCGGACTTCTGCAGCATCTCGAGCTCGTGGTTGAGCTCGTCGACCCACGCGAACGTCTTGAGCAGCGTCTTGTCGTTGAGCACGCTCATCACCAGGCGCTGGGTCACCGGATCGAGGCCGGCCTTGCTCGCCTTGACCTTCTTGACGTACTCGTAGAACTCGGCGTTGTCGTCGTACTTGGCGACGAGGTCGGTGAGGTTCCTGGTCAGCGGCGTGTACTTCTCGTTGAAGTCGGCGACCGCCTCGTCGGCCTGATCGTAGAGGCAGTACTTGAAGTAGATGACGCTCTTGAGCAGCATCGACTCGGGGAAGAACTGGTTCTCGAAGTACGGCGCGTTGAGCGTGTGGATGTTGCCGAGCGCCTTGGAGTTGAGCGTCTTCATGAAGTACGCCCACGACGCCTCGAACAGCGACTCGGCCCAGTCGAGCGAGTTCTGATCGAGCTTCTCGAAGTACTTGATCGACGTGTCGAACTGCTGCGTCGAGTAGAACACGCGCGCCATCTGGAGCTGCGCGAGCTCGCGGTAGTTCTCGATGTCGTCGGCGCGGTACTGCCTGGGGCGCTCCTCGCCGATCAAGAGGATCTCCTTGAACGCGTCGACCGCGGGCTTGCCCTCGTACTTGCGGACGTAGGTCACGCCCTCGAAGAACTTGGCCTTGATGAAGAACTCGTTCTGGCGCGAGACCTGCTTGAACAGCCCGATCGCCTTGTCGAAGTCGCCATCGCCGCCGCGCCGGTAGTAGTGCCGGCCGAGCAGGAACAGGAGCTCGTCGTGCACCGACTGCAGCGACGGATCGGCGAGCGCGTTGGTGTCGTAGCTGCCGATCTTCTCGAGGATGCCCGAGGTCTCGGGCAACACGCGCGACAGCGCCGCGAGCCACTTGAGCGTGGCGCCGTGGTAGGTGTGCGCGTCGCCGGCCTTGACGATCCTGTCGAAGTAGGCGAGCGAGCCGGCGTAGAACCCCATCTGGTACAGGGTCTTGCCCATGAAGAACTCGCCGCGCTGCTTGTTCTTGGCGTCGTCGCCGCTCTCGCCGTCGAGCACCTTCTTGAGCTCGATCGAGGCCGAGAAGAAGTCCTTCTTGTCGTAGAGCTTGATCGCGCGCTCGAGCGTCTTGGACGGCGGCGTCGTGATCGCCCGGTCGGGCTCGAACTCCATGTCGCTCGACGGCTTGGCCGGCGGGGTCTTGCCGCCGGACCTGGGCGCCGCGGCCGCGGTGCCCGACGCGAGCACGGCGCCGAGGATGATGAAGATCGCGCCGAACGCGACGAGCCGCATCCCGGGCACCACGATCGTCGCGAGCGAAGCTGACTGCTGTGGGCGCATCCATTCCTCCTTCGAGCGCTGCCCACCCCTGCCGGGAGCGGGCCATGGATCATCGGCAACGACGGCATGCATTGTCAAGGCAGCGGCCGGCGTCCACGGGTTCGTCGATGGTCCGAACCTCGGACACGACCCTGCGAGACACGCGCACGCGGCGCGCGTTGCAAGCGATCGTCATCCGATGTCACGCGACCGGTGCATTCTGTACGAACGCTGCACGTCGCGGAATGCCACGCGTGACGGATCTCCGTGTGTGTGGGGCCGTTCGCTTGACTTCGGGGGGTTCACGCCTCCTATTATCGGTGGCGATGATTCGGCGCCATCCCGGCGGGGTGCTCGTGGTCTCTCTGACGATCGCGGCGTTGGCAATGTCGGGCTACGGCTGCTCCGACAATCCGGTGGGACGGATCTGCGACCTCGGTACAGCCACGCCGGAAACCGGTGAGGTGGTGGTCGCGTCGCCCTCGCTCGACTGCGTGTCGCGCACGTGTCTGCGCGTGCCCAAGACGGGCGAGCTTCCACCCGGCAGTAATTTTCCCGAAGGCAACAGCGGCCTGTGCACGGCCGAGTGCAGCGCCGACAGCGACTGCGATCGCGTGCCGGAGTCGCCGTGCATCACCGGCTTCACGTGCGGCATCGCGGTCACCGTCGGTCCGTTCTGCTGCCGCAAGTTCTGCATCTGCAAGGACTACATCAAGATCCCCGACACCGGCCAGCTCGCGACCCCCAAGGCATGCGATCCGACGGTGATGGACAACAAGTGCTGCAACCTCACCGGCCGCCAGAACAACGCGTCGTACCCGCTGTGCAGGACCTAGGGTAGCTCGCGGGCGACAGCGCGCGGTGCGCTTCAACCGCCTGCGCGGAAGGCGTCCTTGATGAGAATCGCCTCGCCGCCGGTGATCGCGACGACGTCGAACCGGCATTGCTCGAACGCGGGCGCGGCGACCGCGAGGTAACAGCGGGCGACGCGCGCGACGCGGCGCTGCTTGGCCCGGCCGATCATCTCCACGGCATCGCCGTGCTCGCCGTCCGACCGGCTGCGGACCTCGACGAACACGAGCACGTCGCCGTCGCGCGACGATGTCGAGCTCGCCGGCCTTGCAGCGGAAGTTACGCTCGACGATCTGGTATCCGGCAGACGTCAGCAGCGAGGCGGCATCGCGCTCGGCGGCGGTGCCGCGCATGTGGGTGCTGTCCACGACTCACAGAGCTTTCTCCTCCCCGAGTTGTCTCCGACCATGTGACCGCGTCAGGCGGTCTTCTTCTCCTTGTCCTTCTTGTCCTTCTTGTCTCTCCTGTCCTTGTCCTTCTTGCGCTCCTTGCGCTCCTTGCGCTTGACGGGAGCTGCCGGAGCGGGAGCCGGGGCGGCCTCGACGCCTTCGGCCGGCGGTGCCGCCGGCGCGACCTCGACGACGACCTCGGCGCGCTGGTCCTCATTGGAACCCTCGCGCTCCTTGATGCGCGCGGCCTTGCCCGACAGATCGCGCAGGTAGTAGAGGCGCGACTGGTGCACGCGGCCGCGCGAGACGACCTCGACCTTGTCGATGTTGGGTGAGTTGTCGGGGAAGATTCGCTCGACGCCGACCCCGTACGAGATCTTGCGGACGGTGAATGTCGACCGCGCGCCCTTGGACACGCGGCGGATGCATACGCCCTCGAAGGCCTGCAGGCGGGTCTTCTCGCCCTCGCGGATCTTCGCCCAGACCTTGATCGAGTCCCCCGGGCGGAACTCGGGAAGGTTCGCCTGGCGGCGTTGTGACTTTTCGATGGCCTCGAGGATCCGATGCGCGCTCATGGGTACGATTCCCGGAAAAAGTAGCTGGGACGCAGGGTTCTGCCAGAGATCCCCCCCGCGCGTCAAGCCGTGCGACAGGCCCACGAGATCCGGCGAGCATGCGCGCGCACCACGTCGCCGAGACAACGGCGTCGCCGCGCGGTGACAGCCCGCCTACGCCTGGAATAATCTATAATAATACTAATTACTTAGGACCTCCGGGATTCGCGCGCGGCGTCTTCATCCAGCGCTCCACATTCTTCTGCTCGCCGTCGCGCTCGAACTGATCCCGGCACACAGTGCGGTGGAGCAGGGTCCCGGTCGGCACCTCGTCCTGGCATCGGACGTCATCGTCGTTGCCCGAGGCTCCCGGCGCTGCCGAGGCGCGGGGCGTCGTTCCTGGACTCTGCTGGGGGGACGACGCGCACCCGACCAGGAGCAACACCACCACGACCATGGTTCGCATGACCGCGAGCGTACACCCGCGCCGCGGTGCGGATCCGGGATTCTCGCATGCGCGGCCGAGACCGCCGCCTATCGGCCGAACAGGCGGTCGAGCACGATCGCCCCGGCCGAGCGGACCGACAGGTGGTTCCAGTCGGCCGCGCCGTCGATCGGCGCGAGCACGCGCGACACCGACGGAAGCAGCACATCGGCCAGGCCCCAGCCGGTGCCGAGCAGGATCAGCAGCGGCGCGGGATCCAGGCCGGCCTCGGCGACGAGCTCGGGCGCCGATCGCCGCGCGACGCCGGGGAACGCATCGCCGCGCGCCGAGGTCGCGACGACCAGCGGCGCGGCGCCGTGGCTGGCCGCGATCTCGGCGATCACGGCGTCGACCGACGCGGCGGTGCGGACGAGCTCGAGGGCGCGCGCGCGGTGCTCGCCGCCGGCGTCCTCGAGCCATAGCCGCGCGATGTGCTCGGCCTTGTCGCGCTGCGACGCGACCGGCGTGACGATGTGATAGCCGGCGAGGCCGTAGGTCAGCGACGAGCGCGCCAGGTCGTGGATGTCGAAGTTGGTGAGCGACGTCGTGACCACCGCGCCGGTGCGATCGACGACCGGGTGATGGACCAGCGCGAGGTGGGTGCGCGCGTGGAGCGGCGGCGGCAAGAGCTTGCGATCGGCGGCCGCGGGCCTGAACCGCGCGAGGAGATCCGGCCGGCGCTGCCCGGTCCGCGCGATCGCCTGGCGGCGGCGCCACGCGGCGATCGCGGCGTGGTTGCCCGAGGTCAGGATCTCGGGCACCGCGCGCTCGCCATCCGGCGCGGCCAGCTTGAGCGGCCGGGTGTACTGCGGGTACTCGAGCAGGCCCGCGCTGTGCGATTCGTCGTCGACCGAGCTGGCCTCGCCGAGCACGCCGGGCACGAACCGCGCGACCGCGTCGATCACGACCAGCGCGGCCAGCTCGCCGCCCGACAGCACGTAGTCGCCGATCGACAGCTGCTCGTCGATCGCCAGCTCGATCACGCGCTCGTCGACGCCCTCGTAGCGGCCGCACACCAGGACGACGTGGGGCAGCGCGGCGAGCTCGCGCACCCGGGCCTGGGTCAAGAGCGCGCCGGCCGGCGTCATCAGGATGCGATGCGGCGCGAGCGCGGCGGTCTCGGCGGCCGTCTGCGCCTGTCCGGCGGCGAGCTCGGCGCTCGCCGGCTGCGGCCGCGCGGCGTGGGCGATCACGGCGAGCAGCGGCTCGGGCTTCATCACCATGCCGGGCCCACCGCCGTACGGCGTGTCGTCGACGCTGCGATGGCGATCGCTGGTGAAGTCGCGCGGGTTGACCGTGTCGACGGTGATCGCGCCGGCCTCGCGCGCGCGGCCGACCACGCCCGCCGCGAGCGCGGGCTCGATCAGCTCGGGGAGGATCGTGACGACCGTGAACCTCATGGCGCGATCTTGTGCTCGGGGAGCCCGTCGGGCGGATCGACGGTGACCACGCCGGCCTCGAGGTCGATCGCGGTGACGAACTCGCCGACCAGCGGCAGCTGGCGCTCGATCTCTCCGTCGTGGATCACCAGGCGGTCCTGCAGGTCGCCCTCGACTGCGGCGATCGTGCCCCACGGCGTGCCGTCGACCCGCTGGACCCGGCAGCCGACCAGGTCGTCGAGCAGGACGTCGTCGTCGCCCAGCGCGAGCGCGACGCGATCGACCTCGATGACCTGGCCGCGCAGCGCCTCGGCCTCGTTGCGGGTCGCGATCGACTCGAACAGGACGAGCCAGCCGCGGTGCGTGTTGCGCGCACGCAGCACGCGGCGCAGCGTCCCGCCGACCCACAGCGCGTCGAGCGAGCCCAGCAGATCGGGCTCCGGATCGTACGTCGTGATCGCGACCTCACCGCGGATGCCATGGGCCCGCGTGATCCGGCCGATCTCGATCCGGGGGTCGCCCCGTGTGGTCATCGCGCGATTATTCGAGGATCTCGACCAGCGTGCGCTTGCGCGACCTGGGCGCCACCGCCTGCACCACCGTGCGCAGCGCGCGCGCCGTCTTGCCGCCGCGCCCGATCACCTTGCCGAGATCGGCCTCGGCGACCTCGAGCTCGTAGACGTTGGCCGAGCGCTCCTCGACGAGCTCGACCCGGACCTCGTCGGGCCGATCGACCAGGTTGACCGCGAGGTAGCGGATCAGCTCTGCGAGATCTGGCCCGCGATCCGGACCGTCGACCGGCCGGCGATCGCGGCTGTCGTCGTCGGGGGTCGCCATGCTAGGTCGACTTCTTGGCGCCGGTCGGGACGACCGCGGCGGCGCGGTTGGCGCGGCGGATCACGGCGGCGAGCGTACCGCTCGGCCGGGCGCCGACCTTGAGCCACTTGTCGTAGCGCTCGGTGTCGATCTTCAGCACCTTGGTGGTCGGATGATACGTGCCGAGCAGCTCGATGAACCGGCCGTCGCGCGCGGAAGCCTTGTCGGCCGCGACGATGCGATAGAACGGCGCCTTCTTCTTGCCCTGACGTGAAAAACGGATCGCAACGGCCATGGATTCCTCGAGCGATGTGCGAGAGCGCGGCAATCTACCCAGCGAGATACCCCCTGTCAACCCGTGCTATAGACCCGCCATGTGGCGACAGGTCGGCCTCGCGGCGATGCTGGCGGCAGCGGCTTGTTGCTCGAAATCCGAGATGAAAACCACCGCGGCCACCGCGGATCCGGTGCCGACCCGACCGACGTTCACGGTGCTGGCGCTCGCCGAGGTGAGGGGCCAGATCGGGCCGTGTGGCTGCACCACCGACCCGATGGGCGACCTGGCGCGGACCGCGCAGCTGGTGACCCAGGCGCGCGCCGCCGGCCCGGTCGTGTTCGTCGACGCCGGGTCGCTGCTCTACACCCACGCGCCGGTACCGCCGCAGCTGGCCTTCCAGGAGGAGCTCAAGGCCGACCTCCTGGCGGACACCTACCAGAAGACGCTCCTCGCGGACGCGGTCGGGCTGGGGCCGGCGGATGCGCCGGGCATCCCCGACCACCTGCGGCTGCCGCGGCTGGCCGCCAACGCGTCCGGAGTCCCCGCGCAGCCGGCCAGGCTGATCGAGATCGGCGGCGCCCGGGCCGGCGTGTTCGGGGTGATCGGCCGGGGCACCCAGGCTGCGCTGCCCGGCGTTTCGCTGAGCGATCCGGTGGCGGCCGGCAAGCGCGCCGTCGCCGACCTCCGCGGTCGCGGGGCGCAGGTCGTGATCGGCCTGGTCCAGGCGGGGAGCCCGCGCGACGCGATCCAGCTCGTCCACGACATCGGTGGGATCGACCTCGCGATCGCCGGGCTCGGCGCGCTCGCCCCCGAGCCGGAGGGCGTCGCGAGCGAGGCCCAGAAGGTCGGCGACGGCTGGCTCGTGATCCCGGCCAACCGCGGCCAGATCGTCGCGCGCATCGACGTGACGCTGCGCGGGCCGGGCCCGCTCGCCGACGCCGTGGGCCCGAGTGCGGCCGCCGCACGGATCGCCGTGATCGATCGCGACCTCGCGGCGCGCGACGCCGACCTCAAGGCGTTCGCCGCCGACAAGACGGCCGATCCGGCGTTCGTCGCCCGCAAGCAGCGCGAGCGCGGCGAGCTCGCCGCCGAGCGCGACCGGCTCAAGGCGCATCCGCTCGCCGCGCCGCCGCACGGCAGCTTCTTCACGCTCGAGCAGGTCCGCATCAACAAGACGCTGGCGTGCGACACCCGCGTGCAGGACGCGGTCGGCGAGTTCTTCCGCAAGACCGGCGAGGCCAACGTCAAGGCCGCCGCCAGGGTCCGAGTGGCGCCGCCGCCGAAGGGCCAGGCCGGCTACACCGGCACCGAGTCGTGCGCCGACTGCCACGAGGACGCGGTCGCGTTCTGGAAGAAGACGGTGCACGCCTCGGCGTGGAAGACGCTGGTCGACCGCGGCCAGCAGTTCGATCTCGACTGCATCGGCTGCCACGTCACCGGCTGGGACAAGCCCGGTGGCTCGAACCTGGGCCACAACGACAAGCTGCGCGACGTGCAGTGCGAGACCTGCCATGGACCGGCCTCGATCCACGTCGCCAAGGGCGGGCTGGAGAAGCCGTTCGCGATCGCGCGCGCCCCGGCCAACGACCTGTGCGCGCAGTGCCACACCAAGGAGCACAGCGACACGTTCCAGCACGACGCCTACCTGCGCGACATCGTCGGGCCGGGCCACGGCGAGGGGGCGCGCAAGAAGCTCGGTGACGGCCCGACCGGCGCGCAGCTGCGCAAGGCGGGGCTCGACCGGGCCGGGCGCACGCTGGGAGCCGGGTGCACGCGCTAGCCGAGACCGAGCGAAGCCCGGAAGCTCGGGCCTTCCGGCCAGGAAGGCCGAGGTTCCGGACCAGCGCAGCGAGGGATCGGCGGAATACGATGAGCCGGCGATCCCGGGAACGCCGGCTGCAGGGGATGGCGGCGATGACCGCACGGCAGGGCCACCAGACGCACGCATCGCGCGAACCCGCAGGTAGGATGTCCCGGTGTTGCGCGCGGGTAGCTCCGTCCCGATCCGACGCCGCAGGCGGGCCGTGACGCCGGACGCGGCATTGTCGCGCGTCGTCGCACCGAGTCGCGGCGCCGGGCTGTGGCTCGCCGGAGCGCTCGCGCTGGCGGCGTGCGGCGGCTCGCCCCGCGAGGCCCGCACCCGCACCGGCATGGCGGCGCACGTCGAGCGTGGGCTCGGCACGTACTACGGCCGCGAGGCGCAGGGCGGACCGACGGCGTCCGGCGAGCGCTTCGATCGCAACAAGCTGACCGCGGCGCACCGCACGCTGCCGCTGGGCACCCGGGTCCGGGTGACCAACACGCGGAACGGCCGCTCCGTCGAGGTCCGGATCAACGATCGCGGGCCGTACGGCCGCGGCCGGATCATCGACGTGTCGGAGGCGGCCGCGCGGCAGCTCGGCATGATCGACGCCGGCGTGGTGCCGGTGACCGTCGAGGTGATCCAATGACCTTGCTGATCGAGCTCGAGGGGCTGACCAAGCGCTACGGCGCGATCACCGCGCTCGACCACGTGACCGCCGCAGTCGACGGCCGCATCATCGGCCTGCTCGGGCCCAACGGCGCCGGCAAGTCGACCCTGCTCAAGTGCCTG
>VBLP01000672.1 GCA_005887925.1 Deltaproteobacteria bacterium | reverse complement strand
CCCGCTGGGGATCGAGGTGTTCGGCGACACCATCGACCAGATCGAGAAGGCCGCGGTCGCGATCGAGCGGGCGGTCGGCGCCGTGCCCGGCACGCGCAGCGCGTTCGCCGATCGCTCGACCGGCGGGTTCTACATCGATCTCGTCGTCAAGCGCGCCGAGGCCGCGCGCCTGGGCCTCACCGTCGGCGACATCGAGGACGTCATCCAGATCGCGATCGGCGGGATGAACGTGTCGGAGACCGTCGAGGGCCGCGAGCGCTACTCGATCAACCTGCGCTACGCGCGCGAGTTCCGCGACGACCCGGCGCTGCTCGACAGGGTGCTCGTGCCGACGCCGTCGGGTGCGCAGGTCCCGCTGTCGCAGGTCGCCGAGATCAGGACCGTGACCGGACCGCCGATGGTCCGCTCCGAGGACGGCAAGCTCGTGGGCTACGTGTTCCTCGACACCACGCGGGCGATGTCCGATTACCTCGCCGATGCCCGGCGCGTCGTCGCCGGGCTCGAGCTGCCGAGCGGCGTGCGCGTCGCGTGGGTCGGCCAGTTCCAGTACCTCGAGCGCGCCAGGGCCAAGCTCGAGATCGTCATCCCGATCACGCTCCTGCTCGTGTTCTTCCTGATCTTCCTCAACACGCGCTCGCTGGTCGAGACCGGGATCGTGCTGCTCGCGGTGCCGTTCTCGCTGGTCGGCGCGATCTGGCTGGTCTACCTGCTCGACTACCACGTCAGCGTCGCGGTCTGGATCGGCATGATCGCGCTCGCCGGGCTCGACGCCGAGACCGGCGTGGTGATGCTGCTGTACCTGACCCTGGCGCATCGCGCGTGGAGCGCCGAGGGCCGGCTGCACACGCCGGTCGATCTCCGCGAGGCGATCGTCGAGGGCGCCGCCCACCGCATTCGCCCCAAGCTGATGACCGTGCTGACCATGATGATCGGCCTCCTGCCGGTCCTGTGGAGCACCGGCACCGGCGCCGATGTCATGAAGCGGATCGCCGCGCCGATGGTCGGCGGCCTGGTCACCTCGTTCGTCCTCGAGCTCCTGGTCTATCCCGCCGTGTTTGCGCTGTGGAAGAGCCGCCACCTGCCCCGGGCGGCGCTGCCGACCGCCGAGCTGCCGTCGCCGCCGCCGTCGCCGCCGCCGCCGTCGCCGCCGCCGCCGCCGCCGCCCTGACGCACCGCCGCCGCGCGGCCGGTCATCGCGCTGCCGCGGCCCGGGCGATCGCCGTGCAGTCCCCGCGCCGCGCGCACGATGCCGTGATGCTCGAGCGCCGGGGCCAGTGGCTTGCCGGTCGCAGCGTCCCACACCCGCGCGGTGGTATCCCAGCTCGCGGGCTCGTCGGCCGCATCCGCGACCAGCCGCTCGCACAGCCGCGGCTCGACGTGCACGCCGACCCGCGTCGCGGGTGCCCGGATCGCCCGCGCGAGCGATTCTCCCCGCAGCGGCGCGACGACCAGCGGCGAGATCCGCCCGGCGAGGTCCGATCCGAGCTCACTGTCCAGCAGCGCTCCGAAGAAATCGGCGCGCAACGCCAGCACCACGCAGCACCGCGGCACCGGACGCAGCGCGCACAGCGCCGCCACGAAGCGCTGCCGCTCGTCCGCGGTCGCGACCGTGAACAGCTCCTCGAGCTGATCCACGAACACGAGGGCTCGCTCCGCCGGTGCGTGCCGCGCCGCGAACGCCTCGACCGTCGCCACTGGCGCTGCGAGATCGGCCTCGAGCAGCTGCGCGAGCCGGTCCGCCGGTCGCTCGCCGGGTCGCATCGAGCGGATCACGAACATCCGTCCGAGTCGCGAAGCACCCGCGTCGAGCACCGGGAACAGCCCGGCGTGGACGAGCGACGACTTGCCGGACCCGGAGGGACCGATCACGTAGATCTCGCGCTCACCGCGGTCGAGCCGTCCGACGAGGTCGTCGATCTCGGCATCCCGCCCGAAGAACCAGCTCGCATCCCGCTCGCCGAACGGTCGCATGCCTGGATACGGGCATGGGATATCATCCTCGGCGGCCACCGCTGTAGACCCTAGTCGCCGAACTCGATGCCGACGCCCTTGGCGGTGCGGACCAGCTCGCCGGCGGGGTCGACCAGCTTGAGCTTCTTGACCGCCTTCTCCATCGGCTTGGCGACCAGGTGGCCGTTCTCGACGGCGGCGACGTGGCCGAACTTGCCCTCCGCGATCAGCTCGACCGCCTTGACGCCGAACCGGGTCGCCAGCTCGCGGTCGAACGCGCACGGCGCGCCGCCGCGCTGGATGTGGCCGAGCACGGTGGTGCGGACCTCGTACTCGGTGCGCTCGGCGATCATCTCGGCGAGCCGCATGCCGGAGCCGCCGAGCTTCTCCTGCCGGGTGATGTCGCCGGCGGTGACCACCGACAGCGCGCCGCCCCGGGGCTTGGCGCCCTCGGCGACCACGGCGATCGAGTAGCTGACGCCGCGGCCATGGCGGCGGTGGAAGGCCTCGATCACGCGGTCGGCGTTGTAGTCGATCTCGGGGATCAGCACGACGTGCGCACCACCGGCCAGGCCGGAGGTCAGCGCGATCCAGCCCGCGTAGCGGCCCATGACCTCGACGATCATGATGCGCTCGTGGCTCTCGGCGGTGGTGTGGAGGCGGTCGATCGCGTCGACCACGACCTCGACCGCGGTCTGGAACCCGACGGTGTAATCGGTGGCCTCGAGGTCGTTGTCGATCGTCTTGGGGACGCCGACGATCCGGGTGGCGCCGCGCTGGATGAACTTGTGGGCGAACGACATCGAGCCGTCGCCGCCGACGACGATCAGGCCGTGGAGATCGAGCCGGGCGAGGTTGGACATGCAGCGCGCCGACACGTCGTGGATCTCGACGCGGCCGTCGGGCAGCTTGACCGGATACGCGAACGGGTTGGCGCGGTTGCTGGAGCCCAGCATCGTGCCGCCGCGCGGCAGCGAATGCTGCACGCTGTGCGCGGTGAGCTCGATGTACTCCTCGTCGTAGAGGCCCTCGAAGCCGTTGTGGATGCCGACGACCTCCCAGCCGTAGGTCTGGCGGGCGTGCAGCGTCACCGCGCGGATCACGCCGTTGAGACCCGGACAGTCGCCACCGCCCGTGAGGATGCCGATGCGCGTGCTCATCGCGACGAGTATCCCCGATTTCTTCGAGCGCAGGTGCGGCGATGCGGGCCGTGCGCGCGGAACGCGCGTTGCTTTTCGCATCGCACGCCGGCAACGCGCGATGCATTCGTCGACGATCTACGACCTACGACGCGACGCGGGCCGGCCCGCGCAGCTGCGCGCGCAGATGGTCGGGTAGCTTGGCGAGGTTGGCGGGATCGTCGTCGACGATCAGGCCGCGGCAGGTCACCGCGCCGCAGCGGCAGGGCTCGGCCACGTCGGCAATGAACGCGTAGTCGTACGTGATTTCCTCGCCGACTGGAATGTCGCGGATCGCGACCCACCAGGCGCGCACCGTGTTGGCTTCGTGATCCCACTTCGCCATGACATCGGTATTGGGATCGCAGGAATGGTTAAACCAGCGCGTCTGACAGACCAGATCCCAGAACACCACTTCGCCGGTCCCCGAGTCCTCCTCGGGCAGGATCAGCGCGTAGGTGTCGTCGAACTCGGCGTCGCCGGGGTAGAGCACGCCGTCGCCGTAGCAGACGATCTCGCCCTGGCTGTACGGCCGCGTGGTGATCACGCCATAGCCGTGGATCTTCGAACTCACGACCTGCAGGCCATCGAGCAAAGGCATGCCAGCATCTTCATCAACCGCAGGCAGACTGCAAGGCCCCCCTGGCGCGATACGCGGCGATCCCGGGGGAGGATGCGCGTTGGCGCTCGCTGCGACACCGGTACCGTGGCGACGCCGCATGCCGCCGAATGACGCGGGCGACGTGATACGGGCGTGACAGCAGATCGAGTGTCACTACCTGTGACATGAACACGCGCTTTCCGTGTTGTCATGGCGCTCTCGGTTCCAGCGACGAGTGATACCGGAACACTGTATCTCGTCGAGGTTTAGATGTAGGTCCACGGATCCCCGTCGAGCACGTTCCGCGAACAACTGTTACCTAACGAGATCGTCGCTACCTTTCTCTTGCAGGTGTCGCCGTTCCAGGCGACGGTAACGGCTAATGTCCAAGAGCCTCGTGCCTGAGCGTGGTGCGCGAAAAGCGCCCGCGACTCCACAGCCAAAACTGGCGCGCGGGACCCGCGACATATCGCCCGCAACGCTCAAGATCGCGCGCGGTACCCGCGACCTGACGTCGCTCATCCCGCTCGAGCCCGACGAAGACACCGTCGTGGTCGACACCGATCCGACGCTGGCCGACGACCTGGCGCTGGACACCGAGCCGGGATATGCCGCCGAGGCCGACGCAGGCGAAGTCTCCGAGGTAACCGATACCCATGCCGCCGAGATCGCCGCGGCGACCGACGCGCGGATGCTCGAGCTCGGGTGATGAGCGGGCGCGATACGCTGGCGCTCATGCCCACCGGGGCGGGCAAATCGCTTTGCTACCAGCTGCCGGCCATGCTCCTGCCGGGCGTGACGCTGGTCATTTCGCCGCTGATCGCGCTGATGAAGGACCAGCACGACAAGCTCGCCGAGCTCGGCATCGAGGTGCTGCGGCTCGACTCGACGCTGTCGCCGCGCGACGAGTACGCCGCGCTGTCCCGGCTGTCCGAGAACCGGCCGTGCATCGCCTACGTCACGCCGGAGCGGCTCGGCGAGCCGAGGTTCCGCGAGCGGCTCGCCGCGGTCCGGGTCGCGCTGTTCGTGGTCGACGAGGCCCACTGCATCTCGCAGTGGGGGCACGACTTCCGTCCGGCGTACCTCGGCCTGGGCGAGGCGGTGCGCGCGCTCGGTCGCCCGCCGGTGCTCGCGCTGACCGCGACCGCGCCGCCCAAGGTCAAGGACGACATCCTCGCGCAGATGCAGCTCAGCCCCGACGACGCGTCGGTGATCGATATCGGGCTCAACCGGCCCAACCTGCGCTACCACGTGATCAAGGCGTCGAGCGAGCGCAAGAAGCAGGCGCTGCTGCTCCGGCTGATCGAGAAGCAGGCCGGCTGCGGCATCATCTACGCCGCCACCGTCAAGACGGTCGACGCGCTGGCCGACTTCCTGTGGTCGCAGGGCGTCGAGTGCGGCCGCTACCACGGCCGGATGCGGGCCAAGGACCGCGAGCGTGTCCAGACTGCGTTCATGGAGCACAGCGAGCCGCGGCTGATGGTCGCGACCAACGCCTTCGGCCTCGGCGTCGACAAGCAGGACCTGCGGTTCGTCATCCATTACAACTTTCCGGGCTCGCTCGAGAGCTATTACCAGGAGGCTGGACGCGCCGGCCGCGACGCGCTGCCCGCCGATTGCGTGCTGCTGTATCAGCCCGAGGACAAGCGGATCCAGAGCTTCTTCCTCGGCGGGCGCTACCCGACGCCGGAGCAGACCCGCACGACCTCGACCACGACGTGTTCATCGGGGTCAAGGAGATCGCCGAGCGCGCCGACGCGCCCGCGAAGAAGGCGCGCGTCGTGCTCTCGTTCCTCAAGGAGGTCGGGTTCGCCGCCGAGGCGCCGGGCGCGCGGTTCGCGCCGCTGGCGACCGAGCCGCCGAGCATCGAGGACCTCGCGCGCGCCGCGAGCCGCTACGAGCAGAAGCGCGCGCAGGACCGGGCCCGCCTGGCCGCGATGCTGCGCTATTCGCAGTCGCACCTGTGCCGGACCCGGCTGCTCGTCACCTACTTCGGCTATACTGATCATCCCGCATGCGGGACATGTGACAACTGCGTGCGCGCGGCCAAGACGGCGCCGCCGATCGCGCGCGAGCTCGAGACCGTCGCCGCCACGCTCGCGGCGCGCCGCAACGGTGACCCGGCCACCCGGCGGGCGCTGCTCGAGGAGGCGCTGCGCCGCAACCGCGGTGCCGGCCGCGGCCGCGCGCTCAAGATCGAGCGGGTCAAGCGCCCGGTGTTCGGCCCGCTCGAGAAGGGCGACATCGTGCGCCACGCGACCTGGGGCGAAGGCGAGGTCGTGCGCGTGGTCGGCGACTCGGTCTACACGTTCTTCCCGGTGCACGGCGAGAAGCTGCTCAAGACCAGCTTCCTCGAGAAGATCGACGCGTAAGCCAGATGCCGAACGGTTAGCGGCCGCGGCAAGCCATCGCCATCGGTGGGCGGCATCGCTGCTACAGCAGCTTCTCGAGCGCGGGGCGCAGCGTGGCGATGGTGAACGCGTCGGTCGGGACGCGCGGCGCGCGCAGCACCAGCCGGTCCGGCGGCTCCTTCCACAGCTCGGGCATCGGCGCGGCGCCGATCTCGACGACCGCGATCGCCGACAGCGCGAGCCGGCCGAGCTCGTCCGCGGCGATGCCGCCGAGCACGTCGAACAGCACCGGCAGGAACGCGGCGACGGCGCGACGGCCGTCGTCGTCGAGGTCCTTGGCCAGCTGCACCGGCAGCGCGCGGTCGAGCCGGGCCGCGAGCGCATCCCCCCGGGCGGCGGCCTGGCGCTGCAGCTCGAGCCGGCTCGGCGGCGGCGCGTCGGTGTTCGGCGCGCGGACCAGCACGCCGGCGTCGGCGACCACGACCGCGGCGATCTGGTCGATCCGGACGTAGGCAGCGGCGGGCGACCGCGGCGTGCCGCCGACGGCGACGACGGCGACCGGGCCGCCTCGATCATCACCAGCGCCGACGTCGACGAGCCGGCCCTTCACGAGCTGGCCGCCCACGAGGTAGAGCTCGACCTCCGGCCGCGGCCGGCCGTTGGCCGCCAGGACCCGCGCGAGCTGCACGAGGTCCTCGAGCAGCCGGCGGGGTGTGCGTGCAGTCAGCTCGCTGGTGATGTCGTCGTTCATAGCCCCTTCTCGACGATCTCGACGATGTACTTGGTGCGGTCCTTGGTATCGCCGATGTTCGACAGCTCGTGATCGATCACCAGCGTACCACTGATGAACGAGATTGCGCTCTGCGGCGAGTACGCCCCCTGGCTGTTGCGGAACTCGATCTTCTTGAGCCCGGACTTGATGGCCTCCTTGCCCATGTCGTCGCGGCCGATCTGGCGCAGCCCCTCGATCACGGGCTTGAAGAAGACCTCGGTCCAGGCCTCGCGGTAGTACTCGACCTGGCCCTCGACGGCGAGCTGGTCCCACAGCACCTCGATCGGCACGGCGAACCCGGCGACCTTGTGGATCTCACCCTGCAGCTCCTTGAAGTGCTTGTCCTGAAATTCCTTGATTGCGCGACGTTCAGCGAGACCCATCTGACTCCTTTTTGTTGCTGGCGCGGGATGCGCTCCCGCCTGGTTCGAACGCGTTCGCGGTACACCCCAGTCCATGACTGCGAGCCATCGTTCCTTGATGATCCTGATCGCCGGGCCCTACCGCTCGGGAACCGGTGACGATCCGGCGAAGCTGGCGGCCAACGTCGCGGCGATGGAGGCGTTCGCGCTGCCGATGTTCCGGGCGGGTCACGTCCCCGTGGTCGGAGAGTGGCTCGCGCTGCCGCTGTGCGGGCTCGCCGGCTCGACCCGCGCCGGCGACGCGCCGTTCGACGAGATCTTTCATCCGATCGCCGAGCGGTTGCTGGACCATTGCGATGGTGTGCTGCGGGTCGGCGGACCGTCGCAGGGCGCCGACCAGATGGTCGCGAGCGCCGTGCGCCGCGGGCTCGCCGTGTACCACCGGCTCGACGACATCCCGGGCTGCGCGAGCGACGCTGCGGCGCGCTGACCGCGCGGCATGGCGCGCGTCGATCGGCATCGCCGGAGCAAGGCTCCCCACAGGGAATGTTTACGCGCGGCCGGGTGCGGCCTGTTCCGCAGCGGGGCGAGAAATATCTAACGTGAGTCGCGCGTACGGCGCTGGCGGGACACCTCGTAGAGCGCCAGCGCCGCGGCGACCGCCACGTTGAACGAGCCGATCGCGCCGCGATCCTCGGCCATCGCGATCACGGCGTGAAAGTCGCAGCTCCGCGCGACGAGCGGCCGCACGCCGGTGCCCTCGGCGCCGAGCACCAGGCACAGCGGCAGGGTGCCGTCGAGGGTCTCGATCGGCTGCGCGCCGGGCGCGGCGTCGACCGCGACGCGCCACAGCCCGCGCTCGCGCAGCTCGTCGAGCGCGCGCACGAGGTTGCCGACCTGCGCGACCGCGACGAGCTCGCTCGCCCCCGCGCTGGCCTTGGCGCACGCCGCGGTGACGGCGGCGGCGCGGTGCTCGGGGATGATCACGCCGCCGGCGCCGAGCAGGTAGGCGCTGCGCAGGATCGCGCCGAGGTTGCGCGGGTCCTCGACGCCGTCGAGCGCGACGATCAGCGCCGGGGCGGCCGCCGCCGCGACCATCGCCGCGAGCTCGGTGTAGGCGAACGCGCCGAGCCAGGCGATCACGCCCTGGTGGCGGGCATCGGGCCCGGCCGCGTGATCGAGCGCCCGGCGATCGCGGTCCTCGACGCGGAGCCCGGCCGCGCGCGCGGCGACCACGATCGCGGCGACCGGATCGCTGGTCGAGCGGCCGGCGCGGTGCGGATCGACCCACACGGCGCGCACCGCGGCGGGCCGCCGCGCGATCAGCTCGCGCACCGGGCCGGCGCCATAGATCAGGCGCTCTCCCGGAGCGCTCATGACAGCTCGGCGACGATCGCGCGCGCCGCGGCGGCGGGATCGGCGGCATCGCGCAGCGGCCGGCCGACCACGACGAGATCGGCGCCCGCGGCGCGGGCCTCGCGCGGCGTCATCACGCGCTTCTGGTCGCCGGGGTCCGCGCCCGCCGGCCGAACGCCGGGGGTCACGATCAAAAAGCCGCTCGGCGCGACCGCGCGCACGGCCGCGATCTCGCGCGGCGACGCCACCACGCCGGCGCAGCCCGCGGCGATCGCGAGCCGGGCGCGCGTCACCACGAGCTCGCCGACCGGGCCGTGCGCGCCGATCTGGGCGAGGTCGGCGTCGTCGAGCGAGGTCAAGACGGTCACCGCGAGCACCCGCGCCGCGCCCGCCGCGCGCACCGCGGCCTCGAGCATCGCCCGCCCGCCGCCGGCGTGCACCGTGACGAGGCCGGCGCCCAGCGCCGCGATCCGCGCGGTCGCGCGCGCCACGGTCTCGGGGATGTCGTGGAGCTTGAGGTCGAGCATCACGCGGTGGCCGCGCGCCACCAGCTCGCCGACGATCGCCGGGCCCTCGGCGCAGAACAGCTCGAGCCCGAGCTTGATCCAGCCCGGCACCCCGCCGAGCCGGGCGATCAGCGCCTCGGCCTCGGCGCGGCTCGGCGTATCGATGGCGGCGATCAGGCGGTTTCCCGGATCGAGCGACATGCCCTCGTGTATCACCCGGGGTCGGCCGCGGGTATCACCGCGCGACCCGGATCGCGTAGCCGCCGCTCTCCTCGACCACGGTGTAGATCACCCCGGGATCGGCCCGGCGGTGGTCGGCGTCGAACCGGATCGTGCCGGTCAGCCCGACCAGCTGGACCCGGGGCAAGGCGGCGGCGAGGCCGGCCCGCCCGCCTCCGCCGGCCGCGGCGGCGAGCTGCGCGGCGTCGAACGCGTAGGCCTCGACAAAGCCGGGCGCGCGGCCGAACGTCGCGATGAAGCGATCGATGAACGCCTTGCTCGCCGGATCCTGGTCGTCGGGGTAATAGCCGGGGGCCAGGAAGGCGCCCTCGGCGTGGCGCCCGGCATCGCTGAGGAACGCCCCGGTGAGGTTCTCGGCGGTCGACAGCAGCAGCACCGGCCGGCCCGCGCGCAGCTTCCGGGTGCCCAGCGGCCGCGGCTTGTGCCCGGCGGCATCGAGCGCCGGCGCGATCAGCGCGAGCGTCGCGGCATCCTCGGGGACGAAGATCGCCTCCCAGCCGCCGGGCAGCTTGCCGACCACGCCCGCGAACGACTTGGTGTCGGCCTTGTAGGTCACCGTCGCGGCCAGCGTGCCGCCGGCGCGCGCGACCTCGTCGGCGAACGCGGTGGACAGCGTCTTGCCGTAGCCGCTCTCCGGCGCCAGCACCGCGAACCGGGTGATCCCCTTGGCGAACGCGCGCTGCGCCAGCGCCCGCGCCCGCGCCTCGCCCGAGTGCATCATGTGAAACACCGTCCGCCGCATCGCGTGCTTCTCGGCCCGGCCGGACAGGCTGAGCAGCGGCACGCCGAGCGCCTCGGCGCGCGGGGCGGCGACGTCGACCGCGTTGGTGTCGGTCGGGCCGATGATGGCGACCACGTTGGCGCGCGCCAGGTCCTCGACGGCGAGCCCGACCGCGTCGCCATCGCCGGCCGCGCGGACCTCGACGGCGGCGACCGCCTTGCCATCGCCGACCCCGGCCGCGAGCCCCAGCCCCGCGACCGCGGCCTCGGCGACCCGGTTGGACTTGCCGCCGAGCGGCACCACCGCGCCGAGCAGGCCGACCGGACCGCCCGGCCCCGCCGCGGTCTCGGGGCCGATCGCCCGCGGCAAGCCGATCGCCGCCCGCGCCGGTGCCGCGATGTCGCGCATCCGCTGCGCCTCCTGGGCGTTGCCCGCCTGATCGGCGAGCACGGCCAGCCGGCTCGCGACAATCGCGAAGCTCGGGCCCTTGCGGTCGGGCAGCTCGTCGAACGCGCGGCGCACCAGGCCCGGGTCGGTGGCCGCGACGACCTCCGCGATGCGCGCCACCATCGCGGCGCGCTCGGTCGGCGTGACCCGCGGGTACAGCTGATCGAAGACCACGAGCGAGCGGATCGGCGGATCGCCGGCCGCGGCGGTCGCGTAGGCCAGCGCGGCCAGGTACTCGGTGCGCTCGGCGTCGTCCTCGATCGCCTGCTCGTTGGAGCGCAGGAGCGGCAGCGCCGCCGCCAGGTTGCCCGCGTAGTTCTCGGCGATGCCCAGGAACAGCCGCGCGCGCGCGGTGAGCCCCGGATCGGCCTTGGCCTCGACGACCTCGGTCAGCTGCT
>VBLP01000171.1 GCA_005887925.1 Deltaproteobacteria bacterium | reverse complement strand
CCGGTGTTGGCCTGGAACGCGACCTGGTAGCCGCCACTGGACAGCGCGGTGATGCTCGGGCTCGTTCCCGCGGCCATGCCGAGGCCGGTCGGGCCGGGGCCGCCGGGGCCGACGACCCACAGGACGCTCGTATTGGCCTGAAACGCGATGTTCGAATTCACTCCCGGCGGGCGTGCCACGCCGTACAGGGCGCGTAGCGCCGTGACATCGCTCGCCGTGAACTCGCCGGTCTCGCTCGTGCGGAAGCAGGCGTTCATGATCGATCCGCCGACGGTTGCCCCGCTCGGCGTATCCGGGATCAGGATCGCGCCGATGCCGCCGCCTTCGCTGCCGCCGCTGCCACAGCTGATGCTCCGGTTGAACCAGTCGGAATGGCGGAATCCGATCGCGTGGCCGATCTCGTGGGTCATGACGTGCGCGACCGTGTCGGTGCTGAAGGTGGCGCTGTCGAGCCCGGTACCGATGTTGATCGTACCGAACGGAAGTCCGCCGGACGGGAACCCGGAGCTGCCGCCGGTGACGCCGTGGGCCAGCCGGCACGTGATGCGCGCGCTGCAGCCGGTGAAGTCAGTGGTCCGCCGGGACATGTTGAAGGTGAGGTTCAGGGCGGTGTAGTTGTTGGTTGCGTTCGTGAGCGCCGTGGCGAACTTCGAGCTATGGTTCGCGCAGGCCCGAATATCAACGCAGATCGTCGTCAGGCTGCGGCTGATGAGGTTGGTGGTCCGGTACTGCTCGTGGTCGTCCGACGAATCGACCTGGAGCATCTCGCGCGATGCAGCCAGCGAGACCTCTGCGTCGCGGCCTACGTAGACCTTGCCGTCGACGACCATGATGTCGTTGCGCGGAAAGTCCGCGTGCACCAGGTTGTCGATGATCTCCTGGGTCTCGTCGGGCGCGTCGGCGCATCCGAACACCAGCATGCTACAACCCACTGCGAATACGAGTACACTTGAACGCATGTTTCCCCTTTGCTGTGGTCTTCCTTGACCAGACGTTGCTGCGAGCATCGACATTGTGCGATGAACGCATTTGCTCAGATGACATATATGTCGGCTTGCCGATTACTACATTGCTCCCAGTAAGCTGACGACTTGTTGGCTTTGTTTCGGACGGACCTTATTGTCCTGCAAACCACCATTCCCCAGTTCTAATCCGGTGGCACCTCCAAAGTCTCAGGCAGTTGCGGCGGTGAGGTTCTCGTGGTGAAGCACTCGGTCCTGCGCATCGAGGGTCGGGTCGCCCGGTCATGGCGCCCGCCGCCGTCCAGCAGACGGTCGGGCTTACCGTCGCGTGCCTCGAGATGGTCGGTCGCCGCGACGTCCCAGCAGAGTGTCGTCGCCGCCGCGGCCCATTAGATGGCTATTCTTGCCGTTGCCGATCAGCACGTCGTCGCCCTCTGAGCCCTCCAGATCCTCGACTGAGCCGGCGATCCGGGCGCTGGGGCCGTGCCCTTTGCCGTCTTTGTCGATGCGCCGGGCAGTGCCGCCGATCTTGGCGCGCACGCCGAGGTCGCGACCCGGATGGGCGGGATCGTGAGGCATCTGGGCGAAGGACACGTTGTCCAGTCCCTTCCCTCCGCCGAGTCGGTCGCCTTTGTCGATCGAGCTGGAAACGAGCAGGTCGTTGCCATCCTGCCCGAAGAGATGGTCCTTGCCGCGGCTGTTCGTGAGGCCGTCGTCGCCGCCGCCCCCGAACAACTTGTCGTCGCCGGCACCGTCGTTGAGGATGTCGTTGCCTTGCCCGCCCACGAGGGTGTCGTTGCCTTTTCCGCCGCTGAGCCTGACCGGCACGTCGGCGCCGAATCCGTCCACCCGGAGTTGGTCGTTGCCGCGCCCGCCCTCGAGCAGCACCGAGTCGATCGGCCCGTTCACCGGATAGGAACTCTTCACGGTCTTAGACACCTTCTGGCCGCCCGGGAGCGTTTCGGTGATCTCTTCAATAATATCGACCTTGTCGATCTTGCCCTCGTCGCGATGAGCTTTGACGGTGATCTTGTGGCCGCCTCTAATGATGAGGGTGGAAGAGAAGACGCCCACTACCGCGCCGCCGGGCGTGCGGACGACCGGGTCAGACTCGCCGTTCGCGGAGACCTTGTGCTTGATCTTGCCGTGGGCGGTGTCTTTCCCGGGCCCGCGCTGCCCCCCGCCGCCCGCGAGCCACCGTAAGCACTAACGGAGTGGCGGACACCCTGTTTGGTCCACCAGTCGGGTTTCGTCGTCCTCTTGACGTGCACGCCGTTGATGGGGTGTGTGGGGTCGTTCGGATTGGCGCCGGGGCCCGAGAGGGTCGCGAAGCTGGCCGTGTCGTTCCCCTTGCCCCCGTCGATGATGTCGGGGCCCTCATCGCCGCTCAGGACGTCATCACCCCCACGCCCCCGGAGCACGTCCGTGCCCATACCGCCGGCTAAATGGTCGTTGCCCCCGTCGCCGAACATGTGGTCATCGCCGATGTCTCCGGCGAGGTGGTCGGCGCCTGCGTCGCCTCGGATGTGGTCGTTGCCGCGATCGCCAGCGATGTGGTCGTTGCCCGCGCCGCCTCGGATGTGGTCGTTGCCTGCGCCGCCGTGGACGTGGTCTCTACCCGCGCCACCTCGGATGTGCTCGCGGCCCGCGCCGCCGAAGATGCGGTCGTCGCCCCCGGCACCTATGATAATGTCGTTGCCGCCGCCGCCGTAGATCTTCTGGCTCGCGCTGCCACCGATGATGATGTCGTCACCTGGCGTGCCGTGAACGACCCTGGCGTTGCTGCGAATGACGTTGGCGTTGCCGCCGTTACTGCTGTTCCCGCGGACCGGGATGCTGCCGGTGCGGGGGCTGCCTTTGGCGGGCTCGAAGGTATGCTGGCTCCGGCCGGCGGCAGGCCGCCATGCCAGGCTCGTCGGGGCGGTGAGATGGGCAATCTCGCAAGCCGCGCCGGCCTCTCCCAAGTGCATCGCGCGTTGATGCGCAGCAACAAGAGTATCTTTCCCAATGCTCGCATGCTTCGGCTCGTGTGCGTGGCTGGACTCGATCAACGAGCCGCGCCCGGGTTGTCGTCTTTGATCGTGCATATCGATAGTACGTTCAGCGCCCCATCTGGTCGCCTTGACAAGAGCGGCCAAGGAGATCCGATCGAAAGCGACCACAGAGAGATTCATCCAACGTATGATGTTACTATCGCCGATACCATGCTAGTTGATGTCGCTTACAAACCTCGACGTAGCCATGAGTAGGCAGAGATCGGCGTCGTGCCGACATACAGGATGCAAATTGGGCTGAGAATTCAGCCGATCTGAATTAGTTCTGCTAATCCTGAAACATGTATTCACGCTGGTTCTGTACGCTGGGAATCCGGATCCTCTGCCAGGGGTTGAGGTTGCTGATGCCTTGAATCATGCAAGCGGGAACATGGATGGAATCAGGATGGCATGCCAGACAGGTGACTCCCAGAGATGCCCTTGAGGTGATCCTCGGTGATCGCACCGCCCAGCGTCAGCGCGGTCTCATGTTCGATGTAGGCATGCTTGGCATGGAGGTACTGCCCGATCAGCTGCTTCTCAATGCCCGTCCGCAGCCGGCCCACATGATCGGTATTCGAGATGTGCAGATGCTGGTGGAGAAAGGCCTCGGCGTTGGAGTCGGAGCCGGCGTGACGGAAGCCCGAGTCCCCGGGGAGGTGGGACCAGCGGTGCCGATTCGTCGCTCCCTTGTTCAGCTGGTCAGTGAACTTGTCGAGGCCCTGATGCAATTTCAGCAGGAGCTGATTGTTGTCCTGGCCCTTGCCGCTGCCTTGAACAAACGAGCCAAGCGTCGACAGCGCGGCGCCCAGCACCGCGGTAGGAGGATTCTCCACCAGCCCGCCGAGCACCCACAGCCCATTGCCCGCTATCGAGATCAGTGCCCCCACGTTGCTGCTCTTGTGGGAGTCCGTGCGGACCGCGTCGGCGAAGGTGCCGAACGCCTGGCCTGCCTGATCGGCCCAGGTCAGCGTCCATTCCAGTAGCCAGTCGCCGACCTCGTTGACGCCGGGTGGCTTCCAACCGCCGGCGGCGTGGGCTGCGGTGGCCTCGTCGGTGGTGTCGGCGCCGTGCTGCGTGCCAGCTCGGCCTGGACCGGCCTGGACCAAGCTGGCTGTAGGACCGCCATGTCCTACCAAGCTCCTTTTCCACGGTTCACCGACGCTCGCACAACCTCGAGATCGGCCGCGATGGCCAGCACCTTCTTGCCGTTGATGTAGTCGCGCACCGCCTTGCTGCGTCGCCACGTCCACAAGTCTCCTTGCTTCTTCGCTTTCACGATCAACGCGCGGAGCTTCGCCAGCTCGTGCCGCGTCGTCCACATTGCCTGGATCGCCTTGCCCGGTTGGGCAGGCTCGTCCTTGATTCGGACCAGTCGCACGATCGCCTCCTTGAGACAGATCGGCGCAACCTGCGTCGGGCGGGATCACGGCGCAACCTGATCGACGCGGGAGGCAGCAACCTCCCCGATGAGCTGGCCATCAACCCATCAAGGCTTTGTCGGCGGACGATGTGGGATCGTGCCAGGCGAACTCTACCTGGTCGGCGAGCAGGCCCGCGTCGCCCCTCAATCGAGCTCGAGCAGGTCGGCGAACGTGACCTCCGTGCCGGGCTCAGGCTCGTCGGGCTGCGCCGGATGGGCGGCGAGCCGGGCCGCCATCGCGGCGTCGAGCTCGCGGCGCATCGCGCTCCCCCACCGCCGCTCGGCGTCGTCGAGCTGGCGATCGCACACGGCGAGCGGCGTCCAGCAGCGATGTGCAGCCGGCGCCGGATCAGCGCGAGCACGTCGGCGCGCAGTCACGGCTCGCAACCACCGCAGTTCCGGCTGGACGCACAATCCGGAGCGAGTTTCTTGCCAACGCATGTCGTGGGACCGCTGGTTGCGTCGCCTCAACCGAGTAGCCATCGAAGCTTCACGCGGAGGATTCGCCCGTGGATGCCAGCCAGCTTCAGACGACGTCGCCACCTCAACTACCAGCGAAGCGGGTCGTGAGGCACACGATCCTGTTTCTCGCGGCCAACCCCGTCGGTACGGATCGGCTCGCGCTTGATGAAGAGGCACGAGCGATCCAAGAGGAGCTCGAGCGCACGGGCCACCGCGACCAGTTCGAGCTGGTAACCCGATGGGCGGTGGAGCCGCTGGATCTTCTCCGCGAGCTGCGAAGGCTGAAGCCGACGGTGGTCCACTACAGTGGAAATGGCAGGCCGCCCGAGTTCAGGAAAGGTGGCACAGGGGGATGTGATACCGAAGCCGTGGCCACTACTCCCGATGACAAATGCACCGGCCTGGTTTTCCATGGGTTGGATGGGTGTTCACAGCTCGTGCCGACGTCAGCACTTGACGAGACGTTCGGCGCCGCCGGCGCCTCTGTGCAAGTCGTTGTCCTCAGCGCGTGCTTCAGCGAAACTCAGGCCAGCGCGCTGACCGCACGTGTCGCATGCGTCGTCGGGATCGGTGGCGCAATTCGCGACACCGCGGCGAGGACATTCGCAATCGGCTTCTATGGCGGCCTGGGAGACGGCGAGTCCGTTGGCGCTGCGTTCCGGCAAGGACTGGCTGCGATGCGATTGCAGGGGCCGATGCATGACAGTCGAGATGGCGATGTCACGAGCATCGCATTGCCGAGGCTGGTGACACGGCCCGATATCGATCCCAACGAGCTCTTTCTGCTGCATCGATCGGCCCGACGTGCGCGTTGTTCCATTGTCATCAAGGCGACTCTCGAGGAGTTCGACGCCATCGCGATCGCTCGGCTGCGAGACCAGCTGCGCATGTTGAGCGGCGATGTGTCGCTGGAAATCATCGAGGTCCGAGAAGGAAGTGTGCGATTGAGCGTGTCGTTGTCTTCAGAAGCGGCAGCACGCCTGAGGGTGCAGCACGGGACTGGAGAACTCGCGGCGCGTGTTGGGTTCGACGTGCGCTCCTTTCAAGTCGACGAAGTCGAGAATACGGCGGAGAACGGTACGGTCGAGCCGAGCCGCAACGAACTCTGGGAAAGCTCCCGTGCGAGGATGCTTGCGATTCGCGCGCGAGACAGCCAGAGGGAGCTCGCCGTTGCCAGCGTAGGGATGTCTGCGCTTTGCGCGCCAGACAGCCGGAGTGAGCACCCGCGAGACAGCCAAAATGAGCGTGTCGCTGACTTCTCTGGGGCGAGGCTCAACGGAGGTGATTTCAGTGCAGTTGATCTGATAGGGGCTAAGTTCTTCGCTGCAGACCTCGTTGGAACAAAGCTCACGCGCGCAAACCTTTGCTTGGTCAACCTCGAATGTGCGAACCTCTCCAGGGCCGATCTCGAAGGGGCGATTCTCACAAGGGCCAACCTTAGAATGGCGAATCTCGCTGGGGCGAACCTCGCCGGGGCCATTCTCCCCGGGGCAGATCTCGGCGGGGCCGACCTCGCCGGGGCCAACCTCACCGAGGCTTCCCTTTTCGAGGCGAATCTCGCTGGGGCGAACCTCGCCGGAGCCGACCTCACCCGTGCGCACCTCGACGGTGCCCGCCTTCAACGGGCCAACCTCGAAGCGGCGAACCTCACCGGAACCAATCTCGCCGGGGCGAACCTCGCTGGGGCCGACCTCGCCGGGGCCAACCTCAGAGAGGCTGACCTCGATAAGGCCAATCTCGATAGGGCTAACCTCTACGGGGCCCGCCTTGATAGCGCCATCCTCTACGAGGCCAACTTCGCCGGGGCCAACCTCGCTGGGGCCAGCCTGGAAAGGGCCAGCCTCGACAGGGCCAGTCTCGAAGGGGCGAACCTTGCCGGGGCCAACCTCCACGGAGCCGACCTTTACGGAGCCAACCTCGCCGGGGCGAACTTCGATGGAGCCAACCTCGCCGAGGTCAATCTCGCCGAGGCCAGTCTCGAAGGGGCGAACCTCGCCGGGGCCAACCTCGCGGCGGCCAACGTCGCGGCGGCTACCGACAGCGACACCACAGTATGGCCAGACGGATTTGATCGCCATGGTCTGTGTGCCGACGATACAGAGACCGGCGGTACAGAGACGGGCGGTGGCACCGGATCGGAGAGCGTTGCATGACGATGTGCTCCCCCGCGCCGCCGCGCTGAACAATGATTCTCGGACAGGTTCGCGAGCTTGGTCCGTGCGAGCTTGGCGGCACGCCCGCCGTGCGCGGGCCATGGCCATGTGCCGGCGAGGGCAGCACCGATCGCTGCAGGATCGCACCTGACCGCGCGACGCTCGAGATCAGCGACCACGCCGATCGCGCGGCCTCGCCCACGGACATCGGCGCTTCCCAACCGTCGCGGCTGCACGCCGGCCTGGGTACGGAAGCGGATGCACAGCGCCCCGGGCAGTCGGTACAGCACGGCTCCGCCATCGCGCGCCTCGTAGGGCCGGTCGCGGATCCGCGGCAATTCGAGGGCCTCCCAGCGG
>VBLP01000170.1 GCA_005887925.1 Deltaproteobacteria bacterium | reverse complement strand
TCTACTTCCTCTACGTTCTCTCAGGCGGCCCACTCACCGACGTGACGCTGGCGACCTTCCACCACTTCGTGCAGTCGTTCCGTTTCCTCAAGCCCTGACGCGTCGAGGGTGTAATCGAGACTGCTTGATCGCCCTACCAGCCTCCGGCGGGCCGATGCACGACCGCCCGCAGGCTTCCTGCCGGCAGATGGGCTTCGAGGCATCGGACTCCGAGCGGCCCGACGACGGCATCGTGGCGCGTCGCGGCCGGGAGCTCGAGCCGATCGCCGGCCACGAGGTCGACGACCTCGTTCCACTCGGGCAGGCCGAACGCGATCGAGCCGGTGTCGACGACGATCACCTTGTCGTAACCGTGGACGTGCGCGTCGTACCGCTCGCCCGGTCCGTTCGACCAGGCCGAGGGGTCGAGGCCCTCTGCCCGGAGACGCGCTTCAGGCTTCGATTCGCTGTCGCTCAACTCGCCCGGCCTCAGATCCCCACGGACACGCCGATGATCGTTCCGACGATGAACGTGACGATCGCGGCGGTCGCGCCGATCCCCACCTGGCGTGCACCGGAGAACAGAGCGCTTCGGCCGGTCAGGAGGCTCACGCCCGCTCCGACCGCGAACAGCGCAACGAGGCTCAGGGCGATGGCCACGCCGAATGCGACGACTCCGCTGCCGATGAGATAGGGAACGACGGGGACGAAGGCACCGAGGGCAAACGCGACGAACGATCCGAAGGCAGCGCCGTACGGTGAGCCCAGCTCGTCCGGATCGAGCCCGAGCTCCTCGCGGATCAACTGGTCGAGGGCGCGCTCCGGATCCTCGAAGAGGCGGTGGGCGATCGCTTTCGCCTCGTCCTCCTGGAATCCCTTTGCTCGGTAGAGAGCGGCCATCTCGGCCTCCTCTTCCTCCGGCATCGCTTCCATCTCGGCCCGCTCCAGCTCGATCTGGCGCTCGAACAGCTCGCGCTGGCTCTGCATCGAGATGTACTCGCCGGCGGCCATGCTGAACGCTCCGGCGAGGAGGCCGGCGATCCCCGCGAGCAGGATGAAATGGCCCGAGGTCGCCGTGGGACCCGACGCGCCGGCAACGCCCATGACCAGCGCGAGGTTCGAGACGAGACCGTCACTGACGCCGAAGATGACGGCGCGCAGCGTCCCGGATCGGCCGGATCGGTGCCATCGCTCTCGCTCGGCGATGTCGCGATCGGGGTGATAGCGGGACTCGCGGTCTGGCTGCCGTAGATCTCCTCTTCGTCGCCCTCGAGCGCGGTCACGAGATCGCTGACGGCCTTCGTGCCGAAGAGACGGGCCAACAGGATGATGATCCGGACCCGGAGCCGCGGGCGGGTCGGTGCGGGTGGCACGTCGACGCCCGCTTCGCGCAGCTTGCCCGCCCAGACGTCGGCGTGACGACGCTCGTTGCCCGCGATCCGGTTGAAGGCGCCCGCCCGGTGCACGTCCGGTTCGATCGCGGCGAGCGCGTCATAGAGCAGCACGGCGTCACGTTCGAGACGCAGGTTGGCGAGGCTCTGGGCGGGATCGGGAGGCACGATCCCAATGCTACCCGGCGCTAGACTCGCGATTGATGACGGCCCGGGTCGCTCCGCAGCTTCGCTACCTGACGGCGGCCGATGTCGTCGCCGCGATGCCGCCCCTTGCCGAGCGGCTCCGCCTCGCGGAGCTGACGATGACCGCGCTCGTCCACGACGCTGAGCTGCCGCCGAAGATCGGAGTCCATCCCCGGCCCGAGGGGTCATTCGCCCACGCGATGCCGGCACATCTGCGCGGCGTCGACCCGGAGGGCGCCGATGATCTCCTCGGGCTCAAATGGATCGCGGGCTTCCCGGCCAACCGCGCGCAGGACCTGGCAGCCATCCACGGCCTCGTCCTCCTGACCGATCCGACGACCGGGGTTCCGACTGCCATTCTCGATGCCGCGCCGATCACTGCGGAGCGCACGGCGGCGATCAGCGGTGTGGCGATCGCCCGGTATGCACCGAATGTCGTCGGTCGCCGTCCGCGGGTCGCCCTGCTCGGTGCCGGCGTCCAGGCCCGAAGCCATCTCGAGGTCCTCGGCCATGTTCTCCCGGGCCTCGAGCTCGCCTTGTTCGATCGCCATCCGGAGCGCGCGACGGCGCTCGCCACGATCGCGCGGGAGACGCCCGGAATCGGTTCGGCCGTCACGGCCGGGGACGCCCGCGATGCGACCCGCTCGGCGGATGTCGTCGTCACGGTCGCCTCCTTCGCCCCGCCCCATGAGCGGCAGCGCCTGACCGATGACTGGCTGATGCCGGACGCCCTGGTCGTCGCAGTCGATTCGACCGGGAACTTCGACGACTATCCCGACCCCGCGGCGACCATCGGCGAGGCCCTCCTCGACGGGCGGATGCGCCCGTCCGGGCGCGTGGTCGTGAGCCATCTGGGGGTCGGACTGGCGGACCTCGTGTTCGCCAATGCCATCGTCGGTCGGGCCGCCGCCGACGGGATCGGGACGATGCTCGCTCGCTGACGAGATCGACGCGACGCATGGCGGGCCCGGCGGGCACACTGCCGGAGGCGCCAACGGCCCGCGAGCCGGGAGCGTCGTCGAGAAGGGATCGACCGTGAGTCGTCTGGTCAGCCTGGTCAAGCGCGTCGGCTGGATCGTCGTCATCGCCCTCGTCGTCGTTGCGACGGCGGGCGGATCGCTGATCGCCGTCCTGACAGCGCGCGGCTTGCCGACGACCCACGGGACTCTCGCAATCGCGGGTCTGGACGACGCGGTGCGAGTGACCCGCGACGCCAACGGCATCGCCTGGATCGAAGCCGATTCGGCGCACGACCTGTTCCTCGCCCAGGGCTACGTCCACGCCCAGGAGCGGATGTGGCAGATGGAGGTCTGGCGGCACATCTCGTCGGGCCGGCTGTCCGAGCTGTTCGGGTCGAGCACGCTGACCGAGGACCGTTTCATCCGGACCCTCGGCTGGCGCCAGGCGGCCGAACGCGATCTCGCCGCCCTGAGCCCGGACGCCCGGGCGGTCGTCGATGCCTATGCCGCCGGCGTCAACGATTGGATCGCCGATCACGACGGCTCACTGTCGCTGCCATTCGTGGTGGCCGGGCTGAAGGCGGGGCTCGGCGGTGGGATCGGCGGGTACAGACTCGAGCCGTGGGGGGCGCTCGACACGCTGGCCTGGCAGAAGGTCCAGGGCTGGCAGCTCGGCGGCAACTTCGATACCGAAGTCTTCCGGATGCTGGCCGATGCGAAGCTCGGCGATCCCGGCCGGACCGACGAGCTCTTTCCGCCGTACGACGCGCGGATGCCGGTCATCACGCCGAGCGGGCTCGAGGGGTCCGGCGGCGCGGGATCGACGGCGGCCGGCCCCTTGATCGTCAACGCGGCTCGGGCGGGACCGATGGCCGCCCGTCCGCCCGCACTGAGGTCGACCACGCTGGGCGACGCCGCGGCCTGGCGCGACGTCGCGGCGGCGAGCAGCAGCCTCCTCGAGATCGCCGGGCTCGATGGTGCCGACGGGATCGCCGGCGACCATCAGGTCGGGTCGAACAACTGGGTGATCGGACCCTCGAAGACGACAACGAAAACGGCCCTCCTCGCGAACGACCCGCACCTCGGGATCGGGATGCCGTCGGTCTGGTACATGAACGGGCTCCGCTGCCGGGCCGTCAGCCCCGACTGCCCGTTCGACGTCGCCGGCGTGTCCTTCCCGGGCGTGCCCGGCGTCGTCCTCGGCCACAACGCGAAGATCGCGTGGGGTGCGACGAATGCCGATCCCGACGTCGAGGACCTCTTCACGATCGAGCCCGACCTGACCAACCCCGGCAATTACCTCCTCGCCGGACAGTCGATCCCATTCGAGATCCGCCACGAGACAATCGAGGTCGCCGGAGGGCCCGACGTCCAGCTCGACGTCCGGACGACCCGTGACGGACCGATCCTCAACGACGTCGACAGCCGTTTGAAGGATGC